>CALWKH010000001.1 GCA_944381195.1 uncultured Clostridia bacterium
ATACATAGGAATAGTTTTCTTTTTTTATTTCAGGGCAAAACTTAATCAGGTCTTGCCCACCGATTGCCAGGTCTTTTAGACTCATTGGAACTTTGTCAAGTTTCATGAGGTGATAGATGTGTTCAATTTGCAAGTTTCCACCAAAGATTTTTGACAGGTCAATCACACGCAAAATTATTTTGTGATTTTTCTGAATGAATTTTCTTATTGCAGCCTCATCATGCAGAACATTTTGCTCGTTTAAAGCAGTCAAAATATCTGCCTGCAAGCGCACTTCTTTTTTGGAAAGCATAAGCCCGTTTTGCCCCAAAATTTTGTCAACATTTTCTAAATTTATTGGCAAATCAAGTGCTCTTAAAATTTCATAGGTAAAAACAGAAACTCTGTGAATTGCATCTGCATTATCGAGATATTGAACCCATGGCTTTGACAGTTTTTCATTTACCCACTGCATTCCATGTTCCAAAGATAACGAACGCAAAATATAGCCCCATGCACCCCAATCATTTAAAAAGTTTATTGCTTTTGTTGGGCAATTTGGATTATTGATTGCATCATATTTATAGTCCGCAAAAAGCATTTGCAAAATTTCTTTGTGAAAACGCTCTTGTGAAATATCTTTTAGGTTTGAAATTTTTTCCTTTGCCGTTATATAGCACTCTTCGTTAACATCAAAATCAAGTTCTGCACTGATTCGTGCAAGGCGCAAAATTCGAAGTCCATCATCATCAAAGGTTTTGTCTGGAACATTAACTGTTCTTAATGTCTTTTGCAATGTGTCTTGCACGCCAGAAAAAAGGTCGACAATCTTATCTTCAAAAATATCATAATAAATTGCATTGCAAGTGAAATCACGCCTTATGGCATCTTTTTTTATATCTTTCACAAAAACAACTTTTTCTGGTCTGTGTGCTCCGCCCTGACTGTAACTTTCCTTTCTGAAAGTGGTATATTCAAAAACTTCTTCACTGATTTTGCTTTTTATGTGAAGTGTTCCCAAATTCTTGTTTATAAGAGTAACATCAAAAACAGAGTTTTGAAGCATTGTTTCAACATCTTCATATTTCATTGGTCCGCAAATATCAAAATCAGTTTCAACAAAGCCTAAAAGTGAATTACGAACAAAGCCCCCAACAATATAGAGTTTGTTGCCAGCAAGACTGAAATATTTTGCAAGTTCTTTGAGTGATTGTGGAATGTTTAGTTTCATATTTGCATTATAGCACATTTGTTTTAAAAATGCATAAATTTTGATGTAACTTTTAAAACTTTTTAAAAACAAAAAGAAAAAAGCGTAAAAATGGCATTTTAACCATGTTTTTTCATGCTTTTTTAAGTTTTTATCAAAAAATTTTTGCAAATCTTTTAGTTTAAGTTTGGATTTAAAAACATCAGTCCCAGTGCCTCAATTCGCCTGTTGATGATTCTTTGTAAAACAGTTTTTGCTTCGGTGTTTGTTTCGCTTACATAAAGGTTGAAAAGAGTTGCCAAAATGCTTGTTTCAATATCAGCAAGTTTTCTGTTTATAAAACATATGCTGTTTGGACGGCAGACAAAGGTTGGGTTGACTCTGCCTGTGCTATTTAAGCTTGGATAATAAACAATTAAATCTGCAAGTTCATTGTTTGCAACATCAATCATTTCATTAAAAAATGTTTGCACTTGCCCAGAGGTGCGCTCAGACAGAAAGGTTAGATATTTTTGCTCTAACCTGAAATCTTGGGCAAGAGAAAGAAGCGAATCTTCCTGCTGATTGCTCTCTTGCAAAACTTTCACCTTTCTTTTTTCACTCAGTCCCGCATATTTTATTTTCATATTGGCAATACTTTTTTCATCAGCAATTTTTTCGTCATCAAACATATTTCTCCCCCGCATTTTTTAAATTTATATGAAAAATAAAAAAATTTTGTTAAAGGTTTTATATGAAAAAGAAATTTCCAGCCTATCAACAAGTGGAAGAATTAAAAAAAGAAATAAGCAAAACAGAAAGTGAATTGCTTATTAAAAACAATAAAAATATTAGAAAGAGTTTAAAAAATCACATCAATGCAAGAAGAAAACTTGCAAACTTTATCAATGAAGAAAATTAAAAATAAAATAAAATAAAAAGCACTTTTATGTGCTTTTAAAGTTCTTTTCGGTCTTCAATTGCGCGTGAAAGAGTTACCTCATCAACATATTCAAGGTCGCTTCCAAGGGAAACACCCTGCGCAATTCGTGTGACTTTTACATTCAGTGGTTTTAAAAGTTTAGCAATATAAAGAGCGGTTGCCTCACCTTCAACCGTTGGGCTGGTTGCCATAATGACCTCTTGAACATCATATTTTGAAATTCTGTCCAAAAGTTCTTTTATTCTTATGTCATCAGGTCCAACGCCGTCCATTGGACTTAAAAGACCATGAAGAACATGATATGTCCCCGAAAAATCTTTCACCTTTTCAAGTGCCAAAATGTCTTTTGGCTCTGCAACAACACAAACAAGTTTTTGATTACCCTTTTGACAAGTTGTGCAGATTTCTTGGTCGGTCCAATTCCCACATATACCACAAAAATGCACCTTTTCCTTTGCTTCAATGATTGATTTTGCAAAAGAGTGTGCATCTTCCTTATTCATATTTACAACATAATACGCAAATCGAACAGCAGTTTTTCTGCCCACACTTGGCAAACGAGAAAATTCACTTATCAGTTTTTCAACTGGTTCAATCAAATTTTTCAACTAGAAAAAGCCTCCTGGAATGTTTGGCATACTGCTTGCAATTTGTTTGTCTATCTGCGCATTTGCATCATTTACTGCTGCAATGATTAAATCTTCAAGCATTTCAACATCGCTTGCATCAACAACCTCTGGTTTTATTTTTAATGCCACAAGTTCACGTTTTCCATTCATTTTAAGTTCCACCATTCCGCCACCACTTGTTGCAGAAAAAACACTTGCTTCAAGTTCTTCTTTTTGCTTTTGCATTTTCTCTTGCATTGCCTGTGCTTGTTTCATCAGTTGTTGCATTTGCATTCCGCCACCAAAACCATTAAATCCTGCCATAATTTTTATTTCCTTTTTATTATTTTTTTATGTTAACAGACACACCAAGTTGTTCACTTAAAAGCCTTGCCTTGTCCTTTGCCTGCCTTGCGTCAACCTTGGTTATCTCTATATGATAATTATAACCAACTTTGTTAAAACACGCAACTAATTCTTGATAATTTTCACTTTTTTTAAGAATTTCCAAAATGCTATCGCTATCTGTTTTAATTAGAAAATTATCCTCACGCTTTTCAACATCTGTAGCTTGGACACAGCAAGCGTGCAAAACTGGGTTTTGCTTGTGAAGTTCAATGAGAACTTGCCCCCAAATTTTTGTTGCGTTTGTTTCTTTTTCTAGTTTTTCGCCATAATGACTTTCTTCTTTGTTATTTTGAGCAAAAGATGTGCTGTTTTCCTCCTTGTTCCCACCATGAGAGTCCTTGCTTTCCGCACTCATTTTACTTTCACTAACCACAAGCCCTTCTGGTTGCGCCACCACATTTTCTGTTTTTGAACTTGTTTCGCAAATTTTTTCAACCGAAACCACCTTTTTTGATACAATATTATCATTTTTAAAATAAGGGCTTTCGATAGCAACAGAAACTGCAACTGTTTCAAGAAGAAGTTGAGGGTCAAAAGCATATTTGATGTCCAGTTCAATGGAACTAAATTTTTCAAAAGCTTTCCCAATAAATGCGGTTGAATATTGCTCTGCAACTTTCAGCATTTGCTCTTGATTTTCAGCAGGCAAATCAACAGAATCACTTACTGCGTTTGTTGTCTTTAAAACAAGGATATCTCTCAGTGTTTTTGAAATTTCTTGTGTCAGATTTACAATGTTCTTACCCGACTTAACCTGTTTGTCTAAAAGTTCCACAAAGCCGTGAATATCTCCGCTTAAACACAGATTTGCCAAATTAAGCAAAACCTCTTGCCCGCTGGTTCCCAGAATTTCCAAAACATCATTTGCTGTTATGTTGTTGTTGGAATAACTTGCGCACATATCAGCAATTGAAAGTGAATCACGAACACTTCCGCCACCCGCTTTGACAATCATTTTGATTGCTTGCTCTTCTGCCTTGATTCCACTTCTTTTAAAGATATCAGAAAGAAGACCAAAAAGTTTGTCTTGGCTTATAAGTTTGAAGTCAAACCTTAAAACCCTTGAAAGAATTGTTGCGGGAAGTTTTTGAGGTTCGGTTGTTGCAAGAATGAAAATTATGTGCGCTGGTGGTTCTTCAAGTGTTTTTAAAAGAGCATTAAAAGCGCTGTCTGTGAGCATATGAACTTCGTCAATGATATATACCTTATATTTTCCGTAAATTGGTGGATATTTGACAAGTTCTTTTAAGTCTCTGATTTCGTCAACACGGTTATTGCTGGCTGCGTCAATTTCAATAACATCAATGTTGTTTGCCTGTTCCAAATTTTTACAAACCTCACAGGTTCCACATGGCGAGCCGTCTTTGTTGTTTGTGCAATTGACAGCCTTTGCAAAAATCTTTGCAACACTTGTTTTACCAGTTCCACGACTTCCGCAAAAAAGATAGGCATGCCCAACCTGTTCGTTGATGATTTGATTTTTAAGTGTTTTTATGATGTGTTCTTGCCCAACAACTTGCTCAAAATTTGTTGGTCTGAATTTACGATATAGCGCTAGATACATTTTCCCCTCCAAAAAAGTTTTGCAGTTTTGTTCTGATTCTAAAAATGGCATTAGAAACACTTTTGATATCTTTTCCAAGTTTTTGAGCAATTTCAAAATGAGAATAACCTTTTAAATATAAACCCAAAACCTTAAACTCAAAATTGCTGATTTGTTTTTTTATGATGTCGCTTAACTCTTGTTGATGCTCTCGCTGAATCAAGTTTTCCTCGGGCGAAAGTTCACTGCTGATAAGATATATGCCTTTGTTATTGGTGTCGTCAAGGACAATCATGCCCTGATTTGATATTGGCAAAAAGTCGCCCAGAATAAACCTGCCCTTTCTGAAACTTGAACGAATGGCACTTTGAATTTGCCTTAGCACACAAAGATAGGCAAAGGTTGTGAAGGTCGCTTTGTTTGATGCGTTATATGACTGCATTGCTTTATAAAGCCCAATCATGCCCTCTTGCATCAAATCTTCTGCATCGCCTCCAATCAAGAAAAAACCACGGACAATGCTTTTTACCATTTTTTTATAGTTATCAATCAACGTGTCTTGACTTTCTTCATCGCCTTTTTTTGCTCTTTTTAAAAGTTTTATGACATCTTCTTGTGTTAACTTATTGTTCATTTGCACCCCTTTGTCTCAAAACTTCAAAAACAGCAACACCACAAGCCACGCTGGCGTTTAGAGAATTGATTTTTCCACGCATTGGAATGGTTAAAATCTTATCACAATTTTTCTTGACAAGTGCGCTTGTTCCAAAGCCTTCACTTCCAATAACCAAAGCAATTGCACCAGTTAGGTTTTCGCTGTAAAGTGGTTCGCCTCCAAGTTCAATGCCATATACCCAAACGCCCTCTTTTTTCAGCCTTTCAATTTCTTGATTGATGTTGGTAACCCGAGCAACAAGACAATAGGAATATGCCCCAGCACTTGTGGAAGCAACTGTTTGATTAACTTCGCAAGCACTGTGTTTTGGAATTATAATTCCATGAACACCTGCACATTCACACACACGAATCACACTTCCAAGATTGTGAGGGTCCTCCACCTTGTCTAAAATTACGATGAAAGGTTGTTCTCCCCTTTCTCGTGCAAGATTTAAAATGTCATCGGTTGTAGAGTATGTGAAATTCTCAACCTCAGCAACAAAACCTTGATGATGGGCGTTTTTTGTTATTTTGTCAAGAAATTCCTTATTTTTAAAAATTACTTGAACATTATTTTGCTTGGCAAGTCTGAAAATTTCATTGTTTCTTTCTTGCATCAAATTTTTGCTTACATAAAGTTTGAAAACCGCTTTTTTATTGCGCAAACTTTCAACAATTGCATTTTTTCCACAAATTATCATAGTTTTTCCTCACTCATTATAAGATTTAGAAGTTCATCAATGCGTTTTTCATTTTTTGTTAAAAACAGAAAGCCCAAAAGAGCCTCAAATGCTGTTGATTTTTTGTAATCTGCAAGTCCTGCATTTTTGCTTTTGCTTGATGTGTGAGTGTTGCGGGCACGCCTTATCAAATCTTCCTCTTCTTCACTTAAACTCGGCTTAATTCTATCTAGAAACTCACTTTGTGCGTGGGCGTTGACAAGTCTTATGGCTTTTGTGTGAAATTTCCCTGATTTTGCCTCGGTGTTTAAAACCTTTAAGCGTGCATATAAAGTGAAATAGGCATCACCCACAAAAGCAAGTGATGTTATTGGCATATTTTTAACCTCATCTTCATTAAAATCAAATTTAAAACTCATAGAAAAATTATATCACAAACAAGTCTTTCATGCAACTAAAAAATAAATGTGCTTTAAGCACACTTATTTTATTTTTTTATTCCAAACCATAATATGCCACAATTCCGCAAAAAATTTGATATGCAAGTTTATCTTGATATTCGTCAGATATCAAAAGTTTTTCTTCCTCTGGGTTTGACAAATATCCGCACTCAATCAAAATTCCTGGCGTTTGCGTGCAAGTTAGAATGTAGAAATCGCCCTCTTTACATTCTTTTCTTGCGTTTTCAAGGTTTTTTGTGAAAAAATTTTGCATATTTGTTGCAAGAGTCTCACTTACTTCATCATTTGGCTTATAAAAAATTTGTGCACCTTTTGCGCTTGAATCGCTGAAATAATTCATGTGTATGCTGACAACAAGGTCGGCACCACTTTCTTCAATGATGCGCTTTCTCTCTTTCATGTCTCTCATCTTGAATCCACTTGCAAAAACGCCGTAGAGTCCGTCTTGTGTTCTGCGTGTTTGAACAACTGAAATGCCCATGTTGTTAAGCAAAGTTTCAATTTTATTTGTGATTGCAAGATTTATATCACGCTCATATACCCCCGTGCTTCCTTGACTTCCTCCGTCAATGCCTCCATGCCCAGCATCAAGCACCACACAAAGCGCAGACGCAGGAGAAGAAGTTATAGTGCTTTGAGACAATGGATATAAAAGCCCAGAAAACAAAATAGTGGCACAAAAAAGAAAAAACAGTGCAATTGATTTTCTTTTTAATATTATAAACATATTAAAAATATATGCATCTGTTTTTTAGAAAATAACTTTTTTTATGAAACTGGAGTTATGTTGATTTGTCCAGAGTTGTTTGTTACAAGAATTGAATTTGCGCTGTTTTCTGTTTGTTCGCCTGTTATCACATTAACCCATTTTTGAGTTGTGCTTGATGTGTCTTGAAGATATTCGCTTGTTGTTTTTGCTGTGGTGCTTAAACTTCCCATGCCAATATTTACTGCCCCGCTTATGTTTCTCCAACCAAGAGCAAAATCATTTTGAGGAATGGTCAAGTTCACATTGCCTGCATATGCATTGATGATGTTTTGTCCAAGAACTTCGGCAAAACTTCCAGTTATGGTTCCAGTTCCACGGTTATCAAACTCGGTTGAGGTGTTAATAAGAACAAGACCTTGTGCGTCAGTGAAATTGGTGTTGCCGTGTCTGTTGTTTATGGTTATATTAAATGCGTCTTTGCAGGTGATTGCAATGTTTCCATAGGTTGATGTTGCTGTTACATCACCAAAACAAGAGGAAAGCGTTAGACTTCCATTTGCACTTGAAAAATTTACCCAACCAGTGTTTTCACCAATTGTAGTTTCTCCATTGTTTCTTACAAGTGTTGAATTTCCGTTTACTCTTTCAATTCTAAGATAACCATCTCCACCATTTGCATCAAGCCCATTGCCAACAGTTGCAACTCGGCAATCACAACTGCCAAGCACAAGGTTTGCATAGCCACTGATGTTTTCAACTTCCAAAAGCCCGCCTTCTGCTGTGAAATCAAAATCACCATAGATGTTTTTTATCACGGTGTGAGTGTTTGTGGTATTCATGGTAACAAGGGTATCTTGTGAAGCCTCATTTCCCAAGTTTTCAAGTTCAACAAGACCATAGCCACCTGTGATGCTTATTGTGGTTGTGCATGGAATGTCAAGAAGAGACTTAACATTTCCAGAATTTTTTGCGACAGTCAAGGCATCTTCAACTGAATAGTTGTTAAGGTTAACCTGCCCATTTTGAGATTCAATCACAAGTTCTTTTGTGTTAATTTTTGTGCTGTCATCTGTGATGTCATCACCGCCAATTGTGATTGTTCCAGTGTTTGTCACAACTTCCAAAGTTTTATCGTCAAGAGCATTTGATGACACAATTAAATCAAGCACTGTTTCACTTCTAATCAAAAAGCCGCCAGTTGGCTCAGCCATTTTGACATAGAAAACATTTTCGGTGCGGTCGTCAAGATATTTTTCGTCTGTTATTGTGCTGGAGTATGTTGGTTCCCAAACATCACCCCAAACAAAACCTTTGTATGCGCTGTTGATTTTTACTGAATTGTTGTTATAGTTCTCACCTGTTTGTCCTGTTGTGGTAACACGAACATTGATGTCATATCCGCCTGTTTCAACACGAATGACATCTGCTTCATCCCACCAAGTTGAATAGGAAGATTCATCAAGTTCTTCAAAAATCAGTTCCCTGTTGTCGCTTGTGACATAGTGCAAGCCAAAAATGCTTACACTTGGGAAAATCATCAAAATTGCACCCAAAATAACAAACACAGCCAGTGCAGCAACCAAAACTATCATTATTATTTTCATTATTGTGCCAAAAACACCCATATCTTTTCTCCTTGAATTAAAAAGTTATTTTTATTCTATACCAAAACAGCTTTTATTCTTCTAACACCACTGCTGCTACTTTCTTCCTTTAAAATTTTAAAGGTGCCAAGTTCCCCTGTTCTGTTTGCGTGAGGTCCACCACAAATTTCCTTGCTGTATTCGCCCATGGTATAAACTTTGACTTTATCACCGTATTTTGAGTCAAAAATGCCAATTGCTCCGCTTTTCTTTGCCTCATCAACAGACATTTCTTCGCAAGTTATCTTGACATCTGCCTTGATTGCCTCGTTCACAAGGCGTGTGACTTCGGCAAGTTCTTCCGGTGTCATTTTGTGGTCGCAGACAAAATCAAATCTCAGTCTTTCTGGTGTGATGTTACTGCCTCTTTGCAGTGCTGTGCTGTGAAGAACCTTTGCAAGTGCTGCGTGCAAAAGATGTGTTGCTGTGTGCAATTGTGCAACCTTTTTTGCGTCCTCTTCGTTTTGAGTTTCACCAACCCCACCTTTGAACATTTTTCCAGAATTATCACGAGAAAGTTGTTGATGATTCTTAAATGCCTTTTCAAAGCCCTCAGTGTCAACATCAAAGCCATTTTCTTTTGCCAGTTCACAAGTGAGTTCTTTTGGAAAACCAAAGGTATCAAACAAATGAAAAACCGTTTGTCCATCAATTGTTTTGCTTTCAAGTTTGTCAATGATTTTATTAAATTCTTTAAGCCCTGATTCAAGTGTTTTGTTGAATTTTTGAATTTCTTCGCCAAGTTCCTTTAAAATAAAATCTTGCTTTTGCTTGAAAGAAAACATATCATCATAAAAATCAATGAAGCACTTTGCACAATCAACAAGTTTGTCAGCGTCAACACCTAGGGTGCGGGCACAATTTATTGCACGCCTGATAAGTCGCCTTAAAATATAACCCTGTCCAACATTTGACGGTGTGGTTGGTCTTTTATCTCCAAGAAGGAACACCGCTGCTCTTATGTGGTCGCAAATAACAGCGAAAGGCTTGCTGTCTGCTTTTTTGAAATCAAATTTTTTGCCAGAAAGTTTTTCAAGAAGTGCAATAGCATCTTCAAAGCAATCGTTTTGATAAGTGCTGTCAAAACCATTAAGCACGCTGACAACTCTTTCAAGCCCCATGCCAGTATCAACATTTTGTTGTGGAAGTTTTTGTAATGGTGCATCTTTTTCTTTTATGAAAAATTCCATGAACACATTGTTCCAAATCTCCACCCATTTGCCACAATCACAACTTGGCTGACAATTTTCACTGCAAGCAGGTTTTCCTGTGTCATAAAACATTTCTGTGTCTGGGCCACAAGGACCAACTCCGCCCCCAATTTCCCACCAGTTGTCTGATTTTGGATAGTAAAAAATTCTGCTTTCATCAATTCCGCACTCTTGCCAAAGTTTTGCGCTTTCTCTGTCACGAGGAACCTTTTCATCACCCGCAAAAACGGTTACCGCAAGTTTATCTTTTGGAATATTAAGCCATTTTTCACTGGTTAAAAACTCATAACTCCATGAAATTGCATCATGCTTGAAATAATCTCCAATGCTCCAATTTCCAATCATGAAGAAAAGAGTGTGATGGCGGTTGTCACCCACCTCGTCAATGTCGTTTGTTCTGAGGCATGGCTGAATACTAAAAAGTCTTTTGCCCTGTGGGTGTTTTTGCCCCAAAAGATATGGCACAAGTTGTTGCATTCCTGCTGTTGTGAACAAAACAGAATTGTCATCTGGAATCAGTGATGCTGCATCAATCTGTTTATGATTTTTTTCTGTCCAGAACTTTTGCCACATATTCATAAGTTTTTTGCTTGTTAGTTTTTCCATTTTAATTACCTATTTTAAATTTATCTTTTAAGGAAACTGTTTCATTGAAAACAAGTTTTCCATTTTCCTTTTTGATTAAATAATAATATCCCTTTCTCAAAAATTGAAATCTTTTTTCTTCGGCGTTCGCAACAAATGCTTCTGCTTTTGCTTCTTTTATGTTCCACGAATTTTTGTTGAACACTTCTTCAATGTTGTCTCCCGTGAAGGTTTTGCTTTCGTCAATAAGCGTTCCAAACTCGTTGATAACAACATCAACAGCGTGTTTTGCGCTTACCCAATGAATTGTGCCTTTTACCTTGATGCCACTTTGGTCATTGCCACTTTTTGAGTTTTCAAAATATGAACATTTAAGTTTGATAACTTTTCCCGTTTCATCTTTGATTACCTCATCACATTTGATGATATAGGCATCTTTAAGACGAACAACTCCGTCTGGTTTTAAGCGGAAGAATTTGTTTGGAGCATCTTCCATGAAGTCCTCACGCTCAATGTAAATTTCGTTTGAGAAAATTGCTTTGTGCGTGCCAGCACTTTCATCGTTTGGGTTGTTTAAAACCTCAACTTCTTCTTCACCACTATAGTTTGTGATTTCAACTTTTAATGGATCCAAAACAACCATGGCACGCGTGGCAATTTTGTTATAGTCATCACGCACACAATTTTCAAGCATTGCGCGGTCAACATTGTTTCCTGCAATTCCAATTTGAAGAATGAAATTCTTTAAACTTTCTGGCGTATATCCCCTTGCACGCAGCCCACGAATTGTTGGAAAGCGAGGGTCATCCCAGCCTGTTGCAAGTCCAAGTTCAATCATTTTTCTTAAATATCTTTTGCCTGTGATTGTGCCTGTGATGTTTGTTCGAACAAACTCAATTTGCCTTGGCTTAACTTTATAGTCAAGGTCAACATTATCAATCACCCAGTTATAAAGTGGGCGGTGGTCCTCAAAATCGTTTGAGCAAAGAGAATGAGTGATGCCCTCAAACGCATCTTCAAGTGGATGAGCAAAATCATAGAGTGGATAGATGCACCACTTGTCTTGTTGACGATAGTGACTTTGGTGCAAAATTCGATAAATGACTGGGTCACGCATATTGATGTTTGGGCTTGCCATGTCAATTTTTGCACGCAAACAGCATTTTCCGTCTTCAAATTCCCCCGCCCTCATCTTTGAAAAAAGTTCAAGATTTTCTTCCACCGAACGCTCACGATATGGGCTGTTTTTACCTGGCTGTTTAAAAGTGCCACGATATTCATTGATTTGCTCGGGTGAAAGGTCATCAACATATGCCAAACCTTTTTTGATTAAATTAACCGCACAATCATACATCTTTTCATAAAAATCACTTGCAAAAACAAGGTTTTTCCATTCAAAACCCATCCATTTGATATCTTCTTGCCAACCTTCTGCATATCTCATTTCTTCTTTTGTTGGGTTTGTGTCATCAAAACGAAGGTTGGTGTATCCACCAAACTTTTCTGGCATTAAAAAGTTAATGGTAACCGCCTTTAAGTGCCCAAGGTGCATATATCCATTTGGTTCTGGTGGAAAGCGTGTCACGATGTGGTCAAGGTTATATTTGAGCATATCTTTTTTTATTTCGCTTTCAATAAAATTATCTGTTTCAATGTTTTCAATTTCCGTTGCTGTCAATGTTTTCATTTTCCTTTCCTTTATATAATATAGAAACAATTTTATTTTACTTTTATAAAAAAGTCAAGTTTTAAAAGCATGTTATCAAAATTTAATTTGTTTTGCATAGAAAAAAATTTTTTTCGCAAGATATTTTTTAAGGAGTGAAATCTATGCTGACAAAATCTTTAAAAGACAATCTTAGCAAAATGAAAGAAAGATATCATAACTCACAAGACCTTATTGTGCGTGAGTTTGTGTCTTTTGGAAAAATAAATTCAGCAGTTGTCTATATTGACGGAAGTGTTGACAAGCAATTTTTGATTAGTGGTGTTTTGAACCCACTTCAAACATCACCTCCACCAAAGAAAGATGATGTAACAGATTATGCCGTCAGCAAAATTGTTGCGTTTGCGCAAGCAAAAGTTGAAAGTGATGAAAGCACGATTATCACAAATCTTAACAATGGTTTTTGCACCATATTTTTTGAAAACACAACAAGCGTTGTTTGTGTGGACAGCACAAAATGGCCAGTAAGGCTTCCGTCCGAACCACCAACAAGTGCGGTTATCAACGGTCCACGAGAGGGCTTTGTTGAGGATATTGTTACAAATGTTGCACTAATTCGCAAAAGACTGAAAACGCCAGATGTAATCTTTGATAAAATGGAAGTTGGCAGATATTCAAAAACGCAAGTTAGAGTTTGCTATATTCACGGAATTGTTCACCCAAAAATTGTCAAAAAGATTAAAGATAAAATC
Organism: uncultured Clostridia bacterium; assembly: GCA_944381195.1. Lineage (GTDB taxonomy): Bacteria > Bacillota > Clostridia > Christensenellales > UBA1242 > UBA7584. Next base: position 13,035 of record CALWKH010000001.1, read on the forward strand.
AAAAATATAGACATTGACGGTGTTGTTGATTCAAGTTACATAAGTGCATTTTTGGAAGACAGAAGGCACTCTGTGTTTCGCCAGGTTGGAACAAGCGAAAAGCCAGACATCATTGCATCAAAACTGCTTGAAGGCAGAGTTGCTGTCATTGTGGACGGCTCGCCAATTGTCCTAACTCTTCCATATGTTTTGTGGGAAGATTTTCAAAGCAGTAACGATTATTACACCACTCCAATGCGTGCAACATTTCAAAGGTGGCTTCGTGCTTTTGGTGCGCTTATTGCAATCATTTTGCCTGGATGCTATGTTGCAGTTATGCTTTATCACTACAAAATTATTCCAATCAAACTTCTAATCAGCATTGCAAACAGCATTCAAGGAATTCCACTTTCGCCTTTTTTAGAAGTCTTGTTCATCATTTTTCTGTTTGAAATTTTATATGAAGCAAGCCTGAGGATGCCAAGATATCTTGGACTTGCTCTCTCGGTTGTGGGCGCACTCATCTTGGGAGACACCGCCGTTAAAGCGGGGCTTGTCAGCCCACCTGCTGTGATGATTGTTGCCCTTACTGGTGTGATGAGTTACACCGTGCCAAACCAAACTTCGCAGATTTCATTTCTGCGCCTTGTGTTTACCTTTCTTGGCGGAATTTTGGGCTTTTATGGAATCATCATCGGCGGGCTGTTTTTGGCGGGGTATCTTTGCTCAATCAAAAACTATGGAGCGCCCTATCTTGCTCCGCTTGGTCCTTTTGTCGCAAAGGACCAAAAAGATGCAATCTTTAAAAAACCAATCACAAGTCAAATCACAAGGCCAAAGAGTTTTCCAAATGTAAACAACAGGAGGCTTAAAAAATGACAAAAGAATTAACTTCAAGACAGTTCATTTTGCTCTCCATTTTTATTATGCTTTCAACAAAAGTTTTGACTATTCACCCATTTGTTTTTGAATATGCTGGAAAGGATGCAATCTGGTCAATCACATTGGGCTTTTTGCTTGACATGATTATTTTGATTGGCGTTGTGATACTCTTGCAAAAGTTCAAAGACATAAGTTTTTATGGGCTTTTAAAAAAATTTTTTGGAACAATCATTGCAAAAATTTTACTTGTTTTCCTTTTTGTATTTATCGCTTTGAAAGCGCTGTTTTTATATCAAGAAACACATTCTTTCTTTTTGCAAATTTTGTTTACTGAAATTTCTCCTCTTATTTACATTATTCCTGCAGTATTTATAACAGGTTATTTTGCAATCAAGGGCATTAATACAATTGCAAGAAGCATGGAAATTTTTTCAATTTTCATCTTGATTGGAATTGTTATATGTATGCTGACAGCAATCAATGGTCTTAATCCAGACTATATATTGCCTTTTTTTGAAAATGGGATATCACCAATGTTTGAGGGATTTAAAGCACAAATATTTTATCGAGGAAATGCCTTGATTCTTCTTTGTTTTATGGGAAAAATTGATTTTAAAAAGAATTTTAATTTTAAATTTTTCTTTTTTAACACATTGATGGCTTTGATTGTTATCATTATTGCATTATTTTTCTATATGCTGTATGGTCCAAGCGCACTATATGTTGAATTCACACTTGCTGATTTACCGCAACATGACCCATTTGTTACCGACCTTGGCAGACTTAACTGGCTTTCAATTGTTGTTTGCACTTTGGCACTTTTTCTAACAAGCAGTGCATTTCTTTATTGCCTTGCCAACATTGGCAGGTGGGTTTTTGGCTTTAAACGTGCGCTGATTCCAACTGGAATTGCCCTTGTTTTTATCACTATTTTGGCAATTATAAATGATTACAGCCTTGTTATCATGCAAGAAAAAATTCTACGTGAATGGATGTATGCTTGTGGAATAATCATGGCAATATATGTGATTTTATGTGTGATATTTCTTTGCGTTAGGAGGAAAAAATGGACAAAGCCTTAAAATATCGAATTGTCGCTTGGGTGGTTGCAATATTTTTTCTAATTCTTTTGCCAAGCGCAGTAAGTGTGCCAAGTCAACTTCAAACCACAGCAATTGTTTCTGGAATTGGAATTGATAAAGAAGGCGAAGAAATTTCACTTTCTGCTCAAATTTTAATTCCTCAACCAAGCACAAGTTATTCGCCAAAAAGCACCGTTATTTCTGGAACTGGAAAAGACCTTATGGATGCAATAAGCGCTGTTGAACTTAAAACAGGTCAAAACTTGGGGCTTGCACATTGCTATATCATTGTTCTTGGAGATGAAATATGCAATGATAACCTGATTGAAACACTTGATTTTCTTATGCGAAGCAACATCATGGGAAACAATACTGCCCTTATTCACACATCAAAAAAAGCAGAAGATATACTCAAAGTAAGTTCACAATTCAGTGAAAGTGACATCAACAACCTGCAAAACATTGCAAAATTCAACAAGGAAAACTATAACAGCGCAAGCACCAGTTTGATTGAACTTTTCAGTGAATATGCCCTTCCCGCAAGCGCATCTGTTATTGGAACAATTGACAGTGATGAATCATCAAATGGACAATCAAGTGGTGGTTCTGAAGAAAGTTCTGGTTCTGGAGGTGAATCGTCCGCGCAGAGTGGCGGAAGTTCAAGTGGTTCGTCAACAAGTGCATTCAAAAATGAAGGAAAAGCCATTGTTATCAAAAATGGCAAAAAAATTCTTAATTTAGAGCAAGAAGATGTTATGAAATTCAACTGGCTTGATTCTGAAACACAAAAAGGTAATATTTTAATTGAAAATTACAGTGACAAAGATTTGCAAAATGCAACAATTGGAATTAGACAAATGGCAAAAAGAATTTGTTTTAATCCAAAAATCACAAACAACACCCCTATCTTAGAGGCAAATATTACCTTGGAAACAAGAATTGAAAGCATTGAAAATGGTGGAAAAATTCAGTCATCACACAAAAACTATTATAACGACACCCTTGTTTCAGCAATAAAAACAAAAGTTAATCAAGATATTCAAGATGCTTTAAGTCTTGCAAAGGAATATAATTTTGACATCATGGATATCTATGCGATTTTTAACTCAAACAAAACGGCTGATTGGAAAAAATATCTCAGCAGTCTTGACAACGAAGATAATTATATTCAAAACCTTGAAATTGTTGTAAATGTGGTTGTAAAAAACAAAGAATAGTGAAAACTGCAAAATAATGTTTAAAAAACTTAAAATTTTATGAAATTTTGATATAATTTTTGCAAAAATATAAAATTATGCTATTTGAAAATTTATTTGACATTTTAAATGAAATTTAAGATTGAATAATAATTTTGACATAAAACACAAAAAGATAGTGAAAAAACACTATCTTTTTATTTTTTAACTTAAAAATTTATTACAGTTAGTTGAATATTATTTTTTGAATTATAAACATTAATTTAACATGTTTTAAACAACACCATATTCTGGCCAAGTTCGGTTATTTTTAAACCACTCACTCTCTTTTAAAATTGTGTCGTTATTAGAACAATTAACCCCAACTTCATCATTTCCAGTAATTGAGATGATAACTATGTTTCCGTTAAAGGAAGTGAATTCATTATTTTTATAGTCAAGACAAAGTGTAGTTACATAAATATATTTTGTATATTTTGCAACATTATTGATGAACTCTTGTGTTGGAAATTGATTTTCTGCTGTGTCGGTATATTCACTGCTTCCTGCACAACAGCATACACAAACAATTTCTGGTTGTATCACAGATAACAGTGCATCTGTTGATGATGTTTTACTTCCATGGTGCCCTGCCTTATAGAGTGTTACTTGTGGCAAATCATTATATTCCACCAAATATTCTTCTCCATCTGCTTCAAGGTCACCAGTGAACAAAAAGTGTCTGTCTCCGTGACTTAACATGCAACAAACAGAATAGTCATTTTCACTGCTTGCTTTATTTTCATAATAATAGTTATATAAAATTTCCAAACTGATGTCGTTTGTGCTGTCTAAAATGTATTCCCTTTGTGCTCCGTTTTGATTGTTCCAACATTCAAGTGCTGTGTGGTGCGTTGCACCTTTATCTATTTCATCTTGAAGTTCTCTTAAATAGTTATTATATGTGGTTGCTGTATCTTTTTGATTTGTTCTGGCAAAATCAATGATGACTTCACATTCATATAAATCAAAAATGCTGTCCACCTTTGTGCTGGTAGCAAAACCAGCATAGTGATCTTGGTGTGCGTGCGTGATGATGACATACTCAAGAGTGCCGTCTGTAACGTATTGATTTAAATATTCACTTACCGTGGCAACGCTGTTGCTTTTTGAACCGCAATCAATCAAAATATCAATGTCTTCGCCAACCTTTATGTAGGTGCAATCACCTGTGTATTTATTCCCAAGTTCCAAGAAATGCACCGACACCGTTCCGTTAGCCGTGCTGATTGGGGTGGAAGAAACCTCACTGCCACCGTCATAGGAATAATAGACATCTTCTGTTATAATCAGTTGGTCGGTATTTGGAAGTTTTAAGTAGGTATAGCCAACAAAACCAATTGCAACGCCCAGAACCAAACACAAAATGGAAATTAAAAAAACTTTAAATTTAGATTTTTTCTTTGAACTTGCCATCATTCGCCTCCTTCACTTGTTTCAACAAAAGTAATAAGTCTTATTTTTTGAACATTAAATATGGTGCCATATTTGAAATCGTCCACGGTGTAGATTATGTAATATGTTCCAACTTCATCAGCGGAATATGTTCCGTCTGGATTTTTTGTTAAATTAGTGTCAATTTTAACCTTATCACTAACATCTTTATTAAAGGAAATCACATTGACGCCCTCATCTGTGTATGTTTCGTCAAGCGTGAGTGTCAATTCTTCCTGCCCAATAATTTCAAAGCAATCATTTCTGGTTAAAAAGTAACTGACAAGCACACCGCCTGCTATACCCACAATCAAAAGCACAATGACCAAAATGATGCTTCCCGCACCCATTTTTTTAATTTCTTTTCCTGCGCTTTTCAGTGATTTGTTTGTTGCTTTTTCATCTAGGTTAATATTTAAACTTGCTTTTGAAGAAACTTTACTTGCATTTTTTCTTGTTGCCATAGATACCTCCCATTTTTCTGTTGTGTTTTTTATACTCTAATTTATTAATGTTAAAAATTATTAAATTTATAACAAAATTATTAAAATTCATAATATAAATTAAAATATTTTTATCTTAGATGTTTTTCGTATATATTTTGAAGTTCACTGTCACTTGCTCCATTTGACTCTTTTTTGATTTTATCTGCTAAAAGCAGACTGTCATTATCCAGAAGTTGAAAAGCGTTATCGGTGTAGCTATCTGATAAAACAACAAAGTCGTTTATCCCACTTCGGTTAACCTTTATGTGACAATTGCACAAATCATCAATCAGTTGAGTAAGCTTTTTTTCCTCCTCTGTTCTGTTTGATGAATAGCAAATCAAAGTTATGTTCCCGCCATTTGATGTGTTTCTTCCAACCGCCAACATTTTCTTTAAAGATATGATTGCATCAACTTCGCTTTCTTGCAAACTTTTTTGCTTGAAGCAAAATTCATATGCGTGCAAAACCGCCATTAAATCGTCAACCAAAAGCGCAACGCTTTCGCCAAGTTCACAAAGTCTTTTTGCGTGATTGATTGCAAGTTCAATTAGATACATTTGTCTAAAAGGAATCATATCAAAAGATGAAAAGGAATATTCAATGTTTGAGTTTTCAATGTTCATTTTTTCCTCTGGGCGTTTGTCAAGCGCAATCATAATGGTGTGAATGTTTTCCTTTGAAAACTCATTTGCAAAATGTTCAAATAAAACATTTTTTGCGTTTTTATCACCCGTTACCAAAGCGCGCTGACCTTTACCAATTGGAGCAATGCACTTTGTGAAGACAAGTTTGTCATCTTTCCAAAGTTTTATTATCTCATTTGAGTTTATTGTTTCAAGTTGCGCAAAATTCTGCCTTTTGATTTCATCAGGAGCAAAGCCATTTATATTCACCACATCACAAACAACTTGAATGTCACCCTGAGTTATGATTTGCGCCGTGACAATATCACCATTTTGCAAATCAAAGCGTTCAATAATGCTTGAATTGATTACTGCCATTTGATTGTTTGTAATTTCATTAAGCCCACCAATGTGAAGCGTTCCAAAACCATTTGGCTCACAAAAAACAATGCCACTGACAATGTTCGGCTGAGAAATTTTGTTAAAACCCTGCATTGCCTCACTCACTTTAAGTTCAGCAAAAAGGCTGAAAGCCTCATCTTTTACCCAAGCCCCCTTTTCCCAAGAAGAGAATGTGTCATTTTCATCTTCTGCTGGCTGTTCTTGCTTTTTCCATGCACTGTCAAAACTTATGAAGCTTTTTGGTGGGCGCCCCTTTTTGTTCTTTGCAACAAAAGGCTCAATCTCTCCGCTTACAACCTGCAAAATTTTGTCAATAAGTTCTTCTTTTTTATATGTAGTTGGCAAATGCACACCAACATTTCGAGCAATTTCTCTCAACTGAAAAATTCCATATTGACTGAGATTTTTTTCGGTATATTGGCTTTTGGTCTTGTTCATTTTCTTCCCTTTTTTATTATTTTAAAATAATCATAGCATAAAGAATTAAAAAAGTAAACTATAAAACAAAAAAACACAAAGTTAAAAAACTTTGTGTTCTAAGTTGTAAGCAAATAAAATCTTGATGATTCTTTTATTGCTTACATTATTATAATATGTGTTTTTGAAAATAATATTCACATTTTTTAAAAAATTTTCAAATTTTTATTAAATTTTTATAATTTTAAGTTAAATTTTATAAAAAGTTTGCTTTATGTAAAATCTCTTACATCAAAAGTTCGCCGTCATCTGTTTCAATAACTTTCATGATGTTAAGGTCTTTGCCTGTTAAAGCGTCAATATAGACATAGTAAACGCTTCCTTCTTTCAGACACTTGAACTCCCAAGCCAAACTTTCTCCAACATATTCATTAGGCACAACGACAAGTTTTTCTGTTAAAATGCTGAGATATTCATCAACTTTTTCTTGTGCATTTTCCTTGCTGATTTTTGGCGTTAAATTTGTTCTTTCAACATGGTTAAAAGCATAACTTCTTGCTTCATAGCCCAAAATTTCGCCCGTATCTTGACTGACTTTCACTTTTATCATGTCTGGATAGATTATAACACCATCTTTAACATAGCAAAGATTACAGTAAACAAAGCCTTCACATTCGGTGCTCCAAACAACCTTGACATCTTCTATTCCAACTTTTTTTGCAAAGTTTTCTGCCAAAAGTTCGCATTCTTCAAGTTGTTTATTCTTATCACCAGCATTTACGTCTGTGCCAAGTTGCAAAAGCATACCACCCTTTTGCGTAATTTGAGCATATCCATTTTTGCCTTCTTTTTCAAGCATGAAGTTCCAAGTGTCAAAATCTCCACCCTTGCTTTCACCAGAAGGTGAAATTTGCCAATCGGTGAACCATTTTTGCATCAAAAGTTCTGCTTCTGTTTGTGTTACATTTATGTCTTTAAGCCCTTTTACCTCTTTGTTTTGGGTTGAATCACTGAATGGTCCGTCATAGATTAGCGTTGGATATTCAATTGTGTCATCATAGACACCGCTCCACTGCTGACTGAAATCATTCACCTCAACATTAGGGTCTTTAATGTTGTCAATAATTGAATAACCTGAATTAATAAGGTTTGCAAGCCTGTTGAGTTCAAACTTCACTTCGCTTGCGCTTTGATGTAACTGATCAATTTGGTCTTTATCATCAAGCGTTAGTTCTTCTCCATTTAGAATATTTTGGTGCAAGGTGAAGGAATATCCACCAAGTTGATTTATAAACTTTGTTGTTTCATTGATTGAATGATGTTCAAGTGGCAAAGAAGAAAGATTATTCTGCGCCGATTGACAAAGTGACACAACTTCGGTTAAATATTTTTCTTGCATTTCTTCATCTGTTGAAACTGACAATTTGCTTAAATTTGTTTCTATGTTATTAACACTGTCTGTTAAACTGTAAAAATTGTTAAGATAGTTATAGTTAAGTTCTTGTCTGTATCTATCAAGTTCGCTTTGCGTGATTCCCCACATCACACCCATAAAAATCACCAAGCCCACAAGAACGGACATACTGATGATTCCAATTATTTTCATTGCTTTACTCATTCCTCACCTCTTATATTGCAAAATTATGCTTTCCAATGGTAACCACAATTTGTCTTGACCAAATCCAAGAACTTGTTGCTGTGTTTGGATTATAGTAGTAAAGAGCACCATATGTTGGGTCCCAACCATTGAGTGCATCTCTGGCCGCATTATATGCCGACTCGTTTGGTTCCAAATTTATCTGTCCGTCACTGACCGCTGTGAACGCATATGGTTGATATATAACTCCCGCAATGGTATTTGGAAAGCTTGGACTTTCCACCCTGTTTAAAATAACAGCACCAATTGCAACTTGACCAACATATGGTTCACCTCTTGCCTCTGCATGAATACATTTTGCCAAAAGATAAAGGTCATTATTCGTTTGTGTTCCAAGAGTCATTCCAAGAGCAGCAGCTGTTTTGCTTCCAACAATTCCGTCAACAGTCAGCCCATTCTTTTTTTGAAAACTTTTCACAGCACTTGTTGTCTTTGGTCCATAAATCCCGTCAACCGACCCCGTGTAATAACCCCAGCGTTTAAGTTTTGTTTGCACTGTCTGTATTTCACTTGTCGAAAGTGCAGCCTCTGCCACAAGTTCACTGCTCATATTTGCTGGCACTTCACTGAAAGCAAACAGAAAACCAGAACTTAAAAATGCAAACAAAGCGAGTGATAAATAGATAATTTTAGAAAATTTTGTCATTTTGTTCTCCTTTTGGTTTTTTCTTGTGTTATTTTGTTTAATTTTTTAAAATTTATTTATTCTTTTTATAAATTAAAGAAATTTTTTATGATTTCAACAAGTTTTGATTTATAAACAACACCCTCATCACTGGTATCAGTTGCTTGAACAAAGCACATTGGCGGGTATGCCACACACCACCAGTTGTCTCCACTTCCAGAACCAAGGTTTATGATAAGCGCATCATAGATATCACTTTCAAGCGTTAAATCTTCATATGTTCTTGTTGGAAAATATTCACTCTTTATAGATGCCGAACTTGTGTAGTTAAAACCATTTTCACTAAGAACATCATCTGCTGTGGCGCAAACTAAATCTAGATTCTCGTTTATGATACTCATTGCTTGCTGTTTTGTTTCTGACTCGCTTAGAAGTGGAGTGAGAACTTTCACAACCTCATCTTTGATTTCATATTTAACCTTTTGGTCAGCACTTGAATTGCTGTTTGCTCTTATATGTATTCTCAGATAATCATCTGCGCTAAGACTGGATGTGTTTTGAATTGGAATACAAAAAATAATTATTATAAAAAATAAACCTATAAAAACCAAACCAAAAATTTGTTTTGCCTTCATTCTTTCACCTCTTGCTTGAATTTTTAACACTTTTGCAGAATTTAAACAAAAAAACACCACTTTTTTGGTGTTTTTTATTGTCATTTTTTGCAAATTATAAATAATTTATTTTTCATCAATTTTTTCTTGACGATAAACAAAGACTTGTGTTGGTTTTGTTATTGGGAAAGTAAGATTTGGATTTTGCTCCATCAAAACATCTGGATTAATTAAAAGCGCTTTTGCAACAGTCCACAAATCTTCCGCTTGGTCAATGACATAAAGTCCCATATTTGCCTCTGGAGTTTGCCTGCTGTCACTTAGAGTTATTTCATTTAAAACAACCTCGCTGTTATCTCTTAAAACTCGAACACTTAAAATAATATCTGCCAAAACATCAATTTCTTTTGCTCGCTTATTTCTTGCTTCAGTGTCTTTAATTACGACGCTTGCAATTGCCGTGTCGGTGTCTTTTATATCATCACAACGAACAACACTTTCAAATGGAATCTCAACTTGAACTGCTTGCATGGTGTTATTATCATCATCTAGAAGATATACTACATTCACATAAGCTGTTCCACTTACCACAACATCACTGTCAACAATTTTCACATTATCAACAACGCCAAACCCAGTTGAACTCATTACCACTTTGTCAATTCTTACATCATCTTGTGAGAAAGCAATGTTGCCATCAATCTTGTCATTAACTGTTTTTTCACAAACAACTTGTTGGCTTATGAAACTTTGGTGATTCATATTCATTTCGCGATAAGGACAAAATGCGTCAACAACAAAATCAATTGAACTTGAAGTAACAATAAAAATATTTGCATTAAAACCATTTTTAAGCAAAATTATGCCCTTTGAACTTTCAAGTTCGCCTTGAATTTCAAAAGCGTTAGAGCAGGTCATAAGGCCAGCAAATGCTTTTTGATTATCTGTTACACCAGTTGCCAAAACTTCTTGATGAAAATCTGATTGATAGAGTTCTGTCTTAAGTTTTGGTTTTTCATCGTTTGTTAAATAGATAAGTCTTGTGAAAAGTTCTCCGTGCAGAGTAACCAAATCGTTGGAAACTGATGAATCTTTTAAAACAGCCGTGCTTTCAGTTAACAAAACCTTTTTTACACCGTTTGGCAAATCTATTTCAGTTGATAATTCAAAATTTTGATTAAAAGTGCTTGTAATAGTGTTATAATCAATTTTTGCAACTTTTTCGTTTGCAGGTGCTGCGCTTGATATATAGTTTATGTTTTGATTATCTATTAGAATTATTGAAACATCATATGCACATGTGAAAGAAACAGTTAAATCAGTGGCGCTGACATTTTCAATTCTAATATTTGTTGTATTTGCAAAAATTTGGCTGTCTTGCATTATCAGCACATTATTATAACTGCTTGTTGAAGCATTGGAAGAAGTCAGTGTGGTGATGTCTCCACCTTCCAGAAGCACCAAAGCATAGCCTTCCACCTTTACATCAAAATTAACATTTCCAGCATTAACCGAACTGATGCTCACACAAGGCAAAGCACGAGTGAACAAAACCTTTTCAATCTTTTCTCCATTCGTGTTGAATGTAAGGTTGGTTTGAATTGTTATTTTTTCTAATCTTTTTGTGTATCTTGCTTCAAGTTTGCTTGTTTGTGGTTCGAAAGCCATTTTATTCCCCCTTCAAAAAATATTGATATATCATATGGGAAACTGCTTTCAATTATGACAACAAGCACTATTTTTTTAGTGCAATCTTCACATCACCACACAGAATATCACTATATGAACAAGAAAGCTTTTCTGTTTTGGTTGCATTGTCTAACTTAACAACAAAAACGCTGTGATATGTGTCTTCTATCACACCACTATAGTGAGAAATCTTTTTTCTTCCATGATTTACTTCCATTTCAACACCCTGCCCTTTTAGTGCCAAAATTTTATTTTTTACTTCGCTTATATCCATTGTTGGCTTGTGCATATTTCACCTCTTTTAATGATTTTTGCCCTTTTTATAATTTCTATACAAAAGAAAAAGGCACTAATAATTTTAGTGCCAAAAAACTTTAAAAAATAACTTTATTTAATCATTTTTTTAACATTTTTAACAATATTTTCAACATTTATGCCAAAAAGGTCAGCAATTTCTTGACCTTTTCCACTCTCGCCAAATGAGTTTATTCGCATAACCTTTCCTGTTTTACTAATGAATTTAAAGAATGTTTCGCCACAACCATAGTCAACTGCTAAGATTTTTTCACATCTTTTTGGCAGAACGCTGTTTTGATATTTTGCTGTTTGCTTTAAGAAAAGTTCTGCACAAGGCATACTTACCACACGAACATCAATGTTTTCCTTTAAAAGTTCTTCTTGTGCTTGCACACACAGAGAAACCTCACTTCCAGAAGCAAGCAAAATTGCCTGCATTTTCTTTTTCTCTTTTGAGATAACATATGCACCAAAAAGAGCATCATCACCACTTCCTTTTAAAATTGGCAAGGTTTGTCTGCTTAAAATCAGCGCTGTTGGTGCAGGGTTGTCAATTGCAATTTTATATGCCGAAACAGTCTCGTTTGCATCTGCTGGGCGAATTACTGCAAGGTTTGGAATAAGCCTTAAACTTGCAACTTGCTCAATTGGTTGATGACTTGGTCCGTCCTGACCAATCATTATGCTATCATGACTGAAAAGATATAAAACAGGCAAATCCATGAGTGCGCTTTGACGAATTGCATAGCGCATATAGTCACAAAAGATAAGGAAAGTTGATGCAAAGGTTCTAAGCCCTCCGTGCAAACAAATTCCGTTGCAGATTCCACCCATTGCGTGTTCTCTCACTCCAAAAGGAATGTTTTGCCCACAAGGATTGTGTTTTGAAAAATCACCCTTATCGTTTAGATATGCCATTGTAGACTTTGCAACATCAGCGCCACCACCAAAAAAGTTATTTAAAGTATTTGCAAGTGTGTTTAAAATTTCGCCACTTGCCTCACGAGTGGAAATTGGCTTTTTGAAAGAGATTTTGTTAAGCGCTTTTTCAAGTCTCTTAACATTATCACCAAAAAGTTCTTCAAATTCATTAGGATATTTTTGCTTATATTCTTCTTTTATCTTTTGCCAATTTTCATAGTTTTGAGCATTTTTGTTAGATAGTTGAGCACAATATTCCTTTACATCTTGGCTTACCTCAAAAGGAACGCTGGACACGCCAAAGTTTTGGCAAATTTCAGCAACCTCTTCTTTTGTGAAAGGTTTTCCGTGACATTTCGCACTGTTTGCAAGTTTAGAACCAAAACCAATTGTTGTTTTACATATAATCAAGGTTGGCTTACTTTTTGTTTTTGCTTTTTTGATTGCCTTTTCAATTTCTTTATAGTCATTCCCCTTCAAAACGGTGATGACATCAAAGCCCATTGCCTCAAAACGCTGTTTTGTGTTTTCTGCACTTGTGACACTTAAACTGTCAGTCATGGTGATGTCGTTGCTGTCGTAAAGCACAATAAGTTTATTTAGATTAAATGTTCCAGCAAGAGAAAGTGCTTCATAACTGATTCCTTCCATTAAGTCCCCATCGCCACAAAAAACAAAGGTATAGTGGTCGCAAATTTTTGCATCTTTTTTGTTATATAAAGACGCAATGTGCTTTTCAGCAAGACACATTCCAACGCCTTGCGCAATGCCCTGCCCCAAGGCACCTGTAGACGCATCAACACCGCTGGTCACATTAACCTCTGGATGACCTGGCGTAAGAGAGCCCAGTGTCCTGAACTCCTTTAAATCTTCAAGAGACAAGTCATAGCCAAACAAAAAAAGTGTTGCATATAGAACACTGCTTGCGTGTCCACCAGATAACACAATTCGGTCACGATTAAACCAATTTGCGTCTTTTGGATAGATGTTTGCATTTTTATAAACGGCAAAAAGTGCTGGCGCAAGCCCAAGTGCCACACCAGGATGCCCAGAATTTGCCTCTGCAATTTCGTCAAGAGCAAGTTTTCTCATTGTGTTTATTATCTTTTGTTCAATCTCCATTTTTTCACCTCAAAATTATTATATCAAAAATTTTCAAAAATAAAAACAAAAAAAGGGCTATTGCTTTATATTTTTTTAAACTCACATAAAAAGAAATCAACTTAATAAATTGTTAGATTTTTTCATTTATTCTGCTAATTTCAAAGATTATTAACCTTAGTTAAATAATTTAGAAACTTGTGGCATTTTTAGAGAAAGAAAAGAGTATAAATTTGATTTATACTCTTTTTTTAATTCTTTTTGTTCTTAATTTTGGGGTAAAGTTTAAAAAGCATATTATATTTTAAAAATTAAATTCTTTCTATTTTATCAGTTTTGAAGACTACGAATCTTTCCCCTCTTTTTTTTGCTTTTTAAAAAAATCGTTTATTGCAGTTAGAATTTTTTTCACTGCCTTTTTCTCTTTGAAAGTGGAACAGTTAACAACAATATCACTGCTGTCAACATAGATTTTATCTTGCTCGGTAAAGGCAAGTTCCAAAAGTTTTTGGTCGATTTCATCTTTTGAAATGGTGGCTCTTTTTGAAATAAATTTTGGTGAAATTTGCAAATATATTATATAACTGCTTTTTTTAATGCGGTCAAGATTGCGATTACTAAACAAGGTTGAAGGCTTGATGCTTATGATAGTATTTTCAAAACTGGCAATATTTTTTATGACCTTAACTTCATTTTGCTTAATATATTTTTTACCCTCTTTTGCGCCCAAAACAGATAGAATATGTTTTGTATCCCCAAGTTCAAAGTCCAGCATATCCTCAACATCAACATAGAACATATCAAGTTTTTCACCAAGTAATTTTGCGACATTATTGCTGTAATTTTGAAGTACGCAAATAAAAGTTATGTTAGTTTTCATCAAAAAACCTCTTTAATATTATATTTATTATTTTATCAAATAAAATATAATTTTTCAATGCTTTACATCATTTTTTTGATAGTTTATCACTCTTTTTTTGTATAAATTTTAAATCTAAAGAGTGCCAAGCGCAAAATTACTGATTAAACATATTAGCATTTTATTCTAAAAACGATTTTACAATTATTAAAAATATATAAATACCAGTTTCACTCACAGAAAACAAAAAGTTCTTATTTATTTTTGCACAGTATTTTTTATAATATTTAAGTTTTTAAAAGTTAAAGTGTTTTTACTGAATATTACTTATCTGTTTCAAAACTGAGATGAATATTTTTTACTTGTGCTTTTTAACAAATTTTTCATACTCCAATTTTTCTTTGTCACTTAAATTGTTTGTCAAGCGTTCAAGTTCTTCACTTTTTCTTTTGATTGCACGAAGTTTTTTGGTCATCTTCTTTATGTTTTGATTGGCTGTTTTTCTGTTTAGAACTTGTTGTAAATCTGGAATAACCTTTTTGGTTGCAACATAGCCTCTTTTCATAAGTTCCAAAGTGTTTGAAATTTTAAGTTGGCTGAACTCAGACAAATCAATTTTTATGATGTAATCTGAGTGAACATAGCCATTAACAGCATTAGACACCATTAAAATTCTGAGTGACGCTTTCAAAACATCAATGGTCTTTGTGCTATCTGTTCCATAGCCACGGGTTGGGTTGATATCAAGAGAAACAACAATATCTGCCCCCATTTCACGAAGGGCATCTGCTGGAATGTTGTTTGTTAAAAGCCCGTCAACCAAAATTTTATCATCAAGTTCAACAGGAGTAAAAACGCCTGGAACAGCGCAAGAACCTGCAATTGCCTTTTTTAAGTTTCCGCTTGTTATGTGAACCTCTTTGCCTGTTTTAAGGTCAACAGCAACAACGCAAAGTGGCTTTTTCAATGTTTCAAAGGTGTTATCTTGCAAAATCTCATCAAGCATTTTTTCAAAGCGTTCTGTTTTGCTTGGAACAAACATGATTTTTGATGAAGTAAAGTCACTTTGTTTAACCTTTAAAGCATATTGTTCCATTTCTTCGATTGGCATATCAAGAGCATAGAGTGCACCCATTAAAGAACCAATTGATGTTCCTGCAACCATATCAAACTCAATGCCTGCCTCTTTGAGCGCACGCATAACGCCAATATAGGAAAAACCACGAACACCTCCACCGCTAAAAACAATTCCAGTTTTCAATTTCTTTGGCTCTTCCTTTGTCTCTTTTTTAAATAAATTCTTAAAAAAATCTAAATACTTCATATTTTTTTCTTCTATAAGATGTTAATATAAAACTTTAAATCTATAAAATGTTAACATAAAATTTAAAAAAAATAAAGAAAAAAGAGGCAATTTTTACCCCTTTTATCTTATATTTGTTAAGTTTTTCGCAAAATCTCAATTTTGCTTATTCTGTATTATTTGCCCTCTTGCGCTTTCTTTTCTTCTATTGCTTTTTCAACCTCAGCAATGTCTGCAAGAATTTCAGCATTAACCTTCTTCAATATCTTGTTTGTCTTTTCAAGAATTGGGAATCTGTCTTTGTTTGCGTTCATAACATCTTCACAATGTTGAACAGAAAGTCTCAAACCGTCAAGAAGGTCAAGGTCTTCATTAAGTTTCTTTGCTTTTTCTTCATCTATATCTACATAGTTGTTAACACCATAAAGAATAACTTTTTGTCTTGCAACAATTGCTTCACGTCTTGTGAGTTTTGCCTTGTCTTTTTCAAGTGTCTTCTTAACTCTTGCAAGTGGATTATATTCTTTTTTGTTTTCTCTTAGGTCTTTCTTGTTGGCTTTGAGTCTCTCGTTAAGCATTTCAAGTCTTGCTTCAAGTTGTTCGAGGCTTTCGTTTGAATAGATTGAAGACATATCGCTTACAACAACTGAATTTGCTTGTTCCTCTTTTAGTTCTTCAAGGCGTTTCATTTCTTCCTCAAGTTGTTTTCTTTGCTCCTCAAGGTTTGCCTTTTGTTCTTCAATTTTTGCTTGCTCTTCTTCTAGTTCTTTTCTTTCTTGTTCGAGTTCTTCACGCTCTTTTTCATAGTTAATATCTTCTTCCTCTGCCTTGTCAAGTTCATCAAACAGATTTGTTTGTCCTTCAATTAAAACACTGTCTTCTTGTTTTACTTCTTCTTTCTTAACTTCTTGTTTTGGCTTTTCAACTACAACAGGTTTTTCCTCTTTTTTGTAAAGAGCATTATATTCTGCAACGCTTTCTGTGTTTACCTTTTCGATGATTTTTTCCAGTTCTTTGTCGCTAACCTCGTTCACAGCAGGTTCGTTTGTGTCGCTGAAAATGTCATCAAACTCATCAAAGTTTGCTTCTGTCTTTTTGTTTTCTTCAACAGTTTGTGATTGAAGATTGTTAACATTATAATCAATCTTTGTCTTTTCCTCGGCTGCTTTCTGCTCGTTCCAAGAAGGGTTTTGCTGATTATTTTGTTCGTTAACATATTCTTCATCAAGTTCGTTGGTTTCAAGAACAGTTGGACGAACTGTTTTCTCTTTTGAACCTTTATCTTTTGATTTGTTTTCTGTTTTAGAATCTTTGCCCAAACCTGTTATGATTAGATGAGCAACAAGATAGACAATAATTGCACCAACAACTACCACACCAATTATTGCTAAAATGTTTAAAAAAGTTGACCACATTTTTTTACTCCTTTGAATTTTAAGTGGTGGAAGCGATGGGAATTGAACCCATGTCCAAATGAACTCTTGATAATCACACTACATGCTTAGTTGTTTTTTTATTTCACCAAAGTTATCTAAAACAACAAACATCTTTGGCAAGCCTTTTTACAATGCAAAATCTGGCAAACCTTGCAAGTTTGATTGGTTTTTTAAAGGTCTAAATGCTTGCAACCAATCACACATCATTCAAACCTGTCTTATCTTTAAGACTTTTTATGCGTAAGCAACTGCACCATAGGATGAAGTGCTTGCATAGTTTACAGTTTTATTTTCTGCGTTTATTTTGTGTTTTCGTTTGTAACGCAGACGAACCTGCGACATGCGTGATTAAAAATCCTTCACCTGTCAAAACCAACACGCCCCCTAAGTATTATGGCTTTGCATCTTTAATCTTTGTTGAATATTTCTTTCTGTATCCCTTTTCTTGATGCTTTCTCTTTTGTCGTGAAGAAGCTTTCCCCTGCAAAGTGCAATTTCAAGTTTTACGTATTGTCTGTCAAGATAGACTCTTAAGGGAACACAAGTAAGCCCTTTTTGCTGAACTTTTCGTTCTAGGTCAAGAATTTCTTTTTTGTTAAGCAAAAGTTTTCTTGTTCTTCTTTCATCTGGCACAAAATTTTTTGTTTGGCTGAATGTTTTTATGAACATATTGTGAATGAATGCCTCACCGTTTCTGAAAGTTATGAAACTTTCGTTTATGCTTACATTCTTCTGCCTTATGCTTTTAACCTCACAGCCAACCAAAGATATTCCAGCATTAAACCTTTCAAGGACAAAATATTCAAACTGTGCTCGTTTGTTAGTAGCGATGTTTTCCATTTCTACCTCTCGTATTATATCACTATTTAATAAAATTTTCAATACCTTTTTGAAAAATTACATAAAAAATGGCAAAAAATCAACTTTTTTCATCATTTTTTACAATTTTGAAATTTATTTGACGCTTTTGAAGATTAACTTCAACAACTTCAACCTTGACTTTTTGACCTAATTGAAAACTGTTTTTGTTGCCTTTGAGAAGATATTGGTTCTCAATATAAGTATATACATCAAAAGGCAAATCTGCTTCTGCGCAAAGCCCTTCCACCGTGTTAGGAAGTTCAACGAACACACCAAAGGTGTTAACTCCGCTGACAATTCCGTCATAAACTTCACCAATTTTGTTCTGCATAAATTCTGCTTTTTTAAGGTCATCAACCGCCCTTTCTGCAGTTTCGGCAAGTTTTTCTCGGTCGCTAGATTCAATGCTTGCTGTAACAACAAAGTCTTTATAGAACTCAATTCTGTTGTAATCTGCCTTTTTAAGCACGCAATTTTTAAGAATTCTGTGCACCATTAAATCTGGATATCTTCTTATTGGTGAGGTAAAATGACAATAGAATGGTGCAGCAAGCCCAAAGTGTCCAAGATTTTCGCTTGCATACCTTGCTTTTTGCAAGGAGCGAAGCATAACTTTATTCACAACGGTTTCATAGTCCTTGCCCTTTATGCTGGTAAGCAGATTTTGCAAATCTTTTGGTCTCACGCTTTCCGCCTGCCCCTTTATGTGAAGCCCAAGGCTTGACACAAAGGCAAAGAAATTGCTCATTTTAATTGCATCTGGTTGCTCGTGAACACGGTATACGCAAGGCAATTTTCTTTCACAAATATCTTTTGCAACAACTTCATTTGCAAGAAGCATGAAACTCTCAATCAATTTATGTGCAGTGTTTCGCTCATATTCCACCACATCTACAACAGCACCAAATTCATTTAGAATGATTTTTGCCTCTGGAACATCAAGGTCAAGCGCACCTCTTTTTTCACGCAATTTGAATAGAACATTGTGCAGTTCTTCCATAATTTTGAATTTTTGCACTAAATTTTCATATTTTTTGCAAGTTTTTTCATCATTTTGCAGAATTGCATAAACATCGGTATAGGTCATGCGTGCGCAAGATTTGATGACACCTTCACAAATTTTATAGTCTTTTACCTTTCCTTTTGAGTCAATATCCATAACAACAGACATTGTAAGTCTTTCAACATCTGGGTTCAAAGAACAAATTCCGTTGCTGAGTTCAACAGGAAGCATTGGCAAAACACGGTCGCAAAAATATACACTTGTGCCACGCTTTAGCGCTTCACTGTCAAGTGCGGAACCAATTTTAACATAGTGACTGACATCGGCAATGTGAACGCCAAGTTTCCAACCGTCTTCCGTTCTATCAATAGAAATTGCATCGTCAAAGTCTCGCGCGTCCTCGCCGTCAATGGTTACAATCTGCTCTTTTGTGAAATCAACTCTGCCCTCTTTGTCTTCTGGGCGAACAATGTCTGGAACGCTTCGTGCCTCTTTTAATACCTCTGGCTCGAACTCTTCATAGAGATTATATTCACGAATGATAGACAGAATGTCAACACCTTTGTTGCTTGCGTTTCCAAGAACTTCAACAATTTTACCCTCAGGATTTTTGCCGTCTTTGTCAAACTTTTCAATTCGAACAACAACTTTATCAAGATGTTTTGCTCTTGTTTTCTTGTCAAGTTTGACATATATATCACTGAAATTGTGATTGTCGTCAGGTTTGACAAAAGCAAATTTTGGGTTTGTCATCAAAAGTGTTCCAACAATGTTATCTTTATTTCTCTCAACAATTTTGAAAACTTCGCCCTCTTGCTTATCGTCCTTTGTGATTATTTTTATTAAAACAATGTCTTTATTAAGTGCGTTTTTGAGTTTTACATGAGGAATGAAAACATCTGGCTGGTCGCTGTCAAGAAGTTTGCAAAACGCAAAACCACGGGCATTACCAATAAGTCTGCCCTTATGTAATCCAAGTTTGCTTGTTGCAATTATCTTTTGCCCGCCAGTTAAAACAAGTTCGCCTTCCTTTAAAAGTCTTGAAATCTCAGCAAAAACTTCTGAATTATCAAGATTTAACGCAGTGCTGACAGCGTGAGAAAGTTCGCCTTGCTTTAAATAGTCAAGGTTGTTGTTTGTTATGTATTCTAAAATGTTTTCCATGTAATTCTCCTTTTTTCATAAAACGCAAGAAGAGGACAACAAAATGTCCTCCTCTAATATTTAATATTATATATCTGCCTGAACAATTGACCATAAAATGAAATAAATAATTGTGAAAACCGCAATCAAAATTCCAAGAGCAATGGTCCATTTTTTAAGTCTGCCTTCCAGTGTTTTGCCTTTGTTTTGTGCATAATAGGTTTCTGTTGTTCCACTGAGTGCATTAAAACCGCCACTGTTTCCTTTTTGGCACAGCACTAAAACGATGATTGCAATAGCGCAAACTGCAATCAATGCAATCAGCACAATTTTCGTATAAGACACAAAATTTGCAAATTCTGCAGACACAGCGCCAAGCATATTAGCCATTGAGCCGAACATAATTCCTCCAAAAATATAAGTAAAATGATTGTATCACAAAACTTTTAACTTTTCAAGTGAATTTTTAATATTTTTTTACCTGAGCCACACATAAAGCATGCAAAGTGTGAAAAAAAGTATAAAAAGAACTAAATATCCATATCTAATTGGTGATTTTTCCGCATCTTTTTTTAGGTTGAGTGTTTTTGCCAAGGCAAAAAACGCAAGTGCCAAAAAGACAAGTATAAGAATATACCTTAGATAGTCAGGTATATCTCTGAACAATGTGTTGATTATGGTGTTAAATGCATCAAGCATTAAAAAACTCATTTGCTACTCCTATATAACAAATTTTACTTTATTTAAACATTGTTTGTCAAGATTATTTCATATTTAATGATTAAAATATCAAAATTTTTTGACAAAAAGCAAATTTTTAGCAAAATTATTTTATAAGTGATGGTGCATCCATTTCTTCTGGCACAGGAAAGTCCATGATTTCCAAAACCGTTGGAGCAAAAGAAGATAGTGCAAAAGTTCCTTTTTTGAACTTTATACCCTTATCTGTAACCAAAAATGGCACAGGGTTTTTTGTGTGAGTGGTGCTCATGCCTGCCTTAACTCGCATATCTTCAATGTTTCCGTGGTCAGCGGTAATAACGCATTCATACCCCATGTTAAGAGCAGCAGTAACGACTTTTTCAAGTGCTTTATCAAGTGTTTCAAGTGTAATTAAACAAGCATTATAGTCGCCAGTGTGCCCAACCATATCTGCGTTGGAAAAATTAACAAGAATAAAATCATATTTAAGTTTTACCAAAGCATTTTCAACTGCTTGTGCAATTTCTGGCGCTTTCATCTGTGGAAATTTTGCAAAGTTGTCAACATTTTCGCTTTCAATCAAAATTCTATCTTCGCCCTTTGGGGCTTTTTCCACTCCACCATTAAAATAGTAGGTCACATGTGCATATTTTGTTGTTTCACTGACTTTGAGTTGTTTGCATCCAAGTTTACTTAAATATTTGGAAAGAGTTAAATGTTTTGTTTCAGCAGGAAAAGCCACTTTTACTGCTTTAAATCTTTTATCATATACCGCCATTGAAACACAAGTGACAGGTTTTATTCCTCGCTTAAACTCACTAAATTTTTTGCTGAAAAATGCGTTTGTGATTTGGCGCATACGGTCAGGTCTGAAATTAAAGAAAAACATTTCATCTTTGTCTTTCATGCCCTTATATCCGCCCACAACATATGGTGGCAAAAACTCGTCGCTGGTTTTCTTTGCATATTCAATGTCAAAAGCCTGCTGAAAAGTTTTTACCTTTTTACCTTTGCCAAAAGCAATAAGGTTATATGCCTCTTCTGTTCTGTTCCACCTTTGTTCTCTGTCCATTGCGTAAAATCTTCCACAAACGGTGGCAATTTCGCCTGTTTGAAGTTGCTTGACTTCGTCTTGAACACGCTGAACAAAATCACGACCAGAATCTGGCGCCGTGTCTCGCCCGTCTGTTATGCAGTGAATTTTTATGTCTTTAAGTCCATTATCTTTTGCCATTTTAAGAATGCTTAACAGATGATAGATTGAACTGTGAATTCCCCCGTCAGAAACAAGCCCAACAAGGTGCAGAGTTGCTCCGTTCTTCTTAACCCTATTCATCTGCTCTAATATCACTTTGTTTTCAAAAAATGAACCGTCTTTGATTGCCTTATTTATTCTCATAAACTCTTGCAAAATGCACTTGCCTGCGCCAAGATTAAGGTGCCCAACTTCGCTTCCACCCATTTGCCCCTCGGGCAAGCCAACATATTCCTCACTTGCTTGCAAACTTGTGTGTGGGTATGTCTTTAAGAGTTTTTTCCAAAAAGGCATTTTTGCCTCTTTGAGTGGATTGCTGTCACTGCTTTCGTTGTTGCCAAATCCGTCTAGAACAATAGCAAGAACTGGTCTTCTTGTTTTCATATTTTCTCCTTTGCGCTTTTTGCTATTTCCAAAAATTCATTAACTTTCAAACTAGCGCCACCGATGAGTGCCCCATCAACAATATCGCCAGAAAGAAGTTCTTTTGCATTTGATGCTTTAACGCTTCCACCATAAAGCACTTTTAGATTTTGCTTAAATTCTTTGTTTATATATTCCTTGATATATGAAATTGTCTGGTCAACTTCTTTTTTTGTTGGGGTTTTGCCCGTTCCAATTGCCCAAACAGGTTCATAGGCAATTATAATTTTCTTTGAAAAATCGGCTTTCGACAGCCCAATTTTTAACTGACTTTTAAGCACGCTTTTTGTTTTCTTTTGCTCATTTTCTTGCAAGGTTTCGCCAATACACAAAACAGGCATTATGTTTCTTGATTGCAATGCTTTCACCTTTTCACGACACCACTCGTTTGTTTCGCCAAAAATTTGTCGCCTTTCGCTGTGCCCAACAAGGCAAAATGAAGCACCGCAGTCAGCAAGCATTTTTGCGCTGATTTCACCTGTATAGGCTCCACTTTCTGCAAATGACACATTTTGCGCACCAATTTGCGCCTTTTTTCCAAGTTTTTTTTGCATTTCTTTTATATATGGAAATGGAACTGCTATGCCAAAGACAGCATCTTCTTTTGGTGGTTTAAAAGATTTGATGAAATCTTTTACCTCAACACTGGTGTTGTTCATTTTCCAATTACCAAAAATATATTTCATTTTAATCTCCCACTTTATCCTTTATCACATCAAGTCCAACAAGCCCATGACCTTCCAAAAGTTTTAGGCTTGCTCCTCCACCAGTTGAAAGGTGTGTGATTTTGTCTGCAACACCAAACTTGGTTGCAGCAGAAACGCTGTCGCCACCTCCAACAATGCTGGTTGCACTTGATTTTGCAACTGCCTCTGCAATTGCTTTTGTTCCCTTTTCAAAGTTTTTGAATTCAAAAACACCCATTGGTCCGTTCCAGAAAATTGTCTTTGCTTTTGCAATGACGCTTGAATATTGCTTGATTGTTTTTGGTCCAATGTCCATGCCTATGTCATCATCCAAAAATTCTTCTGTTTTGATTGGGTCTGCCTCTGCAAGCACATGAAACTCTTTTGAAGCCATGTGGTCAACAGGAAGCATGATTTTTGTTCCATTTTCTTCTGCTCTGTCAAGCAAAAGTTTTGCTAAATTTATTTTGTCTTTTTCAACTGTTGAAGCACCCATTTTAAAGCCCTTTGCTTCAAGGAAAGTGTATGCCATTGCTCCACCAATTAAGATGATGTCGGCAATGTTTATGAGGTTTTCAATCACCCCAATTTTATCTTTTATCTTTGCTCCACCAAGAATAACAACAAGCGGTCTTCTTGGGTTGGAAAGAAGATTTCCAAACATTTTGATTTCTTTTTCAACCAAAAATCCAACACAATTTGGCAACAGTTTCGCAACACCAACTGTGCTTGCGTGTGCCCTGTGCATTGTTCCAAATGCGTCATTGCAATAGATGTCTGCAAGGGAAGCAAGATTTTTGCAAAATTCCGCATCGTTTGCTTCTTCGCCTGGGTCAAATCTTAGGTTTTCAAGCATCACAACGTCACCGTCAAGCATGTTGCGAACAAACTTTCTTGTCTCCTTGCCATAAATTTCCCCACTGAATAGAACTGGAGTTTTTAAAAGATTTTGCAAATATTTTGCAATGGGCTTAAGTGAATATTTTTCATTCGGCTTGCCATCTGGGCGACCAAGGTGTGAACAAATGATTGTTTTTGCTCCATTTTCAATCAGATATTTTATTGTTGGCAACTCTTCAACAATTCTTTTATCACTTGTGATATTCCCCGCTTCGTTCATTGGAACATTGAAGTCCACCCTTAATAAAACTCTTTTACCTCTTAAATCTAAATCTTTCAGTGTTACTTTATCAAACATTTTATTCCTCCATTAAAATTGTTTTTATTGCAATATCCATATAGTCCGTTTCAAGTTTCCCGAACTCATATAGCAAAGTAAAATAAGATTGTGTGTCAATTTTTCTGTTTTCCATAACATTTTGCACAAGGTTACACCTTGCCTGTGTGTTTTTGTCTATGTTTATATCATTGATTTCAAAGATCTTTTTAACTTCATCTTCGCTTGACGAAGACGAATCTTTCAGCAAAAGGTTAACCTTTTCACCAAGGTCATTGATGTCATGACTTAAATTTTTGAGCACTTCAATTTGCGAGTTTAACAAACTTCTTGGCTTGCTTTTTATTGTTTTGGCAAAATCATCAAAGCGTGAATTAACCTTTAAAATTTGCGAATTATCATTCAAAATGTTAAGCAAAATATTTATTCTGTCAAGTTGATTTTTATAGTGACTTCCCACCCGAATTGCACTGTTGGTTGTGAGCTTTATTGCTTTCTCAATTGCCTTAAGTTTTCCTTTTTGAGAAACATATTCTTGGTCTCTATCAAAGATTATTGCACAAAGTTTTTTGTTTAAACTTATTTGCATTTCCAAAATTTTTGCGGCGTTTTGTCTTACCGACCCAAACGCAATCACTGGGTTGTTTATTGTTCTGTCATCAATTTCAAAGTCTTCATATTCTGCTTTGGAACCGTTTTTGCCTTTTTTTACAATTAAATTCATTAAAGATGCCAAGGGTTTTGAAAACGGCAACAATAAAAGTGATGGAACAAGGTTAAAGAGAATCATTATAATTACCAAACTGATGCTTGCATTTCCAGCACAAAGGTCAAAATGTATCCACTCTGCCCATGCGGGAATTAACATCAAAAGCGGGAATAAAATGCAACTGAAAATTTTAAAAATCACATTAAAGCCAACAACCTTGCGTCCGTTTACCCCATCGCCAAACCGGGTTAAAAACATTATAATCAGTGCTGTTCCAAGATTTGATCCATAAATTGCATAGCACGCAGGTATAAATTCCATTGCACCTGTTCCAACAAGAGCGATCAAGATTGTGAGCACTGGGAAAGAACTTTGCATAATAAGACTTAAACACATTCCAAGAAGCATCAACAAAATTGGGTTTGTTATTGCTGAAAGCACACTTTGCATATCAATCATTCCAGCAAGGTTTTGCATACTGGAGCCAAGAAGTGTGATTCCGAGGCACAAAAGTCCAAAGCCCAGCAAAGTTCGACCAACAACCTCTGTTCTTGTTCGTTTTGCGCAAAGCAGAACAATTATTCCAATCAAACAGAAGATTGATAAAATTTGAAGCAAGTTTATACTTTCAAAAGCCATTAAAACCATTGCAAGTGCAGAGCCCAAATTTGCACCCAAAACAAGTGCCAACGCCTGAGCAAGACCAATTGCGCCAATGTTAACAAGCCCCGTTGCCATGGTCACGGTTAACACCGAAGTTTGCACAACAAAAGTTGTGCCAGTTCCAATTAAATAGTTTTTGAAATTGTTTTTTGATGCTTTGCCAAGCATTTGTTTGAACTTTGGTCCAATTACCGTTTCAATGCTTGAATTCATCACCTTTATTCCATAGAGAATGACACCCAAGCCAGCAAGAGCAAGCATCAATTCATAAAAAATATCTAAATTCATTTTTCACCAATTGTTTTACTAACTTAAATAATACTAAATTTAGACAAAACTAGCAACTAAAAAATGCTAATTTATGAAAAGTTTATCAATTATTTCAAGAACTTCTTGAAGATTGTCACTTGTTACCAATTTGTGCCTGATTTGTTTTGCGTGTGGAATTTTCTGCACATAGCAAGCAAGATGTTTTCTCATATGAAGCAAAACAAGTTTTTCGGGAAAAAAGTTTTGCAAAATTTGAAAATGCTTTCTTATTATCTCCCCAACATTTTTCGGTGCAACATTGTCATATTTTTTGGAAAATATCCACGGTCTGCCAAGTGCGGCTCTGCCAATTGCAACACCATCAACACCAAAGTTTTTCATCTTTTCCTCTGCCTCAGCAAAAGAAAGAACATCACCATTGCCAATAACTGGAATTTTGACGCTTTCTTTCACTTTTTGAATTTCGTTCCAATCGGCAAGTCCAGTGTAGAGTTGCGTTTTGGTTCTGCCATGCACACAAACTGCGCTTGCCCCACTGTCTTCACACATTTTGGCAAAATCAGTGGCAACAATGTGCTTAAAGTCAAAACCAATTCGAAACTTAACGGTAACAGGCTGTTTGGTGTTTCTTTCAACGGCTTTAATGACTTCGCTTGCTGTTTTGAAATCATTTAAAAGCGCAGAGCCCATTCCCTCTTTTACTACCTTTGGCATTGGGCAACCCATGTTGATGTCGATTAAGTCAAAGTCTTTCAGTATGCCACGCCTCATAACCTCAGCAACAACATCTGGTTCGTTTGAAAAAATTTGAACTGCCTTTGGCTTTTCACTTTTATCATAGTTTAATAAACTTTTTGTGCCATCGTTCATATAAAGTAGCCCCTTTGCACTCACCATTTCAGTTGTAGTAAGTCCACAGCCAAAACTTGAACAAAGATAGCGAAAACCACAATCGGTAAAACCAGCCATTGGCGCAAGCAAGACATTTGACGACAGTTTAACATCTTTTATTTTCACATTTTCCTCCAACAAAAAAGGGCTAAACCAAAGTTTGCCCTTTTTATGATTTTTAAGCAATTAGTTAATTGCATCTTTAAGGCCTTTTCCAGCCTTGAATGCAGGAACTTTGCAAGCAGGGATTTTGATTGCAGTTTTTGTAAGAGGGTTGATTCCATCTCTTGCTGCACGCTTTTTAGCCTCGAATTTTCCAAAGCCTGTCAAAACGATTTCATCACCTTTTTTAAGTGTTTCTGTAATTACATCAAGAGTTGCGTTTATAACTCTTGCAGACTCAGCCTGTGTAACTCCAGTTTTTTCAGCAACTGCTGCAATAAATTCTTGTTTGTTCATAATTAACTCTCCTTTTTAAAAGTTAAGTAAATTTTAGCATAAATTTTAAGAAAAAAAAAGCAAAATAAGCCCATTTTAGCAAATTTTTTATAAATTTTGCATAATTTTTGCCCATTTTTGCTTTAATTTTATCAAATTTTACTTTTCAAAGCGCCACTTGCCTTAAAAACAGGAAGATATCTTGCATTAAGAGAACAAATTTTTTGTGTTTGGGGATTGTAACTTTTTCGTTCTTTATAGTGCTTCATATAAAACTTTCCAAAACCAGCAAGTGATACCATTTCCCCTCTTTGTAATGATGCAGTTAAAACTTCTTTGAAGGCATTTAGACACAAAAGGCAATCTTTTTGCGAAAGTTTTGACTGCTTTGAAAGTCTTTTTACAAGTTCTGTTTTATTCATGTTTTTCCTCCTTTAAAAGAGTTATAACCCTTTTTGCAAATTTATAAACCTTGTTTTTTGATTTTTAGAGATTTTAATAGGTTTTTTTCTGGAAGCAAACAAAACATTGAAAAAAGATAAACAGCAATACCAAGCAAAATCGCAAGTGGAAGCATGATATATATGCTTATTGCAAAATGAAAATTCATAACCACAAAAAGCGCAAGAGCCATTAAAATGCTTGAAGCAAAAATTGCAAAAAATTCTTTATTTGCCCGCACCACAAAAAGTTTCTTTTTATATATGTAAAAAGCATTAAGAGAAGTTGCCGTTATGAAAAAGGCATATTTTGCAATCATCACACCAAAAATGTTTATACTTGGAATTGGCACCAACAAAACAATCAGCACAGTTTTTAATATGAAGGCAATCAGCATATTAACAACTGGAACATATGATTTATTGACCGCCTGCATTGAAGCGTTTTGTGTTTGCAAAGTTGAGGTCAAAAAAATCAAGAAAGAAGATAAAATCAGCAAATTGGTTGCAACAAGTGGCTCATTGAAAAGTTGTGTGTTAAGAGAGTTTCCATATAGAAAAGACAAAACATATGGCGCAAGGACCATTATCGCAAAAGAGCAAGGAACAGAAAGATTGAAAGATAACGAAAGTGCTTGCTGATAGTTTTTGCTTGCATTCTGCAAATTGCTGGCAATTGTTGGCAAAACCGCCGTTGCAATTGCAAGCGTTAAGACAACGGGCAGATTGATAAGAGAACTTACCACCCCAGAATCAATTCCCCATAAAATTGTGCTTATCTCGGTTGAATATCCGCCACTTTTAAGCAAATTGACCACCAAAAAACTGTCAATAAACAAAGAAAATGGAATTATTATGGTGGCAATGACGATTGGAAAGGAAGTTTTTACAAGTGAAACAAAAATTTGTTTTGATGTAAGCAAACTTTTTTCAACTTGTTCTTCCTTTTTTCTATCTATCATATAATTTAAAATCATATATCCAGTTGCAACAACCTCACTTAATGTTACACCAGCAATTGCACCAAGAACACCATATTCAATTCCCTTTGGCACTAGAAGAAAACTTAGAGTAAGTCCAAAAACAAGCTTGAAAAATTGCTCAATCACATTGCTCATGGATGTTGGCAACATATTGAGTTTGCCTTGATAATATCCCCTATATGCAGACAGCACGCTTACAAGAACCACAGCAGGAGCAATCACCATATATGGAAGTGTTGCAAGCGAATTGCCTTGCAAGGATGCAATGGCACCCGCACAAAAAAATAAAATTATTCCAAAGATAAAACCAATTGAAAGCAAAGTTATTAAACTGATTTTTAAAATTTTCCTTCTGTCTGCGTCATTTTTTGCTGTTGCCACCATTTTACTGATTGCAGAAGGCATTCCGCTTGAAGACATAACCAAAATTAAAGAAAAAACTGGAAAAACAAGTTGATAGATTCCCAGTCCCTCAGCACCCAATATCCAAGTGAGTGGAATGCGATATACCGCACCCAATCCTTTGGCAATGATGCTTCCAATAAGCAAAATCAAAACTCCGTTTAAAAAGGTTTTCTTCATGTTGATAGTTTGCTTTTTAAACGAACAATTATACTTAAATTAAAGATTTTTTATTGCATTTTCAATTTCTGTTGCAATTTTTTCCAAATCACTTGCAAAGCCCTCAACAATCACTCGAATAAGCGGTTCTGTTCCACTTGCACGAACAATGATTCTTTCACCGTCTTTCATGCTGTTTTTCTTGCTCTCAACAAAATCATCAAGTTCGCCAGATAAAAATTTTTCTTTTTGATCGTTAGATATTCTTACATTTCTTTTTGCTTGCTTAAAGATTTCTAGTTCTTTAATTTTTTCAAAATAGCCCTGCTTCATGATTTTTGTAACAAACAGTGCAGTCAAAAGCCCGTCTGAGCAAAGGTTATAGTCACCCCAAACGATATGACCATTGTCTTCTGCTCCAAAGGAAAGATTGTTTTCAAGAAGTTTTTGTTGAATAAACTTTCCTCCAACCCCCACTCGTTGAACACCTATGCCAAACTTTTCCAAACTTTTATCTAAGCCACAGTTTGTAACATATGGAGTTATAATTTCATTTGCTTTCAATTTTCCGTTGTTTTTAAGGTAGTTAGAGCAAAGAAAAATAAGTGCTTCGCCAGACATAATCTCGCCACTTGCAAAACAAACATTAACTCTGTCAGCATCTCCGTCAAAAGAAAAACCAACATCAGCACCACAAGATTTAATAAAACTTGAAATCGCTTCGGTGTGAGTGCTTCCACAATCTTTGTTGATAAGTTTTCCATTGTCGCTGTTATTGATGCAAAAGACCTCTGCCCCCAAATCAGAAAAAACTTTTGGAGCAACAGAAAAACTTGCACCATTAGCACAATCAAGGGCAACTTTTATTCCATTAAAGGAAAAATCATCTGCTTTTTTTATATAATCTTCATATTGTTTATTAAAAGATACAAACTCATTTTTGCCCTGCTTAATATTCTCTTTCAAACTTGGTTGCTCATAGAAAATTTTTGTAACCTCTTCTTCCTGTGAGTCATTAAATTTATAACCTTCTTTGGTGATAAATTTTAAGCCATTATATTCACCAGTATTATGACTTGCTGTTATCATTATTCCCATGTCAAAATGATTTGCTCTCACCAAATAGTGAAGCGCAGGTGTTGGAATAATGCCAGCACAAGAAGTATCTATGCCAAGTGAATTTAAGGCAGAATATACCTCTTTTTCAATGTCCTGTTTTGAAACTCGTGTGTCAGTTGCAATAAGAACTTTTTTATTACTTCCACCTTTTAAAAGATAGACACCAACACTTTTTGTTAGTCTTTTAATAAAATCTAAATTAAAATCTTCGCCATAGACTCCACGAACGCCGTCCGTTCCAAAAACACTTTTCATCAAACACCCCTAACACTTTTTACATATGAACTCGCACTAATTCCAGCAATTGCACCATCGCCAGTTGCGGTGGCAATTTGTCTTAATGTTTTATGCGTTATATCTCCGCAGGCAAAAATGCCGTCAAGATTGGTTTTCATGTGCTGATCAACAGTAACATATCCTGTTTCATCAAGTTTAAGTCTTTTATCCAAAATTTCAGTTTGTGGAACCCTGCCTATCGCAACAAAAAGCCCGTCAGCCTTGACTTCAACAAGTTCATTTGTCTTAAGATTACGAAGCATCAAGCCTTCCAAAACCTTGTCGCCCTTAAGGCTTTCAATAACATAGCCAAGATATGCTTCAATTTTGCTGTCTTTTTGGTTTTTCAATTTGTTATATGTTTCAAGGTTTGCGTTATCTGCTCGAAATTCACTGCGTCTATTTATATGTATGATTTTTTTTGCAAAAGTTGACAAATATTCAATATCTTGAAAAGCACTGTTTCCTCCGCCAACAACAGCAACCACCTTATCCTTGAAAAAGGCACCGTCACAGATTGCACAATAACTGAGCCCCTTGCCAGCAAAGCGTGCATCTTCTTTTGTTCCAAGAGCCCTTGCAGATGCACCCATTGCAAGAATCACAGCATATGCAACATAGGTAACATCTTTTGTTTTTACCTTTTTCATTTCACCACTAAAATCAATATCAAAAGCTTCAACATAATCAATTTCCGCACCCAAGCCCATGGTTTGCTCCATTATGTTTTGGCTTAATGAAATGCCATCAATAACCTTGAAGCCTGGATAGTTTTCAATGCGTGGTGTAAGTGCAACTTGCCCACCAACAGCCATTTTTTCAAGTATAACACATTTCATGCCCGCACGCTGAGCATATATTGCCGCTGTCATTCCAGCGGGACCACCACCAATTATCACAATATCATATATCTTTTCCATATTCACCTCAAATGTTTTATATTTGATATTATTATATAAAAACAAAAAAAATAAAGCAAGTTTTTGCTTTATTTTTATTATGAGAATATGATTTCTTTTGTGTTAAAAGCAATTATTCACCTTTATAGTGAAGAAGTGCCATGTGTCTTGCTCTCTTGATTGCTGTTGTTAATTCTCTTTGATGTTTTGAGCAAGTTCCAGTTTGTCTGCTTGGAATGATTTTTCCATTTTCAGTTACAAACTTTCTTATTCTTTGAACATCTTTATAGTCAATGTGTTCAACCTTGTCTGCACAGAACTGACAAACCTTTCTTTTTTGCATTGGTCTGCGCATTTTACGAACTTCGCCTTCTGGCTTTGCTTTCTTTTCGGTCTTTTCAGTCTTTTCTGCTTCAACAACAGGCTCTTTTTCTGTTACTTTTTCAGTTTCAGCCATAATTTATTTTCTCTCCTTTCTTAATTAAAATGGAAGGTCGCCGTCATCAACTGGTTCAAGAGAAATAACTTTTTCTTCTTCTTGTTTTACCTCTGGTGTTTCGTTTGTGTCGCTGGCAATTCTTTGACCAACAAACTCAACTTCTTCTGCAATTACCTCGGCAATTGTTCTTTTCTCTCCAGTTTTAGATTCATATGACCTTACTTGAAGTGTGCCGTAAACAGCAGCCTTACTGCCTTTTTTAAGATATTTGTGGCAAGATTCTGCTTGATTTCTCCACACAACAATTGGAATAAAATCGGTCTCTCTGTTTCCCTCACTGTTTGTATATCTTCTTGACACTGCCAAAGAAAAGTGACAAACAGGAACACCACTTGTTGTGGTTGTTATTTCTGGGTCATGAGTTAGATTTCCAATTAAAACTACTTTGTTCATAATTCTGTTCTCTCTTTTTCCTTATTTATCTAATCTTACAAACATCTTTCGAATGAAATGTTCTGTGATTTTCATCTGTTGTTCCATTGCTTTTGGCAAACTTGAATCAGACGTGAAGTTCATAAGAACATAAAATCCCTCTGGCTTATCGTTGATTGGATATGCGAATTTTTTCATTCCAATCTTCTCAAGTTGGTCAACAGTTCCACCACTTTTTGTAACCATATCAGCAAACTTGTTGATGATTGCTTCTCTTGCCTTTTCATCAGCATCGCTTGATATGATATATAAAAGTTCATACTTGTTCATACTAAACCTCCTTTTGGTCTTAATCGGCATTACACTTTTTGTAATGCAAGGAATTAGCAAGTTTTTTGCAATTCGGCTGAAATTTTAACACAAAACAAAAAAAAATGCAAGTTTTTTTTTTAAAATTTATACTTTTGTTTATTTTCTAGTTATCTCCAATAGATTTATTAACCTCTTCTGCCTCTTTTTGCTTTTTGGCAATTTCTTCTGGTGTTAAAGCATTTTCCTCTTTTTCTTGCTTTTCAAGTTCTCGCTTAAAACCTTCAACCAAAATGTCTTCACCTTTTGGCTTGTTGTTTTCATCTTGATTCTCTGCGCCACCATTTTTCAACTTTTGTTCAAGTTTCTCTGCGTTTTCTTTTATTGACTCAATCTGTTCAACTCTTCTATCATTAAGTTGTTCTTCAAGTTTGCGCATTTTCTTTTCTTTCTTGCTTTTAGGCTCTTTGTTGACATTTAAAAGTCCGCTTAACAGGTCAAGGTTATCCATTCCGTTACTTTCTTGCATCTTCTTGATGTCTTCTTCAAGATATTTTCTGCGCTTTTCTCGTTGCTGCCTTTCATAGTCAAGTTTGTTCAAAAGAACATCGTTGTATCTGCTATCGCCAATATGCTTAAATATAAAGAACAACAAAGTCAACACCAAAAACGCAGCACCGAAAGCATACCAATATTCATACACCCAAAGAATAATCACGCCTACTTGTGGCATTTGATATACAACAACGCTGTCTATTTGATTTTGAATTTGACTAGAAATAATTGTTCGCTCATCACTTCCATCTGGTGTGTTAACAGTTATCTGCGTTCCCACAACTTCTGTTATGATTCTTGTATAGGTTGTCTCAACATTGTCTTCCATGACAGTAAATGTGATGATAGAACCAACACTTACCCCACCACTATAATTTGGTGCACCCTCAAACAAGATTGTTCCGCTTTCGACAGTTGGTGAAAGGTCGTCATTATTGTATTGCCGAACAGTATATCCCATTGCAGACAAAACAACAATCTCCATGATGACAGCAAAAAACAAAATCAAAAATATCACACCAAAGGTGCCAAAAACAATTGAAGATTTTGGAGAAGTGAAGAAAAGGTCACTGGAATTAGATGCATATATGTTCAACTGTGCCTTTTTTACATCATCAATATCGCTTGCTTTTTTATCATCAAGGCTTTGCAAGTTCTCCATGAAAATTTGATGTTTATTCTTCGCTTTCCCATCACTTAATTTTTTGTCAATGAGCATTGCCTCTACTTCGTCAATCTCACTCTTTTCACCCTCTAGAATATCGACTGAGGTTTTTCGCCCTAATTCATATCTGCTAAAATTTTTTTCAGACATTCTTTTCCCCTATTTTTAAACTGTATATAGTTTAACAAAAAAATGGTGAAAATATCAACCATTTTTGCATATTTTTATAAAATTTCATAAGAAATATTAGAAAGCACCCTCTGGAATATCTTCATCGTCATCAAATTCTGCTGCTCTTGTGCGCCTTTCTTCCAGCCTTCTTTCTCTTTCTGCTTCTGCAATTTCATTCTTTTTGCTAACAATATCTTTTTTATCAATAACAAACTTTTTGAGTTCATTTTGATTAAATGAATTATAGAACCAGTTAAAATTGTCTTGAAAAGGAATTTTGTTAACCTGCTCCGCAATTTTTGTAACCTCATTGTTTCTTGCATCAATCAAAGCTTTTTCTTTTTCGGTGTATTCTGGGTTTTCTGTTCCATCTTCTAATGTTTGTGGAACGGCACTTCTCAGTCTTTCAATTTCTCGTGCAAGTTTTCTGTCTTCAACTGCGGTTGCTGCTCTAAGTTTATCCTCTCTCATTGCACGCTCTCTTGCACGGTTTATCAGTTCATCTTCTTGAAAAAGTTTGCGGTTTAACAATCTTTCTCCAACACTTTGATTTTTATCAATTGATGTAAACGCAAAGTTCATATCTGTCTGCGTCCCCTCCATTCTTTGAGAAAGTTTGACAGCAGCATCCAAGCAGTCAAAATCTTTAGCAACAAAATCTGCTTCTTTTTTGAGGTCTTCAATCACTTTCAAAGAAACGGGCTTGAAAAAGTCATCAAACTTGTTTCCATATATAATCACATCACTGGCATCAAGTTTGTTTTCCTTGCAATATTTTTCCAAAGCGTTAACTTTTCCACAGCCCTTTGGCACAAAAATAACTCCGTGGTCATCAAAGGTAATATCAACGGTGTTGATAAACTTGCTTTTTATCTCATCTGGGGCTTTTATCAAAGATTCTATAATTAAGCCAACAGCACCCTCTTCAAAATCAACAGCCCTTTTCTGTCTTGCAAAATGTTCTGCTCTTGTAAGGCGTTTTGAAAGCGATTTTTTTTCTTTTCCAGCTAAAACCTCCCTTGGCACAACAATTTGATACTTCAGACTATATGCATTATTTTTGGCAGAATTAAAACTTTCGTTGCTGACTGATTTATCAAGTTTTAAAGCCTTTTTTATTTTGCTTATGATAAGATTTCTTTTTGTGGAAGCAAATCCATTGTCTGTTTCAATCGTGAAATAACCATATTTTGAAGAACTTGTTGCAAGCACTGTTTCAATTGCTTCAATTGCCTCTTTTGGAATTTTTTGGTTTGAAATTTGCGTGCCATTTTTCGTTCTTGCATAGGCGCCACTGTTTGCAATTATCAAATCTCTGTTTGCAAGCCCTGTTGATGCTGAAACAGCATTTTGCATTGAATTATCTGATGCAAAAACATAGTTCATGTCCATTTGAAAAATTTTTCTGAGTTCTGCTTCGTCTTTTGCTGAAAGTTTTTTGCCTTCTCTTGATAATAAATCTAAATTTGTGGAAAAAATAACTTGTGCCATCATTATCCCCTTTTCTTGTTGATATTTTATCATTTTATTGAAAAAAAGTCAATATAAATAGTTTTTTTGTTTGCCAAAAGCGTTTTGGTGTGCTATAATTTTAAAATAAAATACAAGCGAGGTTATTTATTATGAATATTTGGCATGACATTGACCCAAGCAGAATTGGGACAGATGAATTCTGCGCATACATTGAAATTGCAAAAGGAAGCAAGGTTAAATATGAACTTGACAAAGAAACAGGACTTATCAAGTTTGACCGTTTACTTCACACCAGCATGGTATATCCAGCAAACTACGGATTTATTCCAAGAACACTTGGTGGCGACCATGACCCACTTGATGTTTTAGTGCTTACAAGCGAACCACTTATGCCAGGCGTTTTGGTTGATTGCAGACCAATTGGAATGATTAAAATGGTTGACGATGGCGAAATGGATGAGAAAATCATTGCAGTAGCAAAGGGTGACCCATTCTTTAAAAAGGTTAAAAATCTTGACGATTTGCCACAACACACATATGACGAGATGTGTCATTTCTTTAGAAGATATAAAGAACTGCAAAACAAAGAGACTGAAATCAGTGGCGTTGAAGGTATTGAAAGTGCAGAAAGAATCATTGAAGAAAGCATTATCAATTATAAAGCAGAATATGATGCATAAAATAAAAAAGGAGTTTTACTACTCCTTTTGCTTTGTTTGAGGAGTTTATATGCAAAAAAAACCTGATAAACTTGTTGGCACCATTATGGTTGATAAACCACTTGAAAGAATAAGCATTTTTCGTGGCATTTTGAGCATTTTCTTGGTGGTTCTTTTGTTCTTTATCTTTTCATATTGCGTCCACCATGATGCTGTGATTGTTACTGGTTCATCAATGCAACCAACAATCAACATAGATTCAGACAACAAAACAACATATGACATTGTTTTTGTCAATAAAGTGGCGGATTTTAAGCGTGGTGATATTGTGATTGTAGATTTTGAAGACTACAGTTCAATACATCCAACAATCATAAAGCGAGTCATTGCAACCGAGGGTGACACTGTCAACATTAAATGGGATGAAGAAAATCAAAAACTTTTGGTATATCTTAAAAAAGCGGGTGAAAATGAGTTCTCTTTGCTTGAAGAAAGTTATATTAAAAAAGACCCAAATGACCCAAGCAAAGACGACCCAGGCGCAATTGCTTGCGCAACAAGTTTTGCATCAAAAAGCGGTTGGGAAATTGACCCGCAATATATAAACGCAGATGGTTCGGTTACCATTCCAAAAGGGTATTTTTTCTTTCTTGGAGATAACCGTGGCGAAAGTTGGGACGGTTCTGAAGTTGGCCCACTTTCTACCAACAGAATTCTTGGAGTTGTTGACACCATTGTTCCAAACGGAACCCTTCTTAACACCATTTTAAAAGAAGTCTTTGGGCTTAAACTTAATGACTAACAATGTATTAGACAAAAAATTTTACACCTAATAAATAATAATTTTACAAAAAACTCTACTTTAAAAGAAAATTTCACAAAGCCACCAGACTATCTGGTGGTTTTCTTTTAACAACAACAAAAAATTCTTATGATTTCTCATAAGAATTTTTTTATTATTCTGTATAGGTATCTGACCATCTATCTTGTGGTGTTACATCAGTGAGCACTGGTTTTATTCCATTGAGATATGTAAATGACTCACCAACTTCAAGTGCAACCGAACCCATTGCATTCATTTGTGTTGGAGTCATAGGATTTGCAAGCGTAACTGCCCAAGCATCATTTGCAACTGCCATGATGTATACACTTGAGAATATGATGCCTGTGTCAGTTGTTATTCCCGCCGCTCTTCCAACCAAAATGTTTGTTGTATTAACATAGTCTGCTGTGCCGTTATTGTTATAGAAAGGCCATACATTTGCAACATAGACATTTGTTAATCTTAGGTTACTAATATTAAGTCTTGCGCTGCTGCTTGTGTTTACCGTTCCTATAACAGCACCATAGTAGTTGTTGCCGTTGTCAATTGTCACAGCAGAACGCTGACTTGAACCAGTTTTAATATGTTTCGTGTAACCAGAGTAATAACAACTGTCAATGCTTGCTGAGGATGTATAGAGTTCCACCCCACCTGATGTAACAGTTCTGTAACCAGAAACATATCCAACAAGTCCACCAATAGAACTGGTTGTATTATTGATGATTGTCATGTCTCCGCTTGCAAAACTTTGAGTTAAGAATGAGTCACTTCCGTTTGTTCCCATTGAACCAATAAGTCCACCAACATTATATGTTCCACTGTTAATTGTTAAACTTACATCTGTCCAACTCTTTGTAACCGTTCCTGTTGTCAAGTTTGCAATTAGGCCACCAACAGTTCCACCAGATGTTCTTGCTTCACTGTCTTGTTCTATGTTAACCGTTCCGAAAACAGCACAATTCTGAACTGTCCCACCATCAACGGTATATGCAAGAGGTGCAACAGAAAGACTTGAACCACTGAGCGCTAAAGTGCCCTCAATTCTTAAAAGAATTGACTCAATAATGCCACCTGTCGATAAACGAACATTAAATGTGGTGTAGGTTCTGCTGTTATAGTTCAAATCTGCAAAATCTGGAACAAAGATAACAAAACCATTTCCAGTTACCTTGTTCGTTGTTGCTCCACCTGTTCCAATGGTTGCGGTTGCAACCACATCTCTTGTTAGAGCGTAATATGAACCTGTTGAGTCTGTTGCAAACCCATTAAGCAAGATGTAATGCGAAATTTCAAAAGGCGAACTTTGTGTTCCACTTCCTGTATAGCGCATATCTTGAACATTTGCGTTCTTTCTTGCCGATAGAACTGGGTTGAGAATTGGAAGCCCATAGTTAAGTGTTTCACTTCTTGTCCACATTTCTGTGTTGAGTCCAAGTTCACTTATATCAGTTGTTTGCAATGCAGAAACCGTTCGTTCACTTGAAACTGCACCAGCATACGCTTCAACTTTTGAGTTTGTTCTGCTGATATCACTTGCATGGATAACACCTGTAAGAGAACTGTGGTTAACACCTTGTCCAAGTGAACCATTTGCGTTATATGGAGATTCGTCGTAAACAGAGAAATCTACCATTCCAACAAGGTCTGAAACTGTTTGTGTGCTATATGCCAAGACACCTGCAAGATAGGTGCTTCTGTCCACACCATTATTCCAAACAGCACTTGTTATGGTTTGTTTTCCCATTGCATAGGCATAGTTCATCTTTCCTGTGTTATAACCAACAAGGTTTGCAACATAGCAAGCATTAACATTTTGCCCTGTTATGTGAATGTTTAGGTCAAAATAACTCCACACATTTGTTATGGTGTTATTGTTTTGACCAACCAAACCACCAACATAAATTTGAGTGCTTGAATTTGCTGTTGCATTAAGATTGATTGTCAAAACATCATCATTTTCGCCAACTGTTTTATCTTCCAAGTTTACAGACAGAACACTGATGTTTGACGTGTTTGAACTATAGTTCGGCAAGCCTCCAACAGCACAGTTTGAAATGATACCATTGTTAATTGGTGCAAGCATTCCATAGGTTATGCTGTTATTTGCGCTTACTTGCTCTATATCAATATCACTGCTACTTTGAACAACAAAGCCAGAAATCAGCACATCTTCTGGAATCAAGCTGAACACACTGTTTGAAGTTGTGACAGTTTTGCTGTTCCCAAGAATTCTTAGAACATTGCCAATATTAAGTTCGTTTGCTCCCGTAATATTTGATTCAAAAATGATAGACTTATAGGCATATGACGAATCAACAAAGGCTCTTTGCATATCTGCTGTTGAACTAACCTTTTGAACCCACATCTGTGTTTCAAGGTTTGGTTCAATCGCATATTCCCCTGCATCTATTGTTTCTTCCGTCATAACAATCAAGTTTTGAAGTGCATTTATATAAGGCAGAATATAGTAGTCATTAGAAGTCAAAGTTTCCAAAATTGCACTGTTTGCAAAAGTCCAGTTTACATTGATTTGAATTATTTCTTGTGACGGAGAAATGATGTCTTCAAGCGTTAGGTTTGTTATGTTCTTA
>CALWKH010000002.1 GCA_944381195.1 uncultured Clostridia bacterium
GTGAAAGTGAAAATCATTTCTCTTGACCTTGAAAAAAGCAGAATTGGACTTTCAATCAAACAGGCGCAAGATGAAAACATGGTGGCATAATTTTTGAAAATTTATGTTTTGAAAAGTATGTTTGATTAAAAGACACATTGAAAGATGTGTTTTTTTGTTTTGTAAATTTGATATTAAATAAGGCTAAAATCTTGGAATAACTAGTATGTAATTTTAAAAATTATTGTTGTGAGTCTTAAAAGGTTGTTTTAAGAATTTAATTATGTTTGGTTTATTGTTGTGGTTAAGGTAATAATGTGAAATTGACTTTTTGCCCGTTTTGTGATATAATACATTTGTTATAAGGGGGGTATCAATGGAAATAAGTGAAAAGTTTGTTGATGATATGAATGATATTGAAAGCAATCTTGCAGAAATTTTTGGTTTTCAAAGGCGTAAATTAAGAATTGAAAAATATGATGAACAGGCTGAATTTGATAGATATATGCAAATACAAATAGAAAAATATAAAAAAGCCTTCCCAAACATCACACAAAAGCAACTTGATGAAATGATAAAGGAAGCCACACCCCTTTTACAGACTGTTATAAAAGAGGAAGCAAATGGTTTAGAAGGGGCTTTTAACCGTGATTTCCCTGATGAAGTTTTTCTGGCTAGCGATAAATTAGAATCAGAAATACATGCAAAAAGAGTTTTAGTGCATGAAAGTTTTCACGCCATGATTTTTGATTATTTAAAAGGTAATTCTGCTGTGCTTAAAACATATGCAAATTCTGGTTATAACGAAAAATTTTGTAAAAATTTGTTAAGTGAAAACAAACTGCGCCCACTGATTAAAAGCGCATTTGCTGAAACTTTTAAAGATGGTGGTGCAACTGTTTATCAGGGCTTTTCTTTTGAGGAAAACTTTGTGATATATAACACCTTGGCATATATGTTAGAGCAAGAATTGAATACATCTAGTCCAAATGTATCTAACATCAGAGGCTTGATTGATGAATACATTTCACAGGTGGTTTTGGTTGCTAGCAAAGAAAAGGCAAATGTAAAAGTGCCATTTAAAGATAAAAAAATCTTTTTCAGAGACTATATTCTTGCAGTTATGGACGACTTGGAAAACAATCCAGAGAATAAAGATAAATTAAACTTGGTGCAAACTGATTATAAAAGAGAAAAAATTGAACTTGAAACCATCCCTTCAAAAATTCCAGATATCATTCCTGTTTTGGTTGATAACCGATTAAAATCTTATAAACTTAAACCAACAAACAAGGTGGATATGTGTAAACTTGAAAAATTGGACAGTGAGTTTTGCAAGGTTATTGATGAAAACAAAAAGCAAACGGTAAATGCTTTTTAGGTATAAAAATGTTTTTGCAAAGTGATTAAAAACAAAAAGGCACTTGTTTGAAAAATTTAAAAATATTTTTGCGCTGTTAATAAATATTTATATTTTTTAAAATACAATAAAGACGCATTAAAAGTTGATAAATTTTGAAACTAGCAAAATAAAAAAATTATACTTTTTATTTGTAAAAATTTTTTTATTAGCTTCAAAATTGCTTAACCAAAGATGTGTTTTTTGTTTTTGTTTTTGCTATCAAAGAAAATGCTTGCGTTTGGGCGTGTTT
The DNA here is from genome assembly GCA_944381195.1 of uncultured Clostridia bacterium. GTDB lineage: Bacteria > Bacillota > Clostridia > Christensenellales > UBA1242 > UBA7584. Next base: position 1,632 of record CALWKH010000002.1, read on the forward strand.
TGTGATATGATTTTATCTATCAAAACTTGTGATATTTTAGAAGGATAAATTTTGCGCTTAAAAAGCGTTTTAATTAAAAAAATGCTGTAAACTGATTGAATTTTTGCGTTTTGTGTGAAAATTTTGACTTGTTTGTGCAAATTTTGTAACATTTGGCTGTTAAAATATCATAGTTGTTAAAATAAAATATTAGGTGGAAAAAATGGCAACAGAAATTTCAATGGCAGAACTTGTGGCGCTTTGCAAGAATAGGGGTTTTGTTTTTGCGGGCAGTCAAATTTATGGCGGGCTTTCAAACACTTGGGACTATGGTCCACTGGGTGTGCTTCTTAAAAACAACATTAAAAATTTATGGTGGAAAGAGTTTATTCAAAAAGAACACACAAATGTTGGGCTGGACAGTGCAATTTTGATGAATCCAAAGGTTTGGGTGGCAAGTGGACACTTGTCTAATTTTGCTGACCCTTTGATGGATTGCCGTGAGTGTAAATCTCGTGTGCGTGCGGACAAACTGATTGAAGAATGGCTTTTTGAAACGGGCAAGACTTTTGAGGGCAGTGTTGAGGCGATGAGTGATGAGGAAAAGGAAAGGTTTATCAAAGAAAATCAAATTCCTTGTCCAACTTGCAAAAAGTGTAATTTCACACCAATCAGAAAGTTTAACCTTATGTTTAAGACATTTCAAGGTGTAACCGAAGAGGCAAAGGACCAAATCTATTTGCGTCCAGAGACGGCTGGTGGAATTTTTGTGAACTTTAAAAATGTTCTTCGAACAACTCGTGGGAAACTTCCGCTTGGAATTGGACAAATTGGAAAGAGTTTTCGAAATGAAATCACGCCTGGGAACTTTATTTTCCGTGTTCGTGAGTTTGAGCAAATGGAACTTGAATTTTTTTGCGCGCCAGAGGACAGCGAAAAGTGGTTTGATTATTATCGTGCAAAGGCGTTTGATTTTCTTAAAGGTTTGGGCATTGATGAAAAGCGTTTGCGTTTTAGGGACCACGAAAAAGAGGAACTTTCTTTCTATTCAAAGGCAACAACCGATGTGGAATTTTTGTTTCCTTTTGGTTGGGGCGAACTTTGGGGAATTGCCAACCGAACAGATTATGATTTGAGTGTGCATCAACAGCACAGTGGCGAAGATTTGAGTTATCTTGACCCATACACAAACAAAAAATTTGTTCCATATGTCATTGAGCCGTCTGTTGGAGTTGAGCGTGTGTTTTTATCTGTTCTTTGCAGTGCCTATAATGAAGAAAAGGTTGGTGATGACACCCGCATTGTGATGAAATTTAACAAAAGTTTGGCACCGATCAAGGTGGCTGTGCTTCCGCTTTCAAACAAACTGACTGACAAGGCGCAAGAGGTGTTTTCTGTGCTTGCTGATGATTTTTCGGCTGAGTTTGACACCTCGGGTTCAATTGGAAAACGCTATCGCAGACAGGACGAAATTGGAACGCCATATTGTGTTACCATTGACTTTGACACCTTGGAAGATAATCAGGTTACTGTGCGTGATAGAGACAGCATGAAGCAAGAGCGTGTGGCAATTGGGGAACTTAAAAAATATTTGGAAGAGCATCTTAAAGACTAAAATTTCAAAGTTGTTCAGTATGTTTTTTAAAAAAGTTTTATGAAAAAATATTTTGAAAGCACAAAATTGTTTTGTGAAAGATTTGTGTTTTAATGTTTTATAAATGATTTTTTGAAAACATAAAATTGTTTTTGTGAAAAAGATTTTTGAAAAATAGTTTTTGCAAAAAGTTATGATAAAACTTGCGTAAAAAATGCTCTGAAAAAAGTCATAATAAAATTTGTATGAATAAAATTCTGTGAAAAGCATATAAAAATTTTTGAAAAGTAGATTTTTGTTAAAGCTGTGTTTTCACTCAAACAAGACTAGAATGTTTTGGTGCTTTATTGTTAAAATGATTTACAATAATTTGTAATTATTTAATTGAAAAAGTGTTTGCAAAATTTGAGTTAAAATTTTTGCAATTTTTATGAAAAAATGGTGTAAATATTAAAAAATGATGCGTTTTGCATCATTTTTTTGTTGTTTTCTGTTAATTTTTTATATTTTTAAAATTTATTACATTTTTATTTTCTTTGATAATTTCAGTGTTTTTATTCTTCACTTTTTTTGCTTGTTTTTGCTCTTGATTGAATTTGCTCTTTTATTTCATCTGCTGATTCTGTTTTTGCTTGTTTTGTTTCTTTTGATTCGGTTTGTTGATTGCTGTGAACTTGTGTTTGTTCTTTTTTATCTTTTGAAATAATTTTTACAATCATATTTTGAAGTTCTTTTTCATCAATTAAGTTGTTTTCATAAAGGTTTTTAACAGATTCAATCTGTGCGGTGATTTCGTCTTTTTCTTCTTTTCTTTGCTGGTATTGTGTTACCTCTGGGGTTGGTGGAACATTTTGATAAGCATTATCTTGTGCTTGTGTGTTTTCTGTTTGAACAAAAGTTTGTTGTTGTGGCACGCTGTCTTTAAGGCAAAGCCCTGTGATAAAGAGTGCAAGGCAAGCAATGGATGTGAGCATTACAAAAACATTGATATATGCAATCGCAAAGATAAGTGCAACTCCACTTAGAACAATCAAGCAAATGGATAGAGCAAGCACTGCTTTTTTACTGCCACCGTTTTTGTTGATTGACGTTAAAACTATGCTTATGATAAAAGTTGAAATTGCCCAAAGAATGAAAGGAAGCATGATTACAAAAAGTGCAACCACCATTTCTGGTGTTATTGTTTCGCCCGTTACTTCGTCAACAAGCCCAATGAGTGATGCAAGATCGCCAATTGTGAGAATTGCAAAAAAAAGATAGATTGCAGAGCAAACAAGGTTCACAATTGCACCAACCTTTATGGTTGTTTGTTTTGTTGAGGTCATTAAAAAATCCCCTTTATATCATATTTTTGTTAAATTATAGCGTTTTTACGTGAAAAATGTCAAGAAAAGAACAAAAAAAGTGAAAATTTTCACTTTTTTGCGTTTTTTGTTGTGGCTTTCACCTTTTTTATTGTTATATTTTTGTTTTTTATTAAAAGATTGCTTTGTAAAAGGTCTGGCGAGTTTTTGATGTTTGCTATTTTATCTGTTTGATTTTGTTTTTTATTTTTTGAGGTTTTTTTTGCTGGAATTGTTTTTTCTGTGAGTGATGTTTTTGTTGTGCTATCTGTTTCTTTTCTTTTTTCTTTATTGGTGCTAATTGTTTTTGTAGATGGTGCAAAAGCGGTTTTTTGTGTTTCTTCTTTTATTTCTGTTTTGTTCTGTGTGGTTGTTTCTGCTTTGTTTTCTGGTTTTTTGTTTGCTGTTTTCTTTTTTGAGTTGTTTGCTTCTTTATTCTCGTCTGTGTTGACGCTGTTTGCTGATGATTTTGTCTTTTCCGTTTTGTCTGTCCATTTTGAAAACGCTTTTTCTTTTGATGCTTTTACCTTGTGTGATTTTTCCTTGCTCTGTGTGGTTGTCTGCGTGAATTTGTTGTTGTTTTTTGCTTTCCTTTTTTCTGGTGATTGTTTTTGGTGTTCTTCACTGAAAATATTTTCTTCTGCTGTATTTTGTTGAATTGGTGAGTTTGTGCTTTCCTCTTTTTCTTTTGGTTTGCTTTTATTTTGCGTGAGTGGTTGATTTAAAACCTTTATTTTTTGTGATTTTGTTTTTCCTGTCAGTAGAATGGTTTTTGTCTTTTTGTCTTCAATTGGAAAGAGTGCTGCTGTGTAAATAACAGCAAAACAAAGCCCAAGCACAATGCCCGCATAGTTATAGATTAGGCTTGACACCATGGCAAAGCCAGAATGAAAGGCAATCAAAGAAATAAGCGGTGAAACGGTGTTTACGTCTGTTTGAAGATAGTTTGAGTAGAGGATGATTGTTGTTGATATCACCACGGTGCAGACAGGCACAAGAGCATAGGACAAAAGGGCAATGAAATAGTAGAAGGTTGAAAAGGTGTTGTCTGGCTCACCGGAAATGTAGATGTCACCAAAGAAAACAAGAGAAAGTGCCACAATGCAATATAGTGTGACAAGAACGGTGTTTAGAATTGCTGTTATTAAAATTAGTTTTCTTTTTGTGTCGCTCACTTTTTTACCTCACACATATTTTAAAAGCCTTAAAAAAAATTGTCAAGCGCAAATGATGTTTATAGCATATGTATTTTTGGAATAGTTGATTTTAACTTATATATATGCACAAAGTTATTGCTTTTATTTTAATGCTTGCTGTTTTTATTTTGTAATAATTTATTTTACTTGTTTTATTCAATTTTTTTCGCAAAATAAAGTGAGCAGTTTATTATTTTTTCCTTGTAAAGTTAATTTAAACTTGGTAACTGGATATTTTACGGACAGGTTAAGAAACATGGTTTTTTCCCTTGAAACTTTTTTGGAGTCAAGATATGTTAAGGAAATTTTTTGTGGCATAAAAGGCGTAGCCCACAAAAAATGCTTTTAATTGTAGTAGTGATTTAATAAATAAGAAAGATGAAATTTTTTATATAACTTTATTTTTCTGTCAAACTTTTTTAAAGTCAAGACAGGTCAAGGAGGGTTTCTTGCGGGCGAAAGCCCACAAAACGCCCTCTGTTTTAAATATTTTTATATCGTGGGCAGAGTTCATAAAACACCCCCAACCTTTATATAAAAATACCGTGTGGGCAGAGCCCACAGAAAAAAACTATTTATAACGAATTTATAAAAAATATATGGTGTGGGTAAAACGCACAAAAAATGCTTGTTTTTAAAAAATTTTCTGGTTTAAAATAAGGCATATATTTTAATATATTTGTTTAAATTTTTTTAATTTTGTAATATGTTTTTTGCTGAAATAATGTGGAAAAGTGGAAAATTTTTGTTTATAATTTTCAGTGTTTTTTAAATGAAAATAATGATTTAAAAAATAAAATTTATAAATAATTCGTTCAAAATTTCAATGCTTTTTTGCACTGCGACTTATTGTTTTTTTGTTATGTTTTTTCTTTTTAGCATTTTTGAATTTTGCAATAAAAGTTATAAATTTTTGCATTTTGATGCCAAACTTTTTGTGGGTATGTGCGTTTTTTAGTGTTTGCGTTCTTTTTTTATTATAAAAAATTGTGTCTTATAAAAACAAAAATTATTGCTGGTTTTGTGGCGTGCTCTTTATATTCCATGTTACATATGTTTTTGTGTGAAAGTTATATTTTAAGTTGTGAATTTTTTTGGCGTAAACATTTTTTACCTTTTTTGCGTGTGATATTGCTCATTTATTTTATATATTTTTGAAAAAATATATAAATATGCCTCATTTCCTTTGACAAAATGGGGTAAAAATTTATATAATTTTGTTATATTATTGCTTTATTTTCACAAGATAAAAAATAGGAGTTTATTCAAATGAAAACAAATGTCTTAAAAGCCTTTATGCTTATTATGTTCGTGGGGGTGATGAGTGTCTTTGGACTTTCCGCCTGTGCGGGTCCACGAGACGGCATGGCAATTGAAATTTCGTCCGACCAAATAATTGTGGATGAAAACGGAAATCGTCATATCACTCTTACCATTGAGTATGATGAACAAGGAAATGTTGTTGCTGACAGCGGTCAAGCAACTCTTTCTGCACGGGTTATAAACGGCGACAGTTCTATTGACAGAACTGTTGAGGCTGTTGAAAGTTCAGAAACACAACTTTTTGCCACAACAACTTATGACACAGAGACGCAGACAAACACCGTTACTATTAGGGCGGTGAGTGCCACTGCTGAAAGTGATTCGTCTTTTGTTACAATCATGAGCAATGAGGACAACAATGTTTTTGAGCGTGTGTATGTTGAAGTGGTTCAAAAGGCAACCAGCATGGACTATGCTGACAGTCTTGATGTCACAACTGATGCAAGTGGTGATGTGATTAACAACCTTGCAGTAATTAAAGATGTTCCTTTTGTCTTTGATACCGACAGTTTGTTTGAGTTTGGGACAGTTGGGACAGAGAGTGCGGTTACTCCAAATATCGTTTATCAAATTGATTTAACGGGAGAAATCTATCAAAACGGAGATTCTATCACAATTGGCTCGAATCAAGATGTGAGTCAAATTACAATCACTGCTTTTGACCAAGATGACACAAGCAATACCGCCTTGCAAAAGACCTTTGTTCTTGATGTTTTAAGCAATGTTAGTGAAGATGATGTTGTTATCAACCGAACAGACACCGAAACCTTGCAGGCAGACATTTCAAGTTTGACACTTCTAACTAGCCACACTGTTTCTTATAATAACGCAACCATTGAAATTGTGGTTGAACAGAATGATGAATTTGATTACTCCTGTGAGTTTGTTAATTCTTCACAAAAAATTTATCTTGAAGTAAATTCACTTTATCCTGCGCAAAACAATGTGTTTACTTTGCAGGGGATTATGTCTTTGCCTGATGTGATTGAAGTTAACTTTATTGTTTCTTATGCGGGCATTTTGAACTCGCCAGAAGTTGTGAAAACTTTGGCAATAAATGTTGTTGACTATCCAACAGAAATTTTGATTAATGACACACCTCAGCAATATAGGCGTCTTACAACACTGCCAGCGTCGCCAGAAGAATATGTTGGTTATTACATTGCTGTTAATGATGACTATGTTTTGGTAACAGATGACAACTATTCAAGCCTTGGCATTGTTGCGGGATATACTGTTTGCTATGCTCTTCAAGACTTTGAACTTGTTGTGTTTGATGCATATGAGGGAGAGGCTAATGGGGAAGAACTTGTTGTTGACCTTGGTAGATTTACCATGGGATATGGGGAATACACAATTTCTGTTGATGTTGATAATGCAGACACGCAAACATTGACCTTTGCGCAAAATCTTTTAATCAATGGAGAAGCCATGCTTGTTGACGACACAACGGGCACCATTGAATATCTTGCTCCAACCTTTACAAGTGGTGACACCCTTGTTATTCGCCTTAAAGAAGGCTTTGTTGGTTCGGGCAGTTTGTCGCTTATCATAACGCCAACAAGTCAAGCGGACACGGATAATTTGCTTACAAGAAATTTACTTTTGCAATTTACAACTGGAATAACAGATATTGTTGTGAGTGAAAATCAACTTTCTGCTGACGGCGAACTTTTGCTTGAAGTAAGTGAGGGGCAAACAGCAAACAGCACCAGAGACATTTCTTTCACCGTTTTGCCAGATGAGGCTTCAATGGCTGGAGCCTATGGAAGTTATGTTTCTGCATCTTCAAGTGATTCAAGTGTGGTTACGGTGAGTGAAGTTACCACAAATCAGGGTGTTGGAACCTTTACTGTTACCGCACACTCTGCGGGAGAGGCGGTTATAACACTTACTTCTCAAAACGGAGTTACAGAGGAAATTTATGTTTCAGTTATTGCAACTCTTAACACCTTTACTTTGAGTGCGGAAGAAGACGGGTCAAGTTCAAACACCACAAGCATAAGTTATAAAGATGACGCGATTGATTCAAGCAAACAAACAGTGGATACCATTGTGATTGAAGAGGGGAAGGCATTTAACCTTATATATGGAATATATCCATCAAACGCAACAATAACTGATATTTCATATTTTATTGGCTCTTTGGACGAAAACGGAGCAATTATCAGCACGCAAACGCCAATCAGTGAGTCAGATATCATAAACATTCAAGATTTCCAAAGACAAAATGGACATGGAAGCAATGACCCAAACAACCATGGGACAGGTGTTGAATATGTTGTTGCGGTGATAAGTTTTGATGGACTCAGTGATGACGGAACACAAATTGTAACCAAACAAATAACACAAACATTTGCTGTTGATGTTTATATTCCAATTAAAAGTTTGACAGCGAATGTGACAAGTTTTGAACTTCTTTCTGGTGGTGTGAGTGGATATTATAACCAGCAACAACAAGAGCAAGAGGTTGAACTGATTGCTTCGCCAGACGGCACAACGGTTACAACAGCAAGTGCGGTTTGGAGCATGTCGGCGGGTGCATCGTCATATATCACAGTTGAGGCAATTGACGGGTTCAGTGAGGAAGAAAATGGTGTTATCACAGGCTCAAAAGTTTTGATTAGGGCAAGTAACCAAATTGTTGGTGGAAGTCGTGAAGTTGAGGTTTATGCAACAATTCAAGACAGGGGTAGAGAACTTTCTTGCACCATAACAGTGACTGTTAATCCGCAAATTCTTGTTAGCACACTTACAATTGGAAACTATGACGAAACAAACGGTTTTTATTTTGAAGAAACACAAGGATTTTCAAGTCTTGACCAAGATGCCGAAGGAAATGAACTTGACAGGATTGCAACACTTAACAGCACAAGTCAAGAGGACAGTGCTGTTTCACAGGTTGAGTATCTTAACACCAGAATTCAATATTCTGGCAGTCAAATTCCAACAAACAGCAATCTTTCGTATTTCCTGTTTGATGCAACTGTTGACCAAGATGGAAATTGGGCTGTTTCAGACGCAAACAGGCAATACACATCGCACAGCACAAGCGTTTGGCTTGGGTATGATTATGCTCAAAGCAAATATTTTGTGACACCACTTGCTTCGGGATATACGATTTTATATATTGTTCCACAAGACAAACTTTCAAACGAAGAAAGTATTGTTACATATGAAGAACTTCAGGGTATTTCAAATAAACTTGAAGTTCACATCACAGTGGCAGACGGATATACAACATATTACAGGCTTTATGATTCTGAGGATATTCTTGATCTTGCTGGCAACAGCAGTGCATGGGACAAGAACTATTATGTTATGAATGACATTGAAATTCGTGCAACATCAAATTGGACACCAATCGGGAACAGCACGCAGGCATTCACTGGAACAATCACATCATTTTCTGACACTGCAAGCACCATTTACGGCTTTAACCTCAATCTTGCCGAGGGCGTGCTTGAAGATGATAACACCTATGGAATTTTTGGGGTATTTAATGGAAGGCTTGAAAATGTTAACATTGATATCACTAGTTTGAATATCAATTTCCCTGCTGATTTAACAGAATATTACATTGGAAGTCTTGCAGGGCGAGTTTTATCGGGTGCCGTTATTGAAGATGTTACCATTCGAACAAGACAAGTGCAACTTGCTTCAAGTGTTCTTGGAATCTTTGCAAACTTCTATGTTGGGACAATTGGACTTAATGAGTCGGGAAATATCAGTAATCTTTCAACTGACTTAACGGGTGTTATTGAAAGCACAAACGCAGAAACAATCAATTTGGTGATGGGTGGTGCGATTGGACTTAACAGAGCCACCTTTGCTGAGATAAGTGGGCTTGCCATTTCTGCGGAAACAAACATCACGGGTGCATATGAAAATAGTTTTTCTTCTTCCTCAGCCTTTGGTGGCGCAATTGGAAGAAATGAAAGTGCAATTTCTCTTGTGTCTGCAAACGGAAGCATAATTTTGGGCGAAAGCACTTTGGCAAACGCACTGGGCGGACTTGTTGGTGTGTCGACAGCGGACATTTCAAATTCGACATCATCAGTCAGTCTTGCAAATGCAATCAATGTTGGAGGAATTGTTGGTGTTGCAACAGCAATCAACCTTTCAAATGTGACCTATGAAATCTATTCAACAAGCAGAGATATTGCTCTTTCTTCTGCCTTAACTGACCAAACTCAAAACATCTATGTTGGAGGACTTGCTGGACTTATTAACGGAAGCGCAAGCATTGCATATTCATATGTTATCTCTTTTGACAGCGACAAGGTTATTTCAAGCAGTCAAAATCTTGGTGGCTTGGTTGGAGGAAGTGCTGGCTCTCTTAACATAAATAATTCATTTTTCAGTGCAAACATTGATGCTCAAACGGCAAGAAATGTTGGTGGACTTGTTGGAACTGCGAGCATTGGCGCAACAATTTCAAACACCTTTGTGACTGGAACAATCACAGGTGCAACAACATCAAATGCTGGGCTGTTTGTTGGAACGGTGGGTGCAAATTCTGGAATTACAACTTCATATAGTGCAATGACCGCAAACATTCAACTTGGTGGAGTGATAAGCGGAAATGTTACATATCGAAACACCATTATTATGCGCTATGGGGCTAATTGGAACGAAGTCAGCATTTCTGGAATAACCTATCTTAACAGCACACAGATGTCCACGCAAAGCAACTTCACTGGATTTGACTTCACAAGCACTTGGGCAATTGCAGATTCTGCAACAAACAGCGGTCACCCAATTTTGTTAAATACTGACGGAAGTTACCTCTATCCAAACATCATAACATCTATTGTTGCAACGGCAAATTCTGGGCTTGAAAGTTCAAACATATTTAACACTTCTTCAAGCACACAAGTAATCATTGTTCTAAGCGATTTAGCGAACAATCAAATTAGACTTGCAGACATTTTCAGTTTTCTTGTTTCACCACAGCAAGACATCAGCACAGTGAGAGTGTCAGTATCTGCTGGAACATCAAGCAACGCAATATCAATTTTTGGTGGTTCAATGCTTGGAAACATCTATATTGAAGTTTTGGGCGTTGGTGTTACAAGTTTGACCATTTCGTCATCAACATCTTCTGCAAGATGTGTGGTTGAAATTGCTGTTGTTAACGGTTTTGATGATGTATATCTTTATGAAAGCATTGACAAAAAGCAAGAGGCAGATGCTGCAGATGATGAAGATGTGCAAGAAACATTTAACATCACGGCGGGTTCAAGTGTTAACATTTTGACTGGCACAACAGAAGAATGGTATGCAGATTTTATTGACGCAAACGGTGACAGTTTGAACGGCAACAATGTTGGTGGTGGAATGATGTTCCTTTTGGAAGAGGGCTATATTACCATTGGCGATGACGATTTTTCTGAAAGAACATATTCTATTGAGCAAATTTTGAACATTTCACTCGCTTTTTCTGGCGATGAACAAACAGTGTTTAGAATTCTCTCTGGTGACAATAACGCAACTGTGACCGAAAGCGCTGGAACATATACCTTTAACGCATTTGACTCATTCTGGGGTGAAATCGACGCAAACGGCGACTTTACCGCTGGAACGGTCACTGGCGAAAGAACGGTTACAAGAAGTCAAATTATAAGTGCTATGACAAGAACGGTGCTTGGTTCGTCAAGTGGACTTATGGATAACGGACTTAACGAAATGAATGCAACAGAACTTGAGGAGCGTGCAAACAGTCTGCTTGATGTGTTTGCAAGATTTTTTGCAAATTCAAGCGTCTTCACTCAAACAATTGACGAACAAATGCACATTGTATTCTGTGTTGACAACAAGCCATATTTCACAGTTTCTCAAAGAGAAGGAACAAGCACTAGATTTGTGGTTGTGACAAAGGTGTTTATGAGTGTGGAAAACGACAGTTACATCTCGGTAAGTGGAACAAACAGACATGAACAACTTGAAGTTACTTTGATTCCATATTATGTTGGTGTTTTCAGTGAAGTAAACTATTCATTATTATTTAACAAGAGTTTGACATTCTTTGTTGTGTGCTATGACGGAATTGAAAATGTTACAACAAATGTTGGTGGAACAGAGGAGAATCCAACCGAGATTGAACTTTCTCAAAACCTTTCATTTACCGTTACCATGCAAAGCGACTCGCCATATGACGAGCAGGCAGGTTCACTTATCACAATAACCGACATCGACACGGGCGAAATTGTGGCGCAGAAAAACATTCTTGATGACCTTTCAAGTGAGCTTATGGTTATGAACGGCTATGTGTTTGATGTTGACAATCTCACAGCAAGTGACGGAGTTATAACCGAGCAAGTGCTTTTTGGAATTGATGACAACTTTAAACAACAATATAAGACTGCAAAGACCTTTGAAATCACTGTGGTGAACAAAATGTTTGTTGAAAACGGCAAGCAGATTGAAAGAACTTTCTATGTGAAAATTAACACACAAAGCGTTCAATCAATTGATATTTTGCACTATGCCGATGCAGAACTTGAAGGCGAAAGTCAAACCACACCTGGAAACTATTTAACAAACGCTGGTGCAGAGCCAACAAACACCATTATGGCGGGAGAATATGGACTTTTGAGAATTAATGTTTTCCCAAATTATGCAGACTTTGACCAAATTACAATAACATCTAATGTTGTTGAAAATGATGTGGTATCTTTTGTTCAACGAGTTGCCGAAACAATCAGTGTTAATGGTGCAAACCAAACAAGATATTATTACTATGAAGACGGTGTTACATACATTGAAAATGGAATCATTGTGGCACCAGTCTCAAACAGAGATTTAACCTTTGATGGAAACATCTATCTTCAGACCTTGATTGCAAAACAAACGACATCAGCCGCAGGTTTTATCATCACAGTTACCATTTCAAAAGATGGTATGCCAGATATTGTTCAAGAATTTAATCTGGCAGTTGACGCAACGGCAAATCTTATTATCTCTTATGATGCAACATTAAACCCAGAAAGCATTGAACCAGAGGCCTATATTGCTGTTGGAACAGGTGGAAGTGGCGAGACATATGCTTCAAACAGAAATGAGTTCACAATTACGCAAGTTGGAGTGTTTGATGTTGCTCCAAGTGTGAGCATCATTGATGATGAGACAGGTGGTAATGTTCAAATTGAAAATGTTGACGGAAGATATTATATTGTTGTTGGTAATGCAGACATTGTTGGGAGACATTTTACCGTTTCTGTTTCTGCGGTGAAATATGTCAATGGCTATCGAAGAACAATTTCTCGTGCAATGAACTTCACAATTGTTGACTATGTTCTTAAAGACGGCTCTATTGTTATTGATGAGGCACCAAACAATTCATTCAGTGAGCCTTTTGCTGACAACGCAAACTATAAGCTTACAATCAGAATCGACACCACAAAGATAAACGCAAACACTGCAATTTCTGGTGTTCAAACAAGAATCAATGCATTGCAAGAAGACTTTAATGACGGAACAATTAACCCTTGGTCTTTGCTTGATTCAAGTGGCAACTTGATTTCAATTGAGCAGGGTGGCACTTTGGGTGCAAGTTATTACTATGCAGTGACAAACGAACTTTCTGACCCTGTTTATGCTGCTGGAACAGCACCAACGGGGGAACAATTAAGCGAATATACCGTTATAAACAATGCATTCTATTTGCGCCTTGTTGTTGGCTCGGTTAACCTTGATGACAACGGTTGGTATATCTGTCCAGTTAGACAAAGCAGTGGCAACAGCATTGTTTTGAATGCTTTTAGTTTCCTATATACTGACAGTGGACTTTTGACAAATGAATTGCCAAGTGATGCGTCAACCTATTTCACAGTGCCATATCAAAACATTTCAATATCATTTATTCAACTTTCATCAACAGAAGAACCAATTCCAATTAACACCCTTAATGAACTTCTTTCAATGGAAGAGGGGGAACACTGTCGTTTGATGCAAGACATTGATGCGTCAGGAATATTGTGGACTCCTCTTAATGTTGCAATTTCAAGCCTTGACGGAAACGGACATACCATAACAATTGGTCGTTTTGCAACTCTCACTGGAACAGAAACTTTACCAGCAAACTATGGACTTTTTGGAACGGTGAGTGAAAACACTTTGCTTAAAAACATAACAGTTAAATATTCTGTTACTACTGAAGACGACGGATTAGACCAAACGGAAAGCACACATCTTAACTTTGGTGGAATTGCGGGAATCAATAACGGAATCATTGTTAACTGTGAGGTTAACAGCATAAACAATCTTAACGCTGTAATCACAATCTCATCTCTGCCACTTGAAACAAATGTGTTTAATGTTGGTGGACTTGTTGGTAAAAACAACGGAGACATCTCTAACAGCCGTGTGGAGAAAATCAGCCTGACTGCTCGTGGAACGGTTGCTGGTTTTGCTGCGGTGAACAATGGTGCCATTGCATCAAGTTATGCTGACAATTCAATCATCACAAACACCTCAACAACAAACACTGTTGGAGCAACTGCTGGCTTTGTTGGATATAACAATGCAAATGCTAGCATTACAACAAGTTATGCTGGCGGAACATATGCAACTCTTTCCACAAATGAAGACGGTGTGAGCAGCTTGAATGTTGATACAAGTGTTGGACTTAACGGAAGAACGCAACAAATTGTTGCATCGGTTAACACTGGTGGTTTCCTATATTCAAACGCAGGAAGTGTTACGGACTGCTTTGCTGGTGTTGCACTTTCGGTTGAAGCGCAAGGTTCATCTTCGGGTGGATTTATGTATGAAAACCTTACTGGTGGAACGGTGACAAGAAGTTATTCTGTTTCATCTTCACCACAAAACAACTATGCGCACACACCTTTTGTTGCTCCAAATTCAACTTACAGCGCTCTTAATACTGCTGAAGATGACGCTTTTGAAGATTGTTTCTATTATAACTCTGGATATGGTCAAAATGGAATCAGTCTCACCGAGGCTTTGGGAATAGAGAGACGGACAATTGAGCAGTTTGTCAATGACAATAACGATTCAATTGGAGTGTGGGATGCATACAGCATTTCAAGATATTCTTCTGGCGACAGAACTTCTGGGGAAGAATTTACAAGCGTTTGGACATTTTTAAACAGTAACAATGTTTATTTCAACTATAACAACTTTAAAGCAAGCACTCAAGCACAAGGCACAACATCAAGACTTTTGGGACCAAGGCTTGTTTCTGCTGACATGATTGCAGTCGAAAGTTGGGACTTGGTTGGATATGACTTTGACCAAAAAGCATATGTTTATACTCGTGGAGATGTTAGCATTAATGGAACCAACCATGCTGTGACCGACCATTTGACAATTGTTAATAATGACATCATTGTCAGCCCACACATCATCACAAGTGCAGAAGACCTTTATGATGCAATGACAGCAGATGCAGATACTCAAAATGATAACGGCATCATTGATGATTGGTATCGTTTGGCAGCGGACATTGATTTGACTGAACTTGTGGCTTTGGGATATGATATGACAACCATAAACACAGCAACCTTTGCTGGAAACTTTGAGGGAAATGGCTTTGAAATTTCTGGCATTGATATCTCGGTTAGAACGGGGGAGAGTGCGGGACTTTTTGCAACCATTGATTCACTTAACAGCAGCACAAATAACTATGCCAGTGTGCAGAACCTTAGTCTTGTTGTGCAAGAACTTGCAGCATCAAGCGTGTCAAAAGTTGGCGCTCTTGCTGGAACAATCAACAATGCTGTTCTTGGAAACATTAGCGTCAGTCCAGACTCTAACACTGTTACCATTGTTGGATATAACTTTGTTGGAGGAGTTGCTGGAAAAATTATGGGAACAAGCAGGGCAAGCAATTTAACAAGTTCAATTTCTGTTACCGCAGTTTTTGGAAACTCGGCAACAAACAGCCTTGTTTATAACGAAGATTTGATGCGTTTTTATGGTTTGGAAGAAGAAGGATATAATAATGACGAAAATATTTTGTCATATGCTGGTGGAATTTTTGGTGTGGTTGACTTAACACCAATCATTGAAGATAACTTTATCATTTCAACCGATGAATATGAAGAGTCAAGACTTGCAAACCTGACGGTAACTGGTGAAAGCAAGATTTCTGGAACTACAGTCGGCGGTGTGATTGGTCTTCTTGGAACATCATCACATGTTACCAACATCAAAAAACTTGCAGAAAATGGCAGTGAACTTAAAGGAAGTAGATATGTTGGTGGAATTATTGGTGAGAATCATGGATACATCAACTTTGCACAACTTCTTTATACCGAAGAGGTGCAAGATAGAATTAACTCATCACAATATGTTGGTTCTATTGATACCGAAGCAGACTTTGACCTTTTTGTTGGAACAAGCAAAGCAATTGGTGGACTTATTGGAATCAACTTTGGTTTCACAAGTGATATGCAAAGCGGAGTTGTGGACAACAGTCAAAACAGAGTGGCAGTTAAAAACAGCAACGCTCAAATTGCTGGTGGACTTATTGGTATTTCTGTTGGTGGGGAAATCACAGCATGTTTTGCTACGGCAAGTGTTCGAAGTGCAACAACTGGAATAACTGGTGGAGCATTTGGTGTGATTGGTGGTGTTGAGAATTTCAGCAGTGATGTTCAAGACCCATTTGAAGCAATTTCAAACAAAACAGCCTATGAAGGAATGCAATATTCATCTCGTTTTACCATTGTTTCTGACATAGTTGCTCTTAACAACTGGTCATACAGCGACTATAATATTTTGCTTAACATTCAAGAAAATGGATATCTTGGTGGCTTTGTTGGTGTGATTTACAGTGAAAGAATCAGTGAAGCTCACACAAGCATGACAAATGAAGAATATGAAGAGTTGGTAGCCGAAGGTGTGGGAATTTCGGCTAGCAAAGAGGATAATTTTTATGTAAGTACAATCTATAATTCTCAACCACAAAAAACATCAAACACATCAGATGGAGCAGTTATTTCGGCTATTGGTGGTAGAAGTTCTTCAACAGATTTAAGTGATGTTGCAACAGGACTGACAAGATATGAGATGTGGACATACAGTTATGAAAACAACAGCGGAAATGAAGATGTTAATACTCAGGTTGACAGAATGTTTGAAAACTGGCCTGTTTATGACTATGGAGTATTGATGGATGAAGAAAGTGAAACATTTAAGATTATAAATTATGATAGTTATGGTGTTCCGTTCTATAATCCACAGCAAAACCCAAACAGAATTGAAATTTGGACAGTTGAAGATTTCTTGGATATGGAAGACCTTTTAGATGCAAATTATGTTTTAATGGCAGACCTTGATTTCACTGGTGTTGACTATACTCCAATTGGAACCTCGTCAAGACCATTCACTGGAACATTCACTGGAACACATTATGATGAAGCGACTAATACAAACATAACTCATGTTTTATATAATATTACAATGACCACTGATCTAACATATAATACACCAGCGGTTGGAATTTTCGGCTATACATCAGGCGCAACCATTCAAGATGTTGTGATAAATAACATCAACTTCTCATGGGTGCCTTCGGTGTTCAACTCAACTGCTGCAGCAGGCTTTTTGATTGGTATTGCAGAGGACACAGAGGTTTTAAATGTTCAAATTGTGGAAGATCACAGCCGTGTTGATGCAACCATAACAGACAATTCATTTAGCATGAATGGAGTAACATACACCATTTCTGGAAACAGCATTTCAGGAAGTGATGGTTCAAGGGCAACCATAACAGAAAACTCTTTCACACTTAATAATAAGCACTATCGCCTTGACACAGCAAGAAATGAAATCAGTCAAGTTTGGACAGGTGAAAATGTTTTGCGTTCAAGCGCAAACGCTGTTGGTGGTTTGATTGGAAATTACAGCCTTAAAAGACAAAGCAGTGCAAACTTGCAAAACAGTTTCATTGAGGCAGATATTGAACTTTCACAGGTAACAGACCAGCGTATTCCAATTGATTATCAAGGTGGAAGTGGCCAATTCATTATTGCTGGATCCACATATACCATTGACTCACAAAATAATGTTAGTGATTCAAGTGGATTTAGAATTGGAAATGCTTCTTCACCACTTAGAATTGGTGAATATATTTGTGTTAAAGAAAGCGGAGAAAACTATATGCTTGTTTCAGCGGCAAGTTTGCCAGAATCTTCTGCTGGTGGATTTATTGGATATGTTGAAACAAACACAAACAATGTTTTAAGCATAATTGGTTCTTATTTCCAAGGTAACATAACATCCTATCGTGATTCACAACTTAACCTTGGTGGTTTTGCAGGAAAGACTGCAAATACAACATATAATGAAAACTTTGTTGATGCAACAATTAACATAAGTTATATTTCCAACCTTCTTTCTGCGGGTGGTTTTGCTGGAACGCTTATCAATTCAAATGTGAACAATGCAACAGCACATGGTGACTTTAACATAACGGTTGATTCTAACACAATGGATATCTATATTGGTGGTTTTGTGGGCAGAGCGACTGGAAGAATTACAAATGCTGTGACATATGAAAACATTAACTTTAATACCACTCAAAATTGGACAGCCACAGCAAGTGGAACAGACACTCAAATGGTTGCAGGCTTTGCGGGAAGTTTTGGAACAAACATGGATTCCATTGAACTTATTAACATTGCTTCTCTCAGCACAATCAAAAATAACACACTTATGATTAACACTGACGGATTTAGTTTTGAAACACCAACCATAAGTGATGTAAACGGAACTTTTGCAACAAATGTTTATTTTGATGAATATCTTGCGTTGGCGGGAGACATCAACAATTTCAGCAGACAAAGTTGGGACTTCATTTTGGGCAATGGTGAGGTTGTCTATAACTATGTTGATGCATCAGATGCTTTCTCTGTTTTGAGCATTGGCAATAACAAATATCCGCGCGTTAACACAAACACAGGGCTTGTTACTGCACGCTATCAAGAAAAGTTTGATTCAATCTTTACAAACGCTCTTTCTGGAAGCAAGATTAACCCAATTCAAGTTTCTTCGGTAGATGACTTTAATTCTATGACAGGAGTTGTTGGAAACTGGTATATTCAATCAAACAACCTAAGTAATATTCCATTACATCAAACAAAAACGATGTTGGGCTTCTATAACGGTGCAGGCTATACAATCACAGCGCAAAGATATGATTATATCTATGGAAGTGAGCAAAGCCTTATTGACATGGGTGTGTTTACCACAGTTGGTGATAAGGGTGTTATAAGTGGCGTAAATGTTGACTCAGTTATCTATCTTGGACTTCTTGCAACCGATGAGGGCAGAACAAATATTGGCTTTATTGCATCTGTTGTCAATGAGGGCGGAATTGTGTTTGGAAGTGCATCTACAGGTCAAATCACCATTGTGTCAAGTCAGCAGACATCAAACATTATTGGTGGTTTGGTTGCGGTTAATGACGGTCAAGTGTTCTCTTGTGCATCTAGCGTTGATATAACAGTTAACACAACAGGAACTGGGGAATATTTTGCTGTTGGAGGAATGGCTGGATATACCGAGGGTGGACACTCATATTATTCATATAGAGATTCATATTACAGTGGTTCAATCATTAACAACATCACATCAAGCAGTCAAGCGCTTGTTGGTGGAATAACGGGAATGGTGGTTGGAGCAACAAGCACCACAGTTCAGGGTGCAAGTCTTTCAACATTTTTCATGCGCAACACCTATTCAGCAGCAAGTATCACGGGTAACGGTGGAATGCTTGTTGGAGACATCATGGCAACACAAGAGTTTGTTGTGAATGTTTATTATGTTGACAAGATTAAAAACCCAGTTCAAGCAAAAACAATTGCAAATTTTGGAATTGGTTTCAATATAACAAATCAAAGAAATAACACACAAAACATCACAAGTGGCTTTGAATACAGCACAGGCTCATATTCAACGCCGATGACCGAGGGGCTTTGGTCAAACACTGTTAACTTTAACTTTGGTTTGCCACATTTAAGAACAGAAACAAACTTGGTTGACACAGGAATTGGAACACCAGAAAAACCATATCTTCTTAACAGTGAAGGACAACTTGCTTGGGCTCTTAACAATGGTGGAACTGCAAATGTTAACTATTATTCTTTGACAAGAAATCTTGACTATGGAATTTTGACAAACATTGACAGTTTGATTACCTCGGTTACCTTTAATGGCTATTTGCTTGGAAATGGATATTACATTTCAAACAGCACTGGCGTTTTGGTTGGTGCAAACAGAGGAGCAATCACTCAGGTTGGTTTTGACGGAACAATCACAGCAAGTGTTTTGGTAACAAACAATAACAGTGGAGTTGTTTCGGAAATCTATACCACAAGAAGTGGAGACTCTGGCATTATTGCTTCTGGCACGGGAAGTGTTGTTGACTGTTTGACATATAACTATGCAATAGATAAAAATGGTGTTGCACGCACAAAAACTTCGGTGCAATATGCAACAACGCTTAATGATGAAAACTTTGACTATATTTCAACTTGGGTATTACAACCAACATCATCAAGTGCAACGGCAGCACTGACAACAGGTATGCAAAATCTTCGTGTGTTTGTTAACAGTTTGGAAAATGTTGACATCACAGGCATAACAGGAACTGCTGATGACACACTTACACAAAACGCAGAAGGCTTTAATGAATATACATTACACATAACAACCAAAGAACAATATGCCGCAATTTTGCAATATATTATTAGAAGCGGTATGAACGGCGAAAGTTATATCATAAATCTTGAAGCAGATTTGGATATAACAGGTCTTAAAATGGGTGATCTTGGAGACGGAAAAGACATTACTATTAGCATAAATGGAAATAACCACACAATCTATAATGTGATTCTTGATAACAACGCATCAAGTTCATATGCTGGAATCATTGGTGAGTGGTATAGTGGAACAATTAGCGATATCAAGTTTAACCAAATGAATTTGATGACCACAACGACAGGTGGAATTGTTGCAGGAAGAAATAATGGTGGAGTAATCAGCAACATCACAATTACAAACAGCATTGTTGGTTCGGCAGTAGAATCAGCAGTTGTTGGAGGAATTGCTGGTTACAACAGTGGAACAATTGAAAAGGTTTCCATGAGTGATATAACTCTTATTGCAAACGGTGGAACGGTTGGTGGTGTTGCAGGAAACAGCAGTGGAATCATTACAATCAGTTCGCTTGACTTAGAGGTTCTTCAAGGCACAACTCCACTCACAGCAGTGGGTGCAGTTGCTGGAATTACTGAGGGAACAAGTAATAGCATTACTGTTGCTGGAAATGTTAATTTCTTTATTGACAGCCCAGTTAACATTGGTGGTGGAATTGTTGGAAAAGCATCAAGCGGTGGTGAAATCACAATCAATCAAGGTGCGACTGTAACCTTTGCAAACGCTGGTGGAACAAGTATTGGTGGAATTGTTGGAAATATCAGCGGAAGCGAAGCAATCAACGTTTACATTCTTGGTCAAAGCACGCTTACAACAACTTCATCAACAAACGTTGGTTCAATCATTGGTTTGATTGACGGTCAAGCCGAAACAACAATCTATATTGAACAAGGAAACCTTGCGCTAAGTGTTAGCGACAGCGAAAATGTTGGTGGTGTTGTTGGGTTCAGCCAGACAAGCAGTTTGACAATTCGAACACAAGATTCAACAGACTTCACAGCAGATATCACAATCACCTCTCTTGGTGGCAATGAAAATGTTGGTGGTGTGATTGGACGAAACACAAACACAGTAACAGGCTTTACAAATACTGGTAGCATTAATATCTCTGTTACAGACACCGATGTTTCAACAGGAGGTTTTGTTGGACATAACAGCGGAACCATTGAGGTAAATGTTTCTAATGTTACAATTACTGGCAATGCTTCATATGTTGGAGGAATCACCGGCTTTAACACCAGTAACGCAACAATCAGAGAAACAACATCTAACAACATTAATATTACGGCAGTAGACTATGTTGGAGGAATTGCTGGATATAATGATGCAGAAATTTATCAAGTAACAGTTTCAAACCTCACAATTTCTGCAAACAGTTATGTTGGAGGAATTGCTGGTCTTAATGACGGAGATATTGGAAGAGATGGAGAGGACTATCGTATTCAACTTAACAACATGAGCCTTTCGGCTTTAAACAGAGTTGGAGCAATCACTTCAATCAATAACAACACAGTTATGAATGTTATGATTTCCGACCAAAGTGGAGCAATCACTGTTACCTATCAAGGCGGACTTGATAGTGAAGAAAGTGGTGCGGGCTTTATGATGTCGGTTAACAATGGCTATATAAGCGGAATAACAGCAACCTTTACGAGCACTGGAACAAGACTTGTTCTAGACAGTGCAATCACACACAACATTGGTGTTATAACGGGAGTTAACGCAAACAGCATAACTGCTTCAAGTGTTACAGGATTTACCTTGGCACTTAACAGCAATGTAACAGACTCGGGTCTTATTGGACTTAACTTCTCGAATTCACTTGTTGGCGGGGTTACTTCATCAAACTTTGTTATAACTGGTGGAAGTGAAAATCTGGGACTTTTGGTTGGACTTAACCAAGGAACAGTCAGTGATTCATTTGTGAACAACTCACAAAACACCACATGGAACTTATCGGGTGTTACAGGTGCGGGTGCGGTTGGAAAGAATGAAAGTGTGATTTCTGGTCTAACAATCTCGAACAACCTTGTTATAACTGGAAACGGGCAAAGTGTTGGTGCAGTTGCCGGAATTAACGAAGGCACAATCGGTGGCATTAACGCCGTTAGCAGTGTTTCAATTTCTGGAGATAGTGACATTGGTGGCTTTGTTGGACACAGCAGTGGCACAATTACTATTGCAAGCAACGCATCAGCAACAGTTACAAGCGTTACTGTGAGCGGTAACACGAATATTGGTGGCTTCTTTGGGTATAACGAAGGCAGTTTCAGAGGTAATGGTGAAGATAACGTTTCACAAAGCAATGTTTCTGGTGCAAGTAATGTTGGTGGCTTTGTTGGATATAATGCAAGCAATTCTTCTATCACAAACGAAGGTATAACTGATGCAAATGTTTCAGGTGGAACGGTATCGGCATCTGCCGTTGGAGATGTTAGACTTGGAGGTCTTGTTGGATACAATACTTCAATCATCACAACTTCAACCGTTTATGGAACAAATGTCACAAGTTTGGTTGGTGAAGATTATGCAAGCATAACAGGTGGCTTTGCTGGTGAAAACGCAAGTGGAGCAAGCATCACAAGTCCAACTGTTACCTTCTCAAGCACAAGCAACATTATTGCAGGCGACTATGTTGGTGGAATTGCTGGACGCAATGGTGGTAGCATCTCAAGTGCAACCGTTTCAATTGACTCTGGAATTGTTACAACCAGCAAGACAATTGAAAGTGCAGGCGACTATGTTGGTGGAATTGCAGGAATCAACACGGGAACAATAAGTGGAACAACCACAGTTGCAACGGGCAATGTCTTTGATGCCTATGGTATCATGGGTGGAATTGCTGGTGAAAACTCTGGAACAATCACGGGAACGGTTCGAACAGGTGCAAACCTTGATATGCATATTGTTAGCGGAACAGGTAGTTCTGGAGACCGTAGACACTATATCTTTGGTGGAGTTGTTGGGCGCAACACTGGAAGCATTAGCGCAAGCATAACAATCAGTTCAACAAACATCAACGGTGGAATTATTCTTGGTGGAGTTGTTGGACTTAATGACGGAGGCAGTCTGCCATCAAGTGCATCTGGTGTTACCTTTGCTAACGATTTAACAATTACATTCTATGGTGCAATTCTTACAACTTCTGGAGATAATCAATATCTTGTGTTTAACAGCAGTCGTCCATGGTTCAGCGCGCTTTCTTCGATCACAAGCGGACAACTTTATGCTGTTTCATATGGAAAGATAATTGGTTGTCAGGTTTCTGGAAGCACGGGCGCAGCATATTCAACAGCAAGCAGAGTTACCTTTGCGCTTCAAGGTAACACAACAAACATTGTTGACCCTGCTGCAATTGGTAACTATGGACCATAAGATTTTGTGAAAAATTTTAAAAAATTTTTAAGATTTATTTGTTAAATCTGAAAAACTCTATCATTAAACAGCATCTTGAAAGTGTTTAACTTTTGGGGTGCTGTTTATTATTAAAGGAAAAAACCAACATTCTGGTGGTTTGGTGAAAGTTTTTATTGAATTTTTCCCTTTTGTTGTCAAAGCGTTTGTTATATTGAAATTTGTTTGAAAATATGTTATACTCGTGTTGATATGAAAAATATGTTGGATAATCTTGGCATTGAAAAATCAAAAGAGGAAATCATTTTTGCATCAAAGGGATGCGAATATGTCGATTATTTATGCTCAAAAAAGGTACTTGAAAAATTGGAAATATCCTATGCCGAAGAAAATGGTATTTCAAGAAAAGAAGTCAAAACCGAGTTTATAAATCATGGCAATGATATGATGGTTTATGTCATCAAAACTCCAAACGATATTCAAACGGTGTTGATTGGTCTTCCAACACTTGAATTTGGAAAACTCAAAAAAGAGGCAGACCTTTTATATCACTTTCATCAAATTGATACATCTGTTATTTCGCCAATAAAATATGAAGCTTTAGAGGCAGGACGATTTAAGCGCGAATTGATGCTTACACCATATATCTATCAAGCACGATGCATCTCAAACTTTGAGGGCAAATTTGGACTTTATATTCCAGAGCCAAAATATAGGTTTGTCCCTACAAACGATAATCAAACATCAATGATAAAAACCTGTATAATTGCAAAATTGATTTCAAGTTTTGATTTGCAAAACAATATGGGCATAAGCAAAATTCAAATTACTGGTGGAGATTTTATTTTGCAAAAAGGGTGGGAAAAGCAAAAGCCGACTTTTGAAAACACCATGAGCAATTTAAAACTTATTTCAGCCCGAGATAGTATAAATTGTTCTTTGCAGGAATATGTTGATTTAATAAAACAAGAATTTCCTTTGATAACCAAACATCCAGATGACTATAAGGCAAACAATCGCTTTCTTTTGAACACTTGCAGTGAAATTCCTTTTACAAATCAAGAAATTGGCAAAGGTATTGAACTTGGCATGAAAGCAAAAAGGAAACAAGAAAACCGCGAAATAACATTGTGAAATCTTTATAAAAAACAGATGCAATTTTTAGCAAATTTTTAGGTTTAGTTTTTTTGAAAATAATTTTTAGTCTGTTTTTAAATTGATTTATGTTCATATTTATATTTATATTTTTACTTTGATTTATATTTACATTTAAATTTGTGTTTACATTTATATTTACATTATATTTATACTTTTTGTTTATATTTACTTTTAAAAATGCGTTTTAAATTTAAAACGCATTTTCTCTTGTTTTTTCTTTTTTGAGAGGAAAGGTTAGGGCATCGGCAATGGTCTTTGCAAGTTTGTCTACCATTGCCATTTTGGTGATAATCAAATTGTTAAACTCATTAAAAGTGCTACAAACACCAAACAGAAAAAAGTCGGCACTTATATCAAGTTTTTTCAGCCGTGGGTTAAGTGGTTTATAGTTTTCGGCAAAGACAATTTTGCCCAGTCTTGATTTTGTTGGCGAAACACTGGCGTCAATGATTAAAAGTTTTTGTGCAGGGTGAGTTTTTTTGATGAACTCATATGCTTCTTTAATGTTTGACGCATCAATGTTTGCTTGCAAACAACCATAGACAAAGTTTGGATAGCCATTTTTCACAAGATAACTTCCACAAAGTGGTCCCATGCAATCTTCAATTACTCTGTCATTTCCAAGGCATAAAACAACGGGGAAGTCTTGCAATGCAGAAAATATTTCTGATGAAATTTTATCTGTTGGTGTTCCAAAAGCAGACCAAAATGCGTTCATTATTTTCTCCTTTTACAAAATTATTCTCACAAAAAAGAAAAAAATAACAAAAAATTTAATTTTAATCAACTATTTAAACTAAAATGAAAAATGTGGAAAAAATTGTCACATTTTTTAAATTGGAGAAATAATTATATAAATGTATTTTTTATGTTTGTAATTTGGGGGTTAGTATAATTTTTTTTGTGGGCTGACGCCCGCAAGGAGTGAAACTCCTTGACCTATCTTGACACAAAATAAACTTAGTGGACAAAAGTAATATGTAAACTATAACCAAGTTCACTTTTTGTTTTTAATTATATAAATTTTTATATCAAGACTTTTTTGTGGGTTTCCCACAGAAAAAGGTTTTAAAACAATGTTTTTACACAAGCAGAAAAATATTAAAAAGTTTGTTGGTCATTTTTTTACTCACTTAACTTTTTTGGAGCCATAAATCAGGTCAAGGAAATTTGTTCCTTGCGGGCGTCAGCCCACACATAAATTCTTTTCTTTTATCAAACATTTTTTCTTTATTTTTACGCTTGTTTTTTTTTGCTTGTTATGATATTCTTTTTTCAAGGGGGAACGCCATAGATGCCTTGGTTGGATATTTTAATCATTTTCATATTGGTGCTTTGTGCTCTTATTGGACTGATTAGGGGCTTTTTGCGAAGTATCATTTCGCTTTGTTCAACACTGGTAACTTTGGTGCTTGCAATTTGGCTTGCAAAACCACTCAGTGGCGTGATTGATGGTTGGTTTGGTCTCAGCGGAGCAATTGCGTCATCATTAGAACCAACATTTTTGAACTTTTTTGCAACAAATGACACTTCGTCTGGTTGGGTTGCGCAACTGATTTCTATTTTCTTGGGCTCTGGATATATGGAGTCAAGTCCACCAGCCGAACAAATTGCAGTTGACTTTTCATCTGCGGTTGGCAGTGTTATCACCATAATTATATGTGCTGTGGTCCTTTATATTTTAATCAGAGTTTTGCTTTGGGTGCTTTCAAGACTGTTTCGAAAAATCACACGCAACAGAACAATTGGTGCTGTTGACCGCATTTTAGGAACGGTGATTGGCGTTGCAAAAGGGTTTTTATATATCTTCATAGCCCTTGGCATAATTTTCCTGCTTGGCAGTTTTATAACTCCACTTGGTGCTTGGGTGGACAACATGATTGGGCAAAACACAATTACAAACGCTTTCTACGGCTGGACATCAGATTTCATGCAAAACACCTTGCTTCCATTCTTCTTTGGATAGCAATGGTAAATCATTTTTCACAAAATTTCAAAAAGGCGCAAAGCCTTTTTTTGTTTAAAGTTTAGTCGCTTAAAATTGTTAAATGTGAAGCGAAGATTTGTATTTTATTAAATATATTATTTTAAAAATCTTGAAAATTCTTAATTAAAAAACTTCAAAATTCTTATTGAAAAACTTGAAATTTTTTTCATTTAAAAATCAAATAAAATTATGTTAACTTTTCTAAAAAAATTGTCATTTAATTTTTGATTTTTAATTATAGGTTGTTTATAAAATTTTTGTTAATTTTTTTGTTGCGGTATTTTAGTTTTTAAAGAAAACAAAACTGTTTATGATATCAATATAATTTAACAGATTTTTTATAAAAATGCATTTTCTTGTTAAAATTTGCAAGAAAGATATAAAAAATGTTGGGCAAAGCCACAAAAACAAAGTTCGTGAAAAACAAACATCAAACAATAAAATCTGCATAAAAATTGAACATTTATGCCTTTTAATTTATTAAAATATTCCCTTCGACAAGAATTGATAAAGTTAGAAATTTTTGGTTATTTTTCCCAAAATTTTTCCCGTGCGAAAATATGCCAAAACAAAAATCATTATGCTAAGATTAAAACACAAAGCCAACGAGGCATATTAAAAAATTTGGAGGATATTATAAAATGGAAAAGATAAAACTTATCATAATTGACGACAGTCAGCAAATGAAAACCATGGCAAGAGAGCATTTCTCTGAGCATGAGAAAATTGAACTTATAAAGGAAATCAATGACGGACAAAATGCCGTGCAAGAGGTAAAAGAGGCTTGTCCTGATGTTGTTCTTCTTGACCTGGTGCTACCGAACAAAGACGGCTATGCTGTTTTGGAGGAGTTAACCGAACTTGAAAAAGTTCCAAAAATTATCATTTGCACCGCCCTTTCAAGTGCAAATTTTGTGCACAAGGCAATGCAAATGGGTGCAAACTATTTTCTTGTTAAGCCTTGCAGTGAAGGCGACCTTGACCGTGTGATTTTTGAGCAAACCGAAACTTCTCCGTTAAGCAACAAACAACAGGCAAAGGTTCAAGCGGTTATGGAGCAATATGGCAATGTGGGAAGAATTACGCACAAAAACATGGACGAGCGCATTTCAAACATTTTTATCACAGTTGGAATTCCCGCACATATCAAGGGGTATCAATTTTTGCGTGAGGCAATCAAAATGACAATTGATACGCCAGACATCATCAACAGCATAACCAAGAAACTCTATCCAAACATTGCAGAGCGTTTTTCAACCAGTCCAAGCAAAGTTGAGCGTGCAATCAGACACGCAATTGAAGTTGCGTGGAACAGGGGTAAAATTGAAAACATCAATTCTGTTTTTGGACTGCCTGTTTATGATGCAAACGAAAAGCCAACAAATGGTGAATTTATCGCCTTGGTGGCTGATAAGATGCTGATTGAGTCTGCTTGAAGGTGCCAGTTGGGCGCCTTTTTTTGTTAAAAAATTATGTTTAAAAATTTAAAAATTATGCAACATATTTTTTATGAAATAACCAAAAAAGGTGTTATTTTAATGCGAAATGCTGTTA
Organism: uncultured Clostridia bacterium; assembly: GCA_944381195.1. Classification (GTDB taxonomy): domain Bacteria; phylum Bacillota; class Clostridia; order Christensenellales; family UBA1242; genus UBA7584. The sequence continues at coordinate 29,808 of CALWKH010000002.1, forward strand.
AAAACGCTAAATTTTTTGAAAAAACTTGTAAATTTAGCAAAAAAATTCAAAAAAAGCCTCTTTTTTAGTGGACTTTTATAATTTATTAAACTATAATAAAGCAGATTTAATTTTTGGAGGTATTTAACTGTGGAAAACAAACAAGAAGGAATGCAATATATTCGTTGTCCACGCTGTGAACTTAACTTCATTTTAAAGAAGGATAAACTTTGTTCTGTTTGCAAGCGAGAAATAGAGTCAGCATATAAAAATGATGAAGATGATGGAGATATTGACCTTGGTGTTGATTTTGAAATCTGTCCGATTTGCAAGACAAACTATATCAGAGAGGACGAGGATATGTGCGCTTCTTGCCAAAAGGAACGAGAACTTGACCGTGCCCTTAATGGTGGTGATTTGCCCCCAGAAGAAGAGGATTTTGACAACTATGAAAACGACACCTTGAAAGATGATGATGAGTTTGGCGACATGATGGGCATTTCAGACGAAGATGACCTTGGTGCTGACCTTGACGACCTTGATATTGACATTGGCATTGATGACGATGTTGATTTTGATGATGACGAACTTGATGATTTGGACGAAGATTTTGACGATGATGATGACGATGATGATGACGAGGAAGACGACTTTGACGATGACCTTGACGACCTTGATGACGAAGATGACGATGATGAAGAGGACAACAAGAAAAAGAAATAGTCTTTGTTAGTTTTTAAATTGACTTAAAAAAAGTGATAAAATTTTTGTTGCTTTTTTGGATAGTTTTAATAAAATCTTTGACAATTTTTTGAAGGTCTTTAAGTTTGATTTTGATTTAAGATTTAAAATTCGAGAGTTAAAAGTTTGTTTGATAAGTAACCATTGATTTTCAAAATTTTGTGTATAATAAAGTAGAATCTGCAGGGCTGATGGTGTGGGTTATTGTGAACCTGTTACTATTGGTAACTTGATTAGTTCAAGTTGTAGATTTTTTTGTTTTTAAAAATATTTTGCAGCGATTGGTGCAAAGTGCGTTAACAAAAATTGTTTTGATTTTTCATCTTGCAAGCACATCTTTTTGTTTTTTCCTGTTGTAAGAATTTTTTGTTTTGATTTTTTCTGGCAGGCAATTTTTTATTTTAATTTGATTTTTCCGTCTTGCAAAATTTCTGTTAAATTTTATTTTGGTTGCTTTTTAAAATCTTTTGTTTTAATTTTTATTTTTTCTTTAAAAGCATTTTTTGTTTTAAATTTATTTTTTCCGTCTTGCAAAATTTCTTTTTAAATTTTATTTGGCTTGCTTTGCAAATTTTTTATTTTAATTGCTTTTCTGTTTTGCTTTAAGTATTTTTGTTTTGGCTTGATTTTTGCTAGCTTTTAAGTTGTAAAAATTTAACAATTAGTTTATAATTAACAAAAGGAGTTTTTTATGAACAAAATTTTTATCATTGATGGAAACAGTTTGATTAACCGTGCATACTATGCGCTTCCACCACTTGCCACAAAAAGCGGGGAGGTGTATAACGCAGTTTTTGGTTTTGTTAACATTGTGATTAAACTTATCACTGAAAACAATCCAACGCATTTGGTTGTTGCATTTGATGCGGGCAAAAAAACTTTTAGAAATGACCTTTTTGAAGGCTATAAGGCAACGCGCAAGAAAATGCCAGACGAACTGGCAAGTCAACTTGCTCCACTTAAAGATTTGCTTCACAAAATGAACATCAAAACAATTGAAAAACTGGGAATTGAGGCTGACGACATTATTGGCACTTTGGTTAAGAATTTAAACTATCCGTCAGTTGTTGTAACGGGTGACCGTGACTGCTTGCAACTGATTGACTCAAATTGCGAAGTTTGGCTCACTAAACACGGAATTTCAAGCATTATAAGTTATAACGAGCGCCAACTTAAAGAAGATATGGGGCTTTCTCCATTGCAAATTATTGACCTTAAAAGTTTAATGGGCGACAGCAGTGATAACATTCCTGGTGTTGCGGGAATTGGGGAAAAAACTGCAAAAGACTTGCTTGCAAAATATCAAACCTTGCAGGGTGTTTATGATAACATTGATAATGTCACTGGCAAAACAAAGGAAAAACTTTTGGCGGACAAAGACATGGCTTTTTTAAGTTATCGCCTTGCCACCATTGATACGCAAGCAAAGTTTGATTTTTCGCTTGACGAAATGAAAGTTGTTATGCCTTTTTCGCAGGAAGTTTTTGAAACCTTTAAGAAATATGAATTTAATTCCCTCCTTAAGCGTCAAGACCTTTTTGGCGAAGTGAAAGAAAAAGCAGAGCAGGTTTTGGTGCAAACAGAGGACATTGAAGATATAGAAAAACTTCACGAACTTTGCAAAGAAAAAGCAGTGGCATTTTTGGAAGATGAAAGCGGAGTTTTTGTGGCGTTTGAGAAAGACAAACAGTTTTTATATCACGGAAAGTTGGAAGATTTGAAACCACTTTTTCTAGATGAAAGCATAAAAAAAGTTTTCCACAAAAGTAAACCACTTTTCCACAAACTTGACGGGCAAATTGATGACAATTTTTATGATGTGAGCATTGCTGTTTATCTTATCAACAGCAGTGCAAAAACAGACGACTTGGGCAGTATTTTGAATTTTCTTAACATCAATCAAACAGAAAGCGCATCGTCTCTTTTGTGTGCCTTTAAAACTTCGTGGAAAAAGTTGTTGGAACTTAATCTTGGAAATCTTTATTTCATGTTGGAATTGCCACTTGTGCGTGTGCTTTATCAAATGGAAAAAGACGGCGTTTGCGTTGACGAAAAGGTTTTGAACGAATTAAGTGAAAAATTTACGCAAGAGATTTTTGAAATCAAAAAGCAAATTTTCTATCTTGCAGACGAGGACTTCAATCTTAATTCGCCAAAACAACTTGCACACATTTTGTTTGATAAACTTAAACTTGAAGTGAAGGGCAACAAAAAGCAATCAACCTCGGTTACTGTTTTGGAGGCAATTAGAGGCAAGCATCCAATTGTTGAACTTTTGCTTCATTATCGCACCATTTCAAAATTGCAATCGACCTACATTGACGGGCTTAGACCATTTATCAAAAATGGAAAAATTCACACCACCTTTAATCAAACACTCACCGTGACGGGCAGACTTTCCAGTGTTGAACCAAATTTGCAAAACATTCCAATTCGCACAAAAGAGGGCAGAGTTTTGAGAAAGATTTTTACCGCAAGCGAAGGGTGCGTGCTGATTTCTGCCGACTATTCACAAATTGAACTTCGACTTTTGGCACATTACAGCGGGGACTTCAATCTTTTGGAGGCATACAGGCAAAACAGAGACATTCACGCAGTGACTGCTTCGCAGATTTTCAACACTCCGCTTGAAAAGGTAACAAGTGAACAGCGCAGAATGGCAAAGGCGGTGAACTTTGGAATTATCTATGGCATTTCGCCCTATGGTTTGTCTGTTGGTACGGGCATTTCTGTTGCTGAGGCAAAGAGATATATTGATAAATATTTTGAGATGTATCCAACAATCAAAAGTTTTCTTAATAAATCGGTGGAGGAGGTAAAGGAAAAGGGCTTTGTTTCATCTTTGTTCGGCAGGCGCAGAAACATCACCGAAGTTTATTCCACTAACCACAACGTTGCAATGTTTGGCGAGCGTGCGGCAATGAATATGCCACTTCAAGGCACAGCATCTGATATCATCAAACTTGCCATGCTTCAAATGAGTCAGCACATTGCGGGGCTGAAACTGAAAAGCAAACTTATTTTGCAAATTCATGACGAACTGATTTTTGATGTTCCAGAGGAAGAAAAAGAGCAGATGATGAAAATTATTAAAAGCACCATGGAAAATGTGGTTAAACTTGATGTGCCTCTTGTGGCAGAAGTATCTGTTGGCAAAAACTGGTTTGAATGTGATGAAAAGAAGTAGAAAACTGATGTTTTTGTATAATGAATAGGTATTTTGATATTTTTGTTTTTTAATTAGATACATTAAATAAGGAAAAAATAAAAATGGACTTCAAAACAGTCCCTTTTTATTAAAAGCATATTTGGAGCATATTGATAATTTAAGAAATTTATTTGCAAAAGTGTGAGGTGTAAAAAATTTTTGTTTTGAAAGAATGTTTGGAGCCAAGATAGGTCAAGGAAGGTTCCCTGCGGACTTGAGCGGAGCTCAAAAAAGGTTTTTTAATTCTGGTAATGCTTTAATAAAGAAAAAAGATAAAATATTTTTTCTATTGCCATATTCATCTCTCAAACTTTTTTGGAGGCATGAATGGGCCAAGGGGACAACTCTTCTTGCGGGCGTCAGCCCACAAAACACCCCTTCATTGTAAAAAAGTTTTATTGTGTGGGTGGAACCCACATAAAAAATTAAATTTATTTATAAATATAAAAAATTTTAAAAAAAATTAAAAAATTTTTGAAAAACTTATTAAAATCGTTTGACAAACTTGGTTTTCATATATTATAATAATGAATGCACAATGCGAGGTGCTTTTGCACTTCACTGGCTTGCCAGCATGCCTTGTGCGTTTGAGGGAAGATTTCTTTCCTCTTTTTTTTGTTCATTTTCTAAAAAGTTAAAGTAATTATAAACATTTAACATTATGGTGTGCAGTTCATTATTTATTGCTTTGTTTTTATGTTTTAGTTTGCCCCATAATTTTAGACGCTTACAAAAGTAGATTTTAAAAAATTTTATGCTTGTCTAACATTGACTTTAATTTGAAAAACAAAAAACTTTATCAGTTTTAAGTGATTTTAAATTTTGTGCTATATCACTTTTTATTTGATAAAGTTTTTTGATTGTAAATTTAAAAATGGTTTAAGATATAGAAACCTCGCTGTCTTTCGAATTGATTGATTTAATTTTTTTGGTTTCTTTTTGTTTTTCAAAGTGATTGATAATATCTTCTTGTTCGGTGCTTTCATTTTGATTTTCTGCTGGTGACATTTGCCCGTTTTGGTCTGTCACTATTTCACTTTTAAGAACATCATCATTAAGGCTGATGCTTTTATCAAGAATGATGCTTTGGATTGGCACATCTTGTGCCCTTGCAATGTTGATGATAACTCGGGTCTGTTCTTTGGTGAGAGTGAAGTGTCCTGTTATGCTGTCTGTAAGAGAGGACAAAAACTCTTGAGGGCTGTCATAGTCTCTATCTTCAAACTTTTTGCCGATGTCAACCTTGATTTCTTTTCCTTTTTCACCTGACACGGAATGCAAAATAACCGAATTGTCCGTTTGAATAAAACGCACCTTTGCTGTAACCAAGGCGTTGTCAAGCCAAGTTTTGTCATCAGTCGGGGTGCTTTCTTGCGCAAACTCTTCATATGTTCCGTCAGGCAGAAGAATGCACCTTGAAAGGTTTTCACTTTTTATAAGATTATATTCGGCAGTTCCAACATCAAGGTATTTATTGTCTTCAACAAAAGGTATAATCTCATCTGCCATGCCTTTTTTTGTTTTGAAAACAACTTTTGCTGTGCTTCCCAAATTTGTAAACACAGAATTTTTTGGGAAAACAATTCCGCGATAATGCGATTTTCTTATTCTACTCACAACATCGTCAAAACTTTCTGTTTTGCCGTTTAAAAGTTCTTTTTCACTTGTGTTACTGTATTTCACAACATCGTCAAACGAAACGCCTTTTTCCTTGTATTCATGCCAAAGTTTTTCATCTTCTTTTTCAAATGCAGTCTTTTTTGCGTTTTCAATCTCTGGCTGTAAAAATGTTTTGATGTCCTCAGCGTCGGGCAGGGGGATAAACCTGTTTTGTGCGTGTTGCTTTTTTGAACCTGTTACGCCAAGTGCAAGTGCAAGCGCCATGATGCGAGAAATGGTTTCAGCACGAGGGTTGTCATTCATCCAATCGGTTGTGCGCAAAAGATATTCAAGGTTGCCATGCTCAAAAAGTGCAGGTGTTGTCAGCCTGCTTTTGACACCAAGCACGCTGTCTGTGAAAAGATTGAGGGTGTTTTTATATGCTTTTAACTCACCAACGCCGACATAGTGTTGGGGGTCATCCTGAAAAAAATCTTTTTTGTAGGAAAAGTCAAATATTTCGTCATTAAGTGATTTCACAAAAAAACTGGTGTAAAGATTGTTCGACTTGTCAAAAGGTGCATAGCCAATCACAAAAATTTGTTTGAGTGCTGTTCTGATTTCGTCCTCTTGATATCCAAGGTCATGTTGCATGGTGTCTGCAAGGTGAGTGATTGTTTCGTTTACAACATCTTGCCCATAGCAGTGAATAAGAATGTTTATGTCTCTTAAATTCTCGCACGCCTTTTTAACTGGCAAACGCTCGCCGTTTTTGTCTGTTACTCGTGGGATAAAAACTTTTTTTGCAAGTTCTTCAATCTCTTTTTTGTTCATTCGTCCAACAATGGTGTGCTCACTTGCACCATAGCGCACCGAAAAGGTGTCGATGTATTCATCTTCTTCTTTCACTCCAAGAAGCCTAAAAGACATCTTCGCCAAAAAGTTTGCAAACTGATTGCTGGTTGTTCCATCTCCGCCAAAGCAAAGAAGAATTGGTTTGTCAGTTGGAATGTCACTTAGCTCGACATTTTCCCAGCCAAATTTGTTTTTTTCTGTTTTTGGCACTCGTTTTCCAAAACCCCATTT
>CALWKH010000003.1 GCA_944381195.1 uncultured Clostridia bacterium
AATATTTTTTGTATTTAATATCTATCTCTTTTCATATTATAAGGGCTTGGCGAATTATAAAATTTTGTTTTAAGGTTGTTAGTCTGATTTTTATACATACTTTTTTCCTTTTATATTAACTTAGTGGATTGCTAAATTTTGTTTTATAGATTTGCTGGTTAGATTTTTATTTTTTATATATTTCTACTTTATTGGCTTGGTGGGTTATGAGGAGCGCGCAAGGGCTTTGCGCCACGGGTGGCGCTGTGCGCACATAAAATGTGCGCTTTTGCGTGCAAACGCAAAAAGCCCTTGCAATAGCCCGTTTTAACCTTTTTTGTTCCTATCTCCAACAACAAAAAAACTTAAAACAATCAAAATCTTGCATACCTGAATACCCCGTTTTAAAGGTCTTTGTTTCTATTTTTACAATCTTTCATAACATCAAAAATATTCAAAGCCCTCACAAAATTGTTTTAAATGTTTTTATCTCTATTCTCTCTCGTAACACAAAAACTAAACAACTAAAAACTTGCAAATATAACTTTTACATCTGTTGTTTTTTAAAATATTTTCTCTCTTATAATCTAGGCTTGAAGAGTGAGTGGATTTTTTGTTGTTGACTGAATTTTTATCTATGTTTGGTAAAAAAATTCATTAAAAATTTAAAAAATGGAGTATATCTACTCCATTTTTATATAATACTTTTTATCATCTTACGCACTGAGTTCTTCCAAAATCACTGTTCCGTCAAGCCAAGAAGCAATGTAACTTTCAATTTTTCGTCCACTTGTTTTGCTGAAAGTTTCTATCATTTGTGTGGGAGTGATTTCCTGCATTGCATATTTTTCATAGAGTGCTTGCAAGCATTTTTCCATTTTGCTTTGTCCTATCACCTCTGCAATGCTATCAAACATCAAAACACCCTTTACATATGTTAGATAGACATATTCTGTTTCGGTGTTAAAGGTGGAAATTGGTCTGTTCATTGAACTGTCCAGATTGCCATACACCTCGCCATAGACATCACAAAAAAGGAGATAGGAACTTAAGGCATTGCCAATCACTTCGCTTGTTGTCTGCCCATATTCTTCGTTAAGGTCATAGAACAGCGCGGTTGAATATTCCGCAAGTCCTTCATCAATGAAGCCATATTTGATTTGGTTATTGCCAACCACACCATACCACCATTGATGAGCAATTTCGTGAATTATGACATTGTTATATTCAGCCTCGTTGGTAACTTGGTCGGAGATATAAACAAGATTTGAATATTCCATTCCCCCGTGAAGAAAGCACGCTTTTACAACATTTAGAACATTGTAGGGATATTCCCCAATTAAATCGTTAAAAGTTTCAAGCGCGTCAACAGCAGTTTGCAAATGAGCCTGGGCATTTTCATCTTCAAAATAGAAATAATTTATGGTTACATCGTCAACCTGCGTGCTGATAACATCAAACTCGCTGGAAAGAACCATGGCAAAATCTCTTATTGCAAGAGCCTGATAGACATCGGTTGTTTTTCCGTTTTCGGTCGTTGAAGATTGAAGTTCGCCCGAACTTGCAAGGGTTAGACTGCTGTCATATGTGAGTGTTACAACATAGTTTGCAATTTGATTGTAAAATGGGTCACCAGACGGAAGATAGCCTTCAGTGTTCCACTCTTCTCCTTCAAAAACACAAACTGACGGATACCAGTTTCCAAGATTGATGGTGTGTTTGCCATATCCAAAGCGGTGATTTACATTTGGTATTGTTAACTGAAAATCAATTTCAATTTCGGTCATGTCACCACTTTTGAGTGCGTTTGAAAGGTCAACTTTCAAAAGGTGGTCATCAGCACCCTCAACAGAAAAGTTTGTGTCTTCTCCGTTTTGTTTTGCTGACAAAATTTCAATGCCACCGTATGAAACGCCATTATCATACGCCCTTTCGGCTTGCGTTTGGCTTACAGCATAATTTGTGCTTGCACCCTCACTGAAAGCATTTGGATGAAGATGAAAATAGATAAACTCAAATGTGCTTGCGCTTTGATTGGTATAACTAAGCGTCATACTGGCAGAAAGAGTTTTGTTTTCATTATCCAAAGTTGCAACAATTTCATAGGTATTGGCAGTTTCACTTGCCCTTGTTACAATATCGGTCGTTGAACAGCCAAAAAACAAAAAAGGCAAAAATAAAATGCTTAAAAATGCAAGAATTTTTTTCATAAATTCCCCCTTTAACGCTATTTTATGAGGGTATTTGTCTATGTTATGATTTTTATTTTATAAATTTTGCAATTTCTATTGTTTTAATTGTAAATTTTTGATATATTTAACTTTGAGGTTATTAAAAATGGCTTTTTGTAAATTTTCAAGTGAAATTTCTCAAGATGGTGTTACCGTTGTAAATAACACCTTTTTTGAACAATTTTTGCCTTTTGCAACAGGCACACAAATTAAAGTTTATCTTTATGGGCTTTATCTTTGTTCAAACCAAGATAGCCTTAAATCAAATCTTTCCAACCTGCAAACTTTTGCTGACAATCTTTCTCTGTCTTGTGATGAAGTGATGAATGCTTTTGGCTTTTGGCAAGAACAGGGCTTGGTGCAAATTATTGAAACCACTCCTCCACAAATTCAATATATGCCAGCAAAACTTGCTATTCCAAAAAAGAAAATCAGTTCAAACAAATATGAACAATTCAACCTGCAGGTCCAAAGCGTCATTTCTGGCAGAATGATAAATCCAAATGAATATAACGAATATCACCTTTTGCTTGAAACATTGAACATGAGCAAAGAAGCACTTTTGATGATTATTCAATATTGTGTGGAACTTAAAGGCAACAAAGTTTTATATCCATATATCATAACCATTGCAAAGCAGTGGGCGTATGAAGGCATTTTGACACTGGAACAAGTGGAAGAAAGACTGAAAGAATATAATGAAACTGATGATAGTTTAAGAAAAATTTTAAAGGCTATGGGAATTTCTAAAAATGCAAGCCTTGAAGAGCGTGAAATGTTCCTTAAATGGACAAAGAAGTTTGAATTTTCATTTGATGTTATTCTTTTTGTTGCAAAAATGCTTAAAAAAGGTGGATTTACAAAACTTGACAGCAAACTTACAAAATATTATGAACAACGCCTTATGAGCCAAAAAGAAATTGAAGACTATGAAAACAACAAAGATACTCTTTTTGGCATTGCAAAGGAAATCAACAAAACTCTTGGAGTTTATTATGAGAATCTTGAAAACATTGTTGATACCTATATCTCCCCTTGGCTGAACCGTGGATATAATCTTGATACTTTAAAAATTATTGCAAACTATTGCTTTAAAAACAGCATACGCAATCTTGAAGGAATGAACACTGTTGTTCAAAAATTTTACAAAATGGGACTCACCTCTGTTGAAAGTCTTGCTCAATTTGTGGCAAGGTCAAAAATGCAAGATGAACAAATCAGAAAAATTCTTGACAAGGCAAACCTTATTAGAAATGTTACTTCGCTTGACCGAGAATTCTATCAAACTTGGGTGTATTCTTGGAATATGCCACAAGATGTGATTGAGTATGCTTCCACCCTATCAGCTAAGTCGGCACAGCCAATGCAATATATCAACAAAATTCTTGCAAACTGGTTTGAAAAGAAAATTAGCAATTTAGAAGACGCTCGCCTTGCAAGTGATTTGTTTAAAGTTGGTGCAGGCATTGAAGGAACAGAAGACAAAACAGTTTATCATGGAAGGACATATTCAAAAGAAGAATTGGACAGTCTTATTTGTGATATTGACGAAATTGAAATTTAAAAGAGGAAAATATGGACAAAATATCAATCATTGAAGAAGTCTTAAGAGAACTTTCGCAACAAAGAGTCAGCGCAGAACTTTTGGCAAAGCAAAACCTGCTTGATGCAAGAAAAAAAAGTGCTGGCTTTAAAAAAATTGATGATTTAATAAGAGAAAAAACGGTTGAATATGCAAGTTATAACAAAGAGGAAGACCGCGCAAAAAAACTTTTGTTTGAAATCAGAGAACTTAAAACAAAAAGAATTGATGAACTTAAAAAAATTGGCATGACAAAAAAAGACATCGAACCGAACTTTGATTGTGAAAAATGTAAAGACAAAGGCTTTGTTGACGGCAAGATGTGTTCGTGTTTGGCTTCAAAGGTGCATGAGAAACTTTTGAAACGAAGTGGACTTCCAACATTTGTTGGACACAATTTTAAAGATAGCAATGAAAAATTTTTAGAAGAAAATAAAACTCTTGCAAAAACTTTTGAGCTTGCAAAAATTTATGTTGAAAAATTTCCAGATGTCAAAACACCAAATCTCATTTTTATGGGTGATGTTGGAGTTGGAAAAACCTTTTTGCTTGAATGTATAGCAAGTGCTTTGATTGAAAAATGCGTTTATGTTGTTTATGTGACAGCATTCAATTTTTCAAACACCATGCTTAAAGCCCTTACCCTTGAACCAAATGAAAGGGAAATTATTTTGTCTAATTTCTTGGACTGCGACATTTTGATTATTGATGACATGGGAAGTGAACCAATGTATCGCAACCTTTCTACTGCAAATCTTTTCACCATTTTTAATGAAAGAGACATCAAGGGTAAACCAACTTTGATTTCAACGAATTTAAATTTTGAAGATTTTGAAAAAAGATATGGCACAAGGCTTTTCAGCAGAATTTTTAACAAAAGAACAGCAAGAGCAATTTTGTTTGAAGGCAAAGATTTGAGAATCAGTTAAAGTTTTTAAATAAAAAAAGGATAGTAAAATTAAAATTGCTATCCTTTTATTTTGTCACTTTCAAAGGTCACAGACATTTTTTATTTTTTAATTTTTAAAATTTAATATTTTAATCATCAAGATTGAATGCTGTCATAATTTCGGCAAGGCTTTCTTTTGGTGTTAAAGCCTCTTCAAGTGAAAAGCCGTTTGTTTTCTTGTTCATTGCCTGCATAAATTCCCTTGGTGGAATTGAAAAAATTTCCTTACCCATACCCATTGATTTTGGAATTTTGCCACCCTGACCATTAAGAAATTTTTCTGCCTCCGAAGGTGTTACGCTTTCTGTTTCGTTTTTCTGCGAAGTGGAGGCTTGTTTTTTGTTTTGAATTGTTCTTGAATTAAAAGCACTGTAGTCATTTTTTAAATTCTTATCAAAACTTGGTGCTGCTGGCATGATTCCAGACATTCTGGAAAGCACACTTTTTGCATAACTTTTTGTGGCTTGATGTTCGGCTGTGGAACTGTCTACAATGACCTTTAAAGCATATTGAAAATCTTGCGTCAAGTCAAGAATTTCATCATATGAAACCAAAGGCACAACTTTATCTTTCAATCGTTGCCAAGTTTGTGTCCATTTTTTATATAACAGTTGCAATCTCTGTGCCTCAAGTGAACGCAAGTTTTGTGTTGACTCAATTATGTTTTGAGTTTTTTCTTCTCTTTGAACATAATCAAGAACAATGTCCTGCAAGTTATGTATCTTTCTTTCCAACGAGGAAATCATGCTGTTTTTTTCTTTTATTTGCGCCTGATGTTCTGCTTTAAGGCGTGCCAAAGTTATGTCTACTTCACGGGTAGAATAGCCATTTTGCTCTCTTGAAAATTGCTCCATTTTAAACCTCCACTTTAACTTTCTTTGCCTTTTTGAAATAAAGAACAAGTTGAGTTATTAAAAGTGCCACACCGCCAATTATAATCAAAATGCTTAAAAATTGACTTACCTTGATTGAACCAATAAAGAGTGCAGCGCTGTCATCTCTTAAGCCTTCCAAAAATGCCCTGATGATTCCATAGCCAATCATATATCCGCTTAGCACAACACCTTTGATAACATTTTTCTTTGGCAAAACCAAAATCAAAATAAGAGCGATGCAAAGCAAGAAGTTAAAGAAACTTTCATAGAAAAATGTTGCCAAATGCCATTCTCCATTAATCATGACAGACATTGGAAAATATTGCAGACTTTCATTTGTTGTTTCAACACCATAGCAACACCCAGCAAAATAGCAACCAATTCTGCCAATTGCCTGCCCCAAGATTAAGCAAGGCGCAGCCACATCTGCAACATTAAGAAAGTTTTTCTTGCGAACAAGACAATACAGCATAACACCAAAGGCACCACCAATAACAGAACCATATACTGCAAGTCCACCAGACCAAATTGCAAAAGACTCCCAGCCCCATGGTCCGCCGTTAAAGATTAAAAAGTAAAGCCTTGCGCCAATGATTGCTGGAATGATTACCCAAAGCAAAATTTCAAAAATATCATCTGTTTTAAGCCCTCTGTATTTTGCCAAAAAACAACCCAAGACAACAGCCAAAATTATGGCAAGAGTTATTATAATGCCATACCAATGAATTGATAAACCAAAGATTGTGAAAGCCACATCGCTCATTACAAACTCCCACCTTTTATTTCATTATAAAACGGAAAGACAAAAAAGTCAATGAAATTTAGTTTATAAAAAATCAAACTGTGAATAAATTTTAGTTCTAGACTATATAAAAATTTAATTTTATTTTTTTTCAAAATAAAACAAGCATAAGATTTTTACACTAACTTAACTAGATGTAAGTGATTATGTTGGAGAATTTAAGATTATATAAAAATTAGACAGGTCTTTAAACTCGCCATTTTTCTCATGCTCTTTAACAATCTCTTCAACCAAGCCCATACCAACATTTTTTAAACCACCTAACCCAAATAAATAATTTTGTTTTGCGAATAATTTTTATGAATAAACCACGTAATTTTACAAAAATAACTAGAACAGATTTAAAAATGTTTGTATTTTATTTTACAATCTTAACAAAAAAATGTTGAAAACTTTTGCAATATTTGCTTGTCATTTTCAACATTTTCATATGTTTATCTAAAACTATGGAGCTGGAGGAGTTGGCTCTGGCGCTTTTCTAGAAGCGATTGATGTTTTAAGTGCTTCCAATTCCTCTTTGCTGTATGTATCAGTTCCCGCAACGACTGTTTTTGTGTCTCGAAGTGGAGTGTCATCTACTGAGTGTCTGATAACAACCCTTGAAATTCCCTCCGTTTTGTTTATAAGATTCTTTAAATCATAACGAAGCATATCATAATAAACATCATTATCTGCTACTGCAATATCAGTTCTTCCATATGTGTTGCCATCAGTGCCAATAAATTTAACGTAATCAATCTTAGCATTTTTCTCTGTTGTGTTATATTCACGTTTAATCTTTTCTTTTTGCTCATCAGAATAATCAAAAGTTTCAAGAATTTTCAAACTTTCTTCCAAGCTTAATTTATCTTTGTTTCTCCAATCTTCAACAGACTCATCTGTTCTGTCAACACCATCATGAATGCGGTTTTTTAAATATTCAAATTCTTTATCTGATAGGTATTTTTTCTTTTCCGCCTTGTTCATATCTTTGGCAAATTTTGCTTCATTTTTGAGTAAAGCCTTGGCATCCAAAGGTTGACCCCGTTTGTTTGTGCGTTCATCTCTTTTTCTACTTTCTTCCAAAAGACGAATTTTTAGACGATTTTTTCTGTTCGCAACCCATGCAACCACCGAACCAATTGCGCACCCTATTGCAGAAAAAGCAAGGGTTCCATTTATTGCATACCACATTGGACCAAAAGCAGCAAAAACGCCACCAAAAGAAAGCATTCCAGCAACCAAAAAGCCAATAAGACCTGCCGCAACAAGCCCAAGAGCAATGTAAACACGCTTTGACCTCTTTGATGCTTTATAAAGGTCTTGAATTTCAGCATCATCTGGAAGGTCTACTCTTTCCGCTCTTCTCCTTCTTAATTTATCAAAAATCCCCATTTTTTGAACTTCCTTTTTTCTTTGTATGCATATTATAACATAAAATAAGAAATAATGCAATACCCTTTTTTAAAATCTTTTATGCTGCTTATTTATTATTATTTTTTACCTGCATTTGTGATTTCATATAGAACTGTTGAAAAGAAACGCTCATTAACAGAACCAATATCCAGTGCATTTTTCTTGTTTGTGATGAAGTTATTTCCAGTTTTTATCACATCATCCAAACGATAAAAACGAAGTTCCTCTAGACTTGTGCTTCCATCATGCATATTTTGATATGCCTTTGAGGAAAAATCTAGTTCAGCAAGCAGTTGAAGGTCGTTATTTATCTTCTGCAAACTGGAAAAATAGCCGTTCATTGTTGGTCTTGCATATCTCCAACCAAATTTTTCCATTCGCTCAAAAAATGTTTGACTGTTAACAAAAAACCCATTAAATCTGCTCACAACCGATGAATATGCATCAAACTTTGATTTTGGGAATACATCTATATATAATTGATTAAACGGAGACTGCCTTCCATTAAACATATATGTCCAATCTGGTTCACTGAATTCAACAGGGTGGAAAATTCCAATTTGATAGTTGGTTGTTTTGTCAGACTGAACAGACATCAAGTTCACAAAACCATTATCTTCAATTTTAAACACACTTATGAGAGCATTTTCAACATATTTCCCCCATAAAAGTTTTCGTGCAAGAAAATTCATTAAAGGATTCTTTATTATAAAATCATCAAAGTCTTGCTTCGACCACAGCCTTCCACTTATCATTGCGTTTTCAAGCCTTTTTGATTGTCTGGTGATTTCACGCTCTAGTTTCTTTTTCTCAACCAGTGCATTTTTTGTTATTTCTGCACCACTTGGCTGAATCTCTACCTCAAAATTTGGCTTGATAACAATGGTGCAATTATCAACATCAAGTGCACTATCTTTAAGACTGAAATATGGCACCATTTTATCTTTTAAGGCTTCAATCTCCATTGGAGTTAACTCTTCTGTTTCTATAAATCCCTTTAAAAGTGCATTTAAAATCAGTCTATGTTCAAATTCAAGCGGATTTAATTCTTTGAAAAGCTCTAAACTTTCTGCTTTCTGCTCTTTAACAAAAATTCTAACAAATTTATCTATATTTTGCGAAGAGTTCTTCTTGTTTTCAATCATTTTAAGCAAAACGGTCAATGCTCCATTTGGTGCAATATTTTGGGCAACTAGACAAAAAATCCAATCTTTTTTGTCATCTTTTTGTGGTTTTATTATTTGGGAAGAAAGTTCCAAGCAAAAATTATTCAAACTTTTTGGTTCAAAAAATGATTTTAGATAGTTATTTTCAAAACAAGCATTTGTTGAATATAAATTTTGATATAGATTTATAATATATTTAACAACTTGAACACTTGCTTTTTCATTATTATAAAAAATCAGTTCTGGCAAAGAAGAAACATCAAAACTGCACTCCTTTTCATCAAAGCGTTGAGCGTTTTTCTTAAATTGAGCAAAATTTGGCTTATTAGAAGCGGAAAGTCTAACATTGTCTGCAATAAGTTTTTTCAACCCTTTATCTTTTTCATGATAATATATGTTTTGCAGTGCTGAAACAACCTCTTTTTGATTCTTAAAAAGCAAAAGCAATTTTATCACAATTTCAACGCTTAAATTGCCATTTTTTTGTTGCTGATTAAGATATTCTTTCACTTCAGCGTAGTGCTGTTTTAAAATGTTTTTTACCTGCCTTTCCTCTTTGAAAGAATGGTATAAATAAAGTTTGATAAGCTCATTGATTGCAGAAGGAACAGAGTTATCAATTAAAAATTCAAATATCAGCATACCATAGGAAGAAAAGTTATCATAGGCAAACTTATAGAATTTCTTTTCATCCTTTTGGCACAAATCAAGCAAATAGTCTCTTGTTGGACGATACCACTTGTGCAAAATTGATGTGTTATTTGAGCCAAGAATGGCAAGCAGAAAATCACTCCACTTTGCAAAAGGCAAATTGGCAAAGATTATGCTTTCCATGAAACGGTCAAAATTCCTTTCTGTTATATCAAAATCTTTTTGATTTCTGCTGGCAAAAACTACTTTTCCAATATGGGAAACAAAAAGTTTGCCAAAAAAAGTGATAAGTGCAGAATATTTTTTATGCACAAGCATAAAACTCAAAAAATTTCGCATATAAACAGGTTCTTCACTTGGCAAAAATTCTGCAAGCAAAGAAAGTTCATTTATACTAAAATCAACATTTGGAATATCATCTGCCTTTTGTGCTGATGAAGACGAAAAGAAATTATAAAGAACATCTCCTTGTTCTTTGCCCTTGAAACAATCTTTGTAAAACTCTATCAAATTACTATTCATTTGTTAAACCTTTTTTATTTTCTCTGCTTATTTTAACATAAAATATTTTTTTGCACAATTAAAACAACTAACATTTTAACTTAAAATTGTTTTTAATGTGGCACTAGCTGGATATATTTGCACCAATTTTTCCAGTTGATTTTCACTGATATAGCCAGACACTGTTAAATCACTTTTCAGCACCCGAAAATTTGTTATGCTGTCTGCCCTGACCTGAGACACAAGTTTATAAAGTGTTGTATCTTCGTGAACAGCAACTTCCCGCACAACAAGTCCGTTTTTTAGCCCACTTGTTTTGCTGTCTAGAAAACTTGTTTTTTGATAGATGTTGGTTTTATCTTCCCAAATAACAGTTAAAAAACAAAAGATAGACATCACAAGCAAATTAAACTTCACAACAAAAAATGTTGTTATAACAAAACTAACCAGCAGAAGAAAAGACACAACAAGTCCAACTATTTTCAAAATGCCGTATGCCCTTTTCCTTGTTATTTTTTGTCCCAAAAAAGCAAGGGCAATTCTGCCACCATCCATTGGAAAAATTGGAAGCAAATTTATTGCACCTGTTATCACATTTGCGATGACAAAAACTTCGGTATATACATATGTAACTGGGAATATCCACCAAAGAGCTACACAAAGAATTGCAAGAATAAAGTTGCAAAGTGGACCAGCAAGTGCAATTAAAATTTCGTCTTTATATGAAAAAAGAACATTTTTTCCGCTTAGACTTATTCCATGTGGCATAAGCGTGAAACGATTGAGGTGATAGCCCAGCCTGTTTGCAACAAGATAGTGCGCAAACTCATGTAATATTATAGTTATCAAATAGGCAAGCAAAAGTTCAAACAGCCCTTGATAGATAAAGACAAACATAAGCAAAATAAAAAGCGGATGAATTGTAAACTTCAACTTTTTCATTTAAACCCCTTTTGGCAATATGCCCATTATTTTCAGCCTTTGGCATTTGGCTTTAAGGCGCAAAACATATTCCCCTTTTTCATCAATGCTGATATTAACCAAAACATCGTCTGGAGAAAGTTCCATATAATTTGATAAAGATTTAAACATCTCGCTTCTAATTAAATCAGCAAAAAAACTTGGATGAAAATGCTTGTCATTTATCAAAATCTTTTTTAATTTTTCAATACCTCGTGTTTTAAACATATTTTTCCTCCTTTTATTTTTTAAATTTTGCATATAAAAAACAAATTTTTTTTATAATTTTTTGCTATATTTTTACAAATTTGACAATCTTATTAAAATCTTCTTTTCAGTTTATTTTTTATTTTTGCAAAAAAGCCTTTATATTTTTGAGTGTAGTCAAACATTTCATTACTTCCGCTATGAAGATTATTTGCTAAAACATTAAAGGCACGCTCGCTTTGTTCATCAATTGCAATACCATCTCCATATATGCTTGATGAAGATGAAATTTCATCGCTTTCGGGAATAATTCCCAATAGTTTTAAATTCAATGATGAGGCAACTTCTTTTGCTTTTAGCATATTATTTGAAAGAACAAGGTCAGCACGAAGCCGATTGCAAACCAAAGAAATTTCGTTGAGGTAATAACCATTTAATAAAGATGCCACTTTGTTTGCATCTCGAACAGCAGAAATATGCGGTGTGGTTACAATGATTGCTTCATTTGCACAAAAAACAGCACGATGAAAACCAAGTTCAATTCCCGCAGGACAATCAATTAGAATATAGTCAAAATTATTAGACAGTCCATTCACCACTGCCCTTAAAGTGTTTCCGTCAACTTTGCCAACATTATACGAATGAGCGCTTGGCAAAATGTAAAGTGATGGAAAATTTGGATGCTGAACAAGCGCCTGAGTTGGACGGCATTTGCCCTCTATGATGTCAACAATGTCAAAAACGACCCTGTTTTCAACACCCGAAACAACATCAAGGTTATTAAGACCAATGTCAACATCAAGAAGCATCACACGAAGCCCTTGCCTTGCAAGAGCTATTCCAAGATTGACGCAAATTGTTGTTTTACCCACTCCACCTTTACCGCTGGTAATAACAATTTTCCTAGCCATTTTCACACCTCACAAATAGAATAACATTCAAGTTATAAAAAGTAAAATACTGAAAAAAATTTTTAGACACTCGGCAAAAAAAGTAAAAAATCGTTAAATTTTAACTTGATTTATGCTTGTTTAATCTTTTTCGACATTTTTTGATAATTTTCTAATGTTTATAAAAAAAATTTAGCATATTTTTCATTCTTCATTTAGACAAAATCTTTTGCAAAATATTATAATTAGAAAAAAGGAGGAAAAAATGTTTAGTAATTCACTAACGCAAGAAACCGCTAAAAAATTTCAACCAACACATCTAGAAAAGCAAAATGAACTTGAAATTGCTTATGAAAAATTAAAAGAAATAGGAAAAAAGCAAATTCAGTTTGAAGAAGATAATGAATTGGAATATAAACTTTTATCAAGTGGTCTGTCTTTTTACTACGCATCAGAAGATTGTGTTCGTCAAAGAATGTTTGCATACATTCCACTTCCAATCATCAGTGTTACCATTGCAATAAACTATGGCTTTGCGGGAAAATTTCTTTGTGAATATATTTTGGAAAAATTTAACATCACCTATGAAAAAGGGCTTTCTTTGAAAGAACTATATTTCAAACTGCCCACAGAAATTCAAAAAAGCATTTCAGACCAATTGTTTTTTGAAACAAACTCTTTAAACGATTTAATTGACCTTTCAAAAATTGCAGACTACACCACAGACACCAAAAAAGCATTTGAGCACACAAAGTTTTTAATTCCACTTATAAGAAAACTAAAAGATTTTGCCTGGGATATTTCGCAAAACAATTTTTTTGTTGATGTTTAGTTTAAATTTAGATTCATTTTTTGATAAAAATCAAATGAAATATTTTAGAAAATTTAAAAACACTTTATTGTATAAAGTGTTTTTTCATAATAGTTGCCAACAAAAAAACGTGTTCTATTTTAAGTTTTCCACATAATGTTAAAAATTTTTTATAATGTTTAAAAATAAACTGATTTTGCATTTAAAAATGTAAAATTGTGCCCACCTCTTTTCATGAATAATATAAACTTTATGTAGAACAAAGATTTCACGCTATTTATCAAACAAGTTACAAAGCAAGCATATGAGCACATCACTTTCAATATAAAAAAGTTTTTAGATAAAAGAAAAGTTTATCAATTTTAAAAATTAAAGATAGAAGTTAGTTTTAAACGAAAAATTTAAAATATCTATGAAAAAATTCTATCTTTTGCTTATGCATTGTTTTATTTTTAAAATACTTAATATTTTTTTATCATTTTTTAAATTTCTCTTGCATATCAAATTTTTTTGTGATATAATGATATCGTTAACTCCTTTATGGACGTTTAGCTCAGTTGGTAGAGCAACTGACTCTTAATCAGTGGGTCCAGGGTTCGAGTCCCTGATCGTCCACCAGTTGTTTTTTAGGGAAAATGCCCTATTTAAGCCAAAAACTCAAGGTTTTGTCATATTTTATTTTGACCTTGGGTTTTTTCTTTTTTATTTAATTTTTATCAAAAAGTTGTGTCAAAGTTGTTTCAAAGTTTAAAATATAGATTATTATATAATTTAAACACATCTTCTTTCACTTTGTGCACAAACATTTATATCTGTTGGTGTGGAAATATAACGTAACTCACATTCGTGCGTGAGCGATTTTAAAGTAGGTCACCCCTACCGCTATACCAAAAATAAGGACATTTTGTCTTATATATAGAAAATCACTAGATAATCTAGTGATTTTTAATTTTAAGAGCTAACCTCTTTTTATTTTATAATTATAAACTTTTATTTTATTTATGTATTATAAACAAAAATATAAGCATATATATTTAAATATAAAATATAAATTATTTATTTTTTTGATAACTTGTAACAAAATAAAATAGTTAGTAAATGCTAACTATTTTTTTATTTGCACCATGCTTTAGAATTAAATTTGGTTACATTATTTTATGCCTTTATCATTTTTTAGAATTTCTTTCACATTTATTTTTATAAGTTCCACACTTGGTTGATTATAAGTGTTTATTTCCATAAGCGCACCAGTGAATGAGGTTTCAAGAAAGAAATACATCATAAGTTCGCCAAAATAGAATTCGTTTAACTTTGGCAACATTATTATTTGATTTGGTCTGCCCCTTTCAAAAAGCGCTTTTGCTGTTGAAAGCATGGAGGTGTTAAGCACATGAGAAAGTGGTTTATTTCTTGCAAAATCTGGCAAATAAGGTGCGTCTGTTGTTTGAAGTTCTTTTTCAAAGTTTTTGACACCGATAAAAGTTATAACTTTATCATATGGTCCCTCCAAACAAAGTTGAAGTTGGCTGTGCTGGTCAACCGTTCCAAGAGCACGAACAGGTGTTTGCCCAAGGTTAACTGTCTTTCCATTTTCTTGTTTTTCTTTGCCCAAACTTTCCGCCCAAAGTTGACAATACCACTCTGCAAAAACTGCAAGATTTTCAACATATGGCATCAAAAATGAAATTGATTTTCCATTATCCATTGCTATTTTTTGCAAAATAGCACCATAAAGTGCTGGGTTATCAAAAACAGAATTATTTTTGCACATTTCAAGCATGCTTTTTGCACCTTGCAAAATTTGCTTGATATCAACGCCGCAAGCACAAACAGGCAAAAGCCCAACAACAGACAAAGCAGAAAATCTTCCACTTAAGTCTTGAGAAAAATAAAATGTTTTAATGTTATTTTTATCTGCCCACTCAGCAAGCGCACAATCTTTGCTTGCAGTTATTACACAAAAATTATTTGCAAAACTATTGCCTAATTTGTCCTTTAACATTTTTTCCACAATGCTTGTCTGACAAAGAACTTCAAGCGTTCCACCACTTTTTGAAACAACAACAAACATTGTTTTTTCAATTTCTATATCATTTAAAAAATCAGCAAATTGCTGTGGGTCAATGCAATCTTTCACAAAAAGTTTTGGCACATTTTTTCCCTTTTTAGCAAATGCCGAATAGATTGCTTTTGTTCCAAGCGCAGAACCACCAATTCCAAGCACAACAATGTTATCAAATTTTTGAAGGTATTTTGCATAATTTTCAAGTTCACTTGTTTCTTGATTTACAACATCAAAATATGACTGCGTTTCTTTTGACGGATGTGCAATCACCTCATCGTAAGCCTTTTTGATTTTATCTTTATATTCCTCTATTTTCTCCTTTGTTATGTTATTATTTTGATTATTAATAAACATGTTATCATGATTAAATTCTATTTTGTCCAATTTTAAATCTCCTGTTATGTTTAATTTCATTATATTATAGATTATAATTAAAGTCAAATAGACACAAATATAATTTGAAAAAAATATTATACTTTATGAAAAATTTACAGAAATTTATCGATAAAAATGCACTTTTAAACAATTTTGAAATTATAAAAAACGAAAATAAGAACAGTTTAATTTGTTCAATAATAAAAGCCAATGCCTATGGTCACGGTATGAAAGAAGTTATATATGCATTAAATGAAAAAACAGATTATTTTGCTGTTTTTACTTTTGATGAGGCAATTAAAGCGAGAAAATATACCACTAAACCAATTTTAACATTGGGAGCCATTGATTTTACACGACTTAAAAAAATTATTGCTAAAAACATTGAAATTGCCGTCATTTGCAAAAATGACATTGAAAAAATTATAAAAAAAGTGAAAAAAACTGGTCAAAAATGTGCTATTCATCTTAAAGTTGATACTGGCATGAACAGACTTGGTATCAAAAACTTTAATGAATTTAAAGATATTTTAAATCTTATTGAAAATTGCGAAAATATTGTTTTAAAGGGGATTTTCACACATATTGGAAGTGAACAAAACGCAACAAGGCAAATTGACAGATTTAATATTTTTACCAAACAAACTTCTTTGAATCTTTTAAAACACTATGCCAGTTCAAATATTGCGGTCAGCAATAAACCTATGGATAACAAAAGTATGCTGAGAATTGGCATTGCACTTTATGGTTATGGTAAATTTAAGAACCTTATGCCAGTGATGAGTGTTTATGCGAAAATTATCAATATAAACCATGTTAAAAAAGGTGAATTTATTGGTTATGGAATAAAACACAAAGCAAACAAAAATATGCAAACTGCAACCCTTGCTGTAGGATACGCTGACGGACTTATGCGCTGTTACAACAAAAAAGGCTTTGTTTTAATAGATGGACAAAAATGCAAAATTGTTGCAGACATTTGCATGGGAATGACTATTGTTGATGTATCAAAAGTTAAAAATATAAGAATTGGCAACTTTGCTGTGATTTTAGGGCAAAGCGGAAATCAAAGAATAACAGCACAAGACATAGCCAAAAAATGTGGAACAAGTGAATATGAAGTCTTGATAAACTTTTCTGAAATCTCATGCACCAAAAGAAAACCTGCCACATAGAATGATAATGTGAGTGGTAATCACTCACCCTACTAATCGAGACACTGTCTCGTGGCTTTAATGGCAACATTAAGGCATATAGATAAAGTGTACACTAAAAAAGCAAGAAGGTTGCCCTTCTTGTTTTTATTTCAAAGATTTAAAATGGCTTAAAGTCCGCTTGATTTTTTCATATCATATTCACATCAATTTTACTCAAAACTTTAAATATGACAGTAAAAACTAAAATTGTAAAAAATAATTTTTTATATTATTTTTTCTTTTTTTATTTTAAACATAAATTTTTTAAAAGTCCATTATTTGACAAAAATTTTGCAGATAATTTTACTTAATTTATCTTTTTATAACTTAATTCAACAAAGTTTTTGATGCAAAAAAGCAAGTTTATAATATATAATTTTTATTAGGGCACGCACCAAAAAGTGTCTAACTTATGGAGTAAGTTTCATTTAGTGCTATATTTTTCTTATTAAAAATTTGTAAATTTCTTCCATTAAAAGTCAATTTTATTTTATTACACCGCAAGCAATACGAACTCCACTGTCGCCTGCTGGTTGAGAAGAAAAATCATCTCTCTGTGAATGAATGACAACAGTTCTGCCGACTATTTCATGAACAGTAAATTTATCAATCAAAACAGCACTTAGCGCATGACCCTGGTTTGAATATAACGGTGGCAAATCTCCAGCGTGGTTAGGGTGTTCTGCTTTGTTTGGGTTGTAATGAGAACCTGCATCAGCAAAAGTATCTGGCGGAGAACAACTTCCACCCTCATGAATATGAAGTCCCAAAAACTTGTTTGTAGGCAAGCCGTAGACATCAAACAAACAGACCACACCATATTTTGTGCCCCAAAAGTATGCATTACCTTCAATTTTATTGCCTTTTATTTTTGCTGTTAAATCTGGCTCTGAGCGAGTTTTATTTAAGATTTGCATAGTTTCAAAATTTATCATAGACACCTCTTATTTAGTGTATATGAAAATTTCTCTTAAACTGTGTTTATAACTATGCGTAAAATAAAAAATTGCCTTACAATTAAATAAGCAAATTTAATGTTTATATATAAATATCTTATAAATAATATGTTTATGATTAGACAAACTATACTATAGATAAAACATATCAAAACTCTTTCTATAATTTGCTATTTCTAGACAAAATCATAAGTAAATGAATTGTATAAAAGTATGAGTTAATCACAATAATAAATTTCAATATACAAAATATAAAAAAACTTTATCGCTTTTGATAAAGTTTTTTAAATATCATGTAAATTTATAGATAAGTCTTTAAAACATTATTATACAAGTTGTATAATTGCTGCTTCAGCACCATCGCCACGACGAGGACCAACTTTGAGAACACGAGTGTATCCACCACCTTGACCAGTGTCTTCTTTACGCTTTGCATAACGAGGACCGTAGATGTTGAAAATCTTTTCAAGAAGTGGGTGGAAAATGTCTTCTGTTCTTCCGATGAAAGCGGTTTTTGACTCTTTTGGCATTCTTTGTTCTTGAATATCATAAACTTGAGCCATTATCTTGCGTCTTGCATTCAATTTTGTTGGACCATCATTGATAACTTCTTTTTTGCTTTTAACACCTTTCTCATTTGTTACTGTCTTTGTTACTTTAACAGTGTCTTGATAGGTGTTTACAGCAAGTGTTATAATTTTTTCTGCAATGCGTTGAACAGCCTTTGCACGAGCAAAAGTTGTTTCAACTTTGCCATACCACAAAAGGTCGGTTACCTGACGGCGAATGATTGCATCACGAAGTGAACCTTCTTTTCCTAATTTGTTATAACCTGCCATTTTCTATCTCCCTTTTATTCATCTTCACTTTTTAAAGTTAAACCAAGTTCAACGAGTTTATTTTTAACTTCTTCAAGCGATTTTTGTCCTAGATTACGAACTTTTCCAAGTTCACGATCCGTCTTTCTAACCAAATCTTCCACAGTTAAAATGTTTGAGCGTTTAAGACAGTTTGTGCTTCTAACTGAAAGTTCAAGGTCGTTAATTGACATTTCAAGAACTTTTTGTTGCTGGTCTTCTTGACGAGCAACCAAAATGTCGGTGTCTTCCATGTTATCAACAAGTTCAATGAACATCTTCATGTGGTCATTGATTACTTTTGCTGCAAGACTGGTAACTTCTTTTGCCGAAGTTGCTCCGTTGGTGGTTACTTCAAGTGTTAACTTGTCATAGTTGATGTCTTGACCAACACGAGCACTTTCAACAGAATATCTTACCTTCTTAACTGGTGTGAAGATTGCGTCCATTGGAATGAATCCAATGCTGTCAACAACATCTTTATTCTCTTTTGCAAGAACATAGCCTCTTCCACGACCAACAATGATTTCCATATCAACAACTGCGCCTTTTGACAAAGTGCAAATTGGCAAATCTTCATTTAAAATTTCAATGTCATCACTGACAATGATGTCTTTTGCGTAAAGAGTTCCCTCTTCTTTGCTTTTAAGATACAGTGTTGCTCTGAAATCTGGTTCTTGATGTTTTGTTTTTATGATTAAACTTTTGAGATTTAATATGATATCTGCAACATCTTCACTCACACCAGGAATAGTTGAAAATTCATGTTGAACACCTGCAATTCTAACAGCAATTGGAGCAATGCCTGGAAGCCCACCAAGAAGAACTCTTCTCATTGCGTTTCCAACAGTTGTTCCAAAGCCTTTTTCCATTGGTTCAATAACAAAAGTTGCAACTGCACCATTTTGACTTTCTTGAACTGTTAAATTTGGTTTGTTTATTTGCATCATAATTAAAAATTCCTCCTAACCCATTATCTTGAATATAACTCAATGATTAAGTGTTCAGCAATATTCAAGTCGATGTCACTTCGGTCAGGAATTGCGATCACTTTACCACTCATGTTTGAAGCGTCAAGTTGTAGCCACTTAGGTGTTACTGTCTTGTTCTTCTTCAAATCTTTAAAGAGTTCAGAACTTTGATCGCTTTCACGAATTGCAATCACATCTCCAACTTTTACTTGATATGATGGGATATCAACTTTCTTTCCGTTAACTGTGATGTGTCCGTGGTTCACGATTTGACGACATTGTGCTCGGGATACCCCAAAACCTAAACGATATACAACATTGTCTAATCTTCTTTCCAATAAAGACAACATAACTTCACCAGTAGCACCTTTTTGGCGCTTACCTTCGAAATAATATTCTTTAAATTGTTTTTCGAGCAAACCATATGCTCTTTTAACTTTTTGCTTTTCGCGGAGTTGTAAAACATATCCTGTTGCTGGCTTGCGGCGTGCATTTGCATCACCGTGTTCGCCTGGAATTGTTGGGCGTCTGTCAAGTGCACATTTTCCTGTTACACAACGGTCGCCTTTGAGGAATAGTTTACAGCCTTCACGACGACATAATCTACAATCTGCTCCAGTGTATTTAGCCATAACTTTTCTCCTTTTTAAACTCTTCTTCTTTTAGATGGTCGGCAACCATTGAAAGGTATTCCAGAAACATCTTTGATTGAGGTTACTTCTAACCCTGTGTTTGCAAGTGCACGAATTGCTGCTTCTCTTCCTGCACCAGCACCTTTAACATAGACTGCAACTTGATTTAAACCCATGTCTTTTGCCTTTTTACCTGCTGTTTCTGCAACAAGTTGTGCTGCATAAGGGGTGTCTTTCTTGTTACCTCTGAATTTAAGTGCGCCAGAACTGCACCATGAAATCACATCACCTTTTGCATCTGTGATGGTAACCATGTTGTTGTTAAAAGATGATTTAATGTAAACGGCGCCGTTTGACAAACTTCTTGCTGTTCTTTTCTTCTTAACTATTGCCATTTTTAACTTTCCCCCTTATTAACCCTTCTTACCAACTTTTGCCTTTCCTCTTGAAACCGTCTTTCTTGGTCCCTTACGAGTTCTTGCATTAGTTTTTGTTCGTTGTCCACGAACAGGCAAATTACGACGATGACGAATTCCGCGATTGCAGCCAATTTCCATGAGACGCTTTATGTTAAGGTTTACTTCTCTGCGAAGGTCACCTTCTACCAAAAGTTCATTCTTTTCAATATATTCACGAATTTTTGCAATGTCGTTTTCAGACAAGTCTTTAACACGAACATCTGGACTGATTCCAGTCCCTGCTAAAATTTCATTAGACTTTTTTCTTCCAATTCCGTAGATATAGGTTAAACCTATTTCTACTCTTTTCTCTTTGGGTAAGTCCACACCTGCTATACGAGCCATTTATTCCTCCAAATAAATTTTATTTTAGTTTAGTTTATATGTAACGCTGTGGAAAAAATCAGCCGCCCACATCGATTGTTTTCAAAATAAGAGCAAAAAGCAAACAATCAAGAATAAAAATTATCCTTGAACTTGTTTGTGCTTCTTGCTTTTTGAGCAAATAACCATAACCTTTCCGTTTCTACGAATAACCTTGCATTTATCGCAAATAGGTTTTACTGATGGTCTTACTTTCATTTTGTTTTCTCCTTAATTTTTATTGAGCCTCATCATTGTGTTTGTGTGCCATATTGTTTGTTCTCCAAACAATTCGACCTCTTGTTAAATCATAGGGTGACATTTCAAGAGTTACTTTATCTCCAACAAAAATTCGAATTCGTCCCAGCGTAAGTTTTCCTGCTGGATATGCTGTTACGATATGACCGTTTGGCAAACGCACTTTGAACATTGCGTTTCTCAAACTTTCAATAACTTCTCCTTCTGCTTTGATTGCATCCTCTGTTGCCATTTTTACTCCCCTTTATTTCTTTTTTTATACTCATATAATGAGTGATAAACCATTTGATTATTTATTGTTATTCCATTTTTAAGTTTTTCAGCAATTTCTGTTATAACAACATTTGTTGGTCTTATGTGCAAAAGATTTTTCTTTTTAGGAGTTAATATTGTTTTAGATTTGCCGTCTGCAAGTCTTGCAAACTGGCTGTTTACCTCTAAAACAATATAGAATTCCCCTTTATCTCTGCCTTGCAAAGATTGCACAATTTGGCCACATTTAATTTCATTTGACATAATATTACCTGACTTTAAACAAATAACAAATTAAGCTTATAATGTTAAAATTTCAACACCATCTTTTGTTATCAAAAGAGTGTTCTCATAGTGCGCTGCCATGCTTCCATCATCGGTTGCAACTGTCCAACCATCTTCTGCTACAAAAACTTCTGGACTGCCCATTGTTATCATTGGTTCGACAGCAATGGTCATGCCTTCTTTCAAAAACTCGCCAGTTCCTTTTTTGCCAAAGTTTGGAATGCCTGGGTCTTCGTGAATTTGACAGCCCACACCGTGCCCTTGCAGTTCACGAACAACACCATATCCAAAACTTTCTGCATACTTTTGAACAGCCTCACCGATATCACCAACTCGACTGCCTGCCTTTATGTGCTTTATTCCTTCAAAGAAAGATTGCTTTGTTACTTCAATAAGTTTTTTCTTATCTTCACTAACTTCGCCAACACAAAAGGTTCTTGCTGCATCAGTGTGCATACCCTTATATAACACACAAAGGTCAACACTGATGATGTCTCCGTTTTGAAGTTTTGTGTCATCAGGAATTCCGTGAACAACAACCTCATTAACAGATGTGCAAATTGATGCGGGATAGCCCATGTAACCTAGGCAACTTGGTTTTGCACCTCGACTTACAATGTATCGATGTGCAAACTTGTCTATGTCTTTTGTGGTTATTCCTGCTTTGATAAATTCTTCAATTTTCAAAAGGGTATCTCTTAAAATTCTACCGCTTTCTCTCATTGCTTGAATTTGTTTTTCATTCTTTACAATAACCATGATTTATTATACCACACTTTTTATGATATTTAAAGACTTTTTTCAAAAAATTTATCTATTTTTTCAAAAATCTCGTTTAAAACCTCTTTTTTGCTTCTTTCGGCATTTATTTCAATCAGTTTGCCCTCTTGACGAAAACTTTCAATCACTGGCAAAGTTTCTTTTTCATATTGCGCAATTCTTTTGTTGACTGTTTCAATGTTGTCGTCATAGCGTTTTTCAAGTTCAGCCCCGCAATGCAAACAATGGTTGGTAGTGTTCTCATCAACGCTGGTAACCCGTTTGCATTTTGGACAAATCAGTCTTTTTAAAATTCTGTTTCTTATGACATCAAAGTTAACAATTTTAAGCCAAACAGCAGCATCAATTTCAATGTTTTTCATTGCATCTTTTTGCTGCATATTGATTGGTGCTGTGTCTATGATAAACCCATCAAACCCCTTGGTGTTTTTTATTTGTTTATCAAGAACATCAATCACAATCTCGCTTGGAACAAATTTGCCAACGCTGGTGTATTCATAAAGAATTTTGCCCAAAGATGTTTTATTGCGGATTTCGTCTTTTACAACATCTCCAACAACAACATGTTTTAAGTTATATTTTTTTGCAATATGGTGTGTTTGTGTCCCCTTGCCACTGCCTGGGGCACCTAAAATAACTAATCTCATAAATTATCCTTTTTCTTTTAAAATAGATAGAACTATGCGTAAAAAATTATTTCAAGAAGCCACGATAGTTTTTAGCAAGAAGTTGAGCGTTAAGTTGCTTGTCAAATTCAAGAGCAACACTAACAACAATTAAAAGTCCCGTTACAGTGAATGCGTTAACCAAACTGCCACTTACTATTGTTCCCTGTGGAACAAGTGAAAGTGCCACTGTTGGAACAACAAAGATGAGTGCTAAATAGGTTGCGCCAAAGAAAGTTATTCTTCTGGAAATTTTCTTTAAATAATCAGTGGTTGGTTTACCCGCACGAATTCCTGGAATGAACCCACCGTTTTGTTGCAAGGTTCTGCTGACTTCTTCTGGATTAAATGTTATTTGAGCATAGAAATATGTGAAGAAGAATATTAACAGTGCATTAACAAGGAAATAGATTACTGTTCCTGTTCCAAGCCAATCTTGCCACCAATCATAGAAAGCGTTTCCATCGGTTACACCAACAAGTTGCATTATAAGTTGAGGGAATGCAACAAGCGCTGTTGCAAAGATGATCGGAAGAACACCGCTTCCGTTAACTTTGATTGGAATGTAGGTTGATTGTCCACCATACATTTTTCGCCCTTTAATTTGCTTTGCATAGTTCACAGGAATTTTTCTTTCTGCAAGGTCAACAAATACAATAAGAGCAAACACGATAAACAGCATTGCTGCAAAGATTAAAATTGTCCAAAGTCCATCAAGGTTGTCAGCACTAAGTCCTGTAAAAGCGTTTAAAACTGCGTTTCCAGCACTACAAATGATACCAACAAAAATGAGTAAACTTACACCGTTTCCAATGCCAAGGTCAGTGATTTTTTCACCAAGCCAAAGTGTGAACATTGAACCTGCCACCAAAACAAGCACAATGACTGCAGATACAACCCAACCTGGAACAGAACTGCTGAGCGCAGATTCATTGATCGTTCCACTTGCTGAGAATGTTAACACAATTGCGATTGCTTGAATTAAAGCAAAAATAAGTGCTGTTATTCTGGTGTAGAAAGTTATTTTTCTTCTGCCTTCCTCCCCTGCTTTGCTGAGTCTTTCAAGTGCAGGAATTGCAACTGTTAAAAGTTGAATGATGATTGATGCAGAGATATATGGAATCACTCCCAGGGCGAGCAAAGAACCATTCGCAAGCGCTCCACCCGTTACTGAACTTAGAAGTGACAAAAAGTCACTACCAGAAACAGATTCGTTGAACGCTGCAAGGTCAAGCCCCGGAATCGGCAACCAACAGCCGATGCGGTATATAAAGAGTATTCCAAGTGTTATAAGAATTTTTTTGCGCAAATCTTTTGACTTAAACGCTTGAACTAATGTTTGAAACATTATGCCTCCTCAGTCTTTCCACCGGCTTTTTCAATTTTCTTAACTGCCGTTTTGGAGAATTTATTTGCTTTAACGGTTAACTTCTTAGATAATTTTCCATTTCCAAGAACTTTTAAACCGCTTTTTTCAATTTTTCCAATTATTCTCTTTTCCTTAAGAAGTTCTGCTGTAACAACTGTGCCATCTTCGAAAACTTCCAAGTCCTCAACATTTATGATTGAGAACACATCACCATAAGGGTTGTTGAAACCTCTTTTTGGCAAACGGCGAATAAGGGACATTTGTCCACCTTCAAACAAAGGACGAGTTCCTCCGCCAGAACGCTTGTTTTGACCATTCTCTCCGCGACCAGAGGTTTTACCTCTGCCACTGCCAAGACCACGACCAACACGTTTCACACCTTTCTTAGAATTTGGTGCAGGGTTAAGTTCATGAATATTCATAATGTCGTCCTCCTATTCTTCCACCTTCACCAAGTGTTTAACAACTTCAATCATGCCACGAATTGCTTCGTTGTCTGGCATAACCTTTGTTTTGTTTATTTTGTTTAAACCCAAAGCCTTCATTGTTGCCTTTTGCTTTGGATTACAACAAATAACACTGTGAATTTGTGTGATTTTTATTGTTTTTCCACCTTTTGTGGCTTTTTTAGGAGTGTTTGTTTTACTTGTTTCCATAAAAATACCTCCTATAAGTCTTCCGTGGTCTTGCCACGAAGTTTAGCAACTTCATCTTTTGTGCGCATTGCCTTTAATGCGTTAAAAGTTGCTCTTACTATGTTGATTTTGTTGTTGCTTCCCTGTCTTTTTGCTGTGATATCTTTAATTCCAGCAAGTTCCAAAACTGGACGAGCAGCACCACCAGCAATAACTCCTGTTCCCTGCTTTGCTGGGATAAGACGAATTACGCTTGCGCCATATTTCATTGTTATTGCGTGTGGAATTGTTGTGTTATCAATTGAAACAGTTATCATGTTTTTCTTGGCTGAGTTGAAGCCTTTTTCAATTGCATTGGTTGCTTCACGAGCCTTTCCTGTTCCAATTCCAACACGACCTTTTTTATCTCCAACAACACAAAGTGCGCTGAAACTTTGAACACGGCCACCTTGTACTGTTTTTTGAACGGAGCGAATGTCTACCATTCTCTTTTCAAACTCATCAGCCTCACGTGGTGGTCTGTCTGAACGAGGGCGTCTGTTTTTGTCAAACTTTCCGCCACGGCGTTCATTTTTGCCTTTTTGCTCTGGCTTTTCTGCTGTTTGAGCGCTTTCAGTGTTAACATCTGCGCTAACTTCTGCTGAAACTTCATTTTCTTTTACTTCTTCTGCCATAATATCCCCCTAAAACTTTAATCCAGCAGCTCTTGCGCTATCTGTTAATTTTTTAACTCGACCTGTGTAGAGATATCGTCTACGGTCACAAACAACCGTTTCAATACCTTTTTTTAATGCTCTTTTTTCAATTTTTGTTCCAACGATTTCTGCTTGTTCTACTTTTGTTTTTCCTTCAACTTTTGATTTTAAATCTTTTTCAAGTGAAGAAGCACTCACAAGAGTTACACCCTTTTCATCGTCAATGATTTGAGCATAGATGTTGCTCACACTACGGTAAATACATAAACGAGGGCGTGCTTGTGTTCCGCTGACAGTCTTGCGAACTCTTGTGTGTCTGCGTTGGCGTTCTTTATTTTTGTCAATTTTTGTTATCATTTTTCACTTTCCTCCTTTATTATTTACCTGCTTTTTTGCCTTCTTTCTTGATTACAACTTCATCAGAATATCTAATTCCATATGCGTGATAAGGCTCGACTGGTCTTAACGCACGAATGTTTGCAGCCATTTGTCCAACAGCCTCTTTGCTGATACCTTCAACCTTGATTTCAAGTGGAGAAGGACAACTTAGAGTGATGTTTTCCATTGGATGAACAAACACTGGGTGACTTAGTCCAAGGTTAAGTTCAATGTCTTGTCCTTTTTGAGTTGCTTTATAACCAACACCATTGATGACAAGTGTCTTGCTGTAGCCTTGTGTAAGTCCTGTAATCATATTATTAATTAATGTGCGATATAGGCCATGCATACTGTTTGCTTCTGTTGTTTCCTTAACAGGTGTTAATGTAACAACGCCATCTTCAACCTTAACATTTATAAGTTTGCTTACTGGTTGAACAAGTTTGCCTTTCGCACCTTCAACAGTAACTGTGTTGTGTTCATCAACACTGACAGTTATTCCTGCTGGTATGTTAATGGGTTTCTTTCCTATTCTTGACATAATAGCCTCCTACCACACATAAGCCAGCACTTCGCCACCAACATTGTTGGCTCTTGCCTGCTTATCTGTCATTATTCCTTTGCTTGTTGAAATGATTGCAATTCCAAGTCCACTTAAAACTTTTGGAAGTGTGTTTACACTTGCATAGATTCTAAGTCCTGGCTTTGAAATTCTTTTAAGCCCTGAAATTACATAATTAGCAGAAGGAGATTCTTTTAAAGTTATGTGAATCATTTTTTCAACGCCTTCTCCAACAACTTCAAAATCTGTGATGTAACCTTCATCTTTAAGAATTTGAGCAATTGAAGTTTTTACCTTGCTAACTGGAACATCAACTGTTAGGTGTTTTGCACCAATTGCGTTTCTTATTCTTGTTAGCATATCTGAAATAACATCTGTAACTACCATTTTATCCTCCTACCAACTAGCCTTTTTAACACCAGGGATTTCTCCACGGTAAGCCATTTCTCTAAAACAAATACGGCAAA
Organism: uncultured Clostridia bacterium; assembly: GCA_944381195.1. Classification (GTDB taxonomy): domain Bacteria; phylum Bacillota; class Clostridia; order Christensenellales; family UBA1242; genus UBA7584. The sequence goes on from CALWKH010000003.1 coordinate 27,219, forward strand.
TTCCATATTTCTTTAGGACAGCGTGAGGTCTTCCACAAACTTTGCAACGAGTGTATTCACGGGTTGAAAACTTTTGTGGTTTTTGTTGTTTTAAAACTAATGCTTTTCTTGCCATATTATCCTCCTACGCCTTCTTGAAAGGCATTCCAAGTTCTGTGAGCAATGCCTTTGCCTCATTGTCTGTTTTTGCTGTGGTTACGATACAAATATCAAAACCACGAACTTTCTCAATTTTATCATAGTCAATTTCAGGGAATATGAGTTGTTCTTTTACGCCCATTGCAAAATTGCCTTTTCCGTCAAACGACTTTGGAGAAATTCCACGGAAGTCGCGAACTCTTGGAAGAGCAATTGAAATCAAACGGTCCAAAAACTCCCACATTGTGTTTCCACGCAAAGTAACCTTTGCTCCAATTTTCATTCCTTCACGAAGTTTAAAGTTTGCAACTGCTTTTTTTGCTGTTGTAACAAGTGGTCTTTGACCTGTGATCAATGCAAGTTCATCAACTGCTTGATTAAAACTTTTTGAGTTGTCTTTTACATCTCCAAGCCCTGCATTAACAACAATTTTTTCAATTGCTGGAACTTCGTTGATGTTTTTATAGTTAAACTCTTTTTTAAGTGCAGGAACAACACTTTCCTTGTAGAAAACCTCTAGGCGAGTTTTGTTTCCTTTTGCTTCAACTTTGTTTTGTTTTTCCACTTTTATTCCTCCAAACTATTTACCTGTTGACTTTGCTTGAGGTGTTTTTCTTTTAGTAGTTGCTGTGTCGACCTTGGCTTTTTGTGCCACAGCGGTTTTCTTAACTGATTCTTTCTTTGCTCTCACTGGAGTTTTTTCAGTAACAGGTTCTGCCTTTGCTTCTTTTGCTGTTTCTTTTGCTGCCTTTTCCTTTGATGCTGGCTTATCTTTTACTCTCTTTTCTCCATCCATGAAAGCGCCACATTTTTTACAAGCACGGTGTTTAATGCCTTTTTCATCAAACTTTTGAGCAATTCTTGTTGCTTTGCCACAACTTGGGCAAATGATTTGCACATTGCTGATGTCAATTGGGGCTTCTTCTTTTTTGATTCCGCCCTTGTCGTTTTGTGAACGAGGCTTTCTGTGTTTGCTTACAATGTTGACATTTGCAACTGTAACACGGCCCTTGTGTCTGTTGCAAGCGGTTATCTTACCGGTTTTTCCTTTATCTTTTCCAGCAATCACCAAAACGGTATCGCCTTTCTTTAATTCTGTGTTCATATTTTATCTCCTTATAGCACTTCGTTTGCAAGAGATACAATCTTCATATATCCCTTGTCACGAAGTTCTCTTGCGATAGGGCCAAACACACGAGTTCCTTTTGGTTGTTTATCTTTGTCGATAATCACACAAGCATTATCATCAAATCTAATGCTACTTCCATCTGGGCGACGAACACCACGAGATGAACGAACAATAACTGCCTTCACAACATCACCCTTCTTAACGCTTCCGCCAGGAATTGCTGATTTAACTGTTCCAACAATTATGTCGCCAATGTTTCCAAATTTTCTAAAAGAACCACCCAAAACACGAATGCACATTAAAACTTTTGCACCTGTGTTGTCGGCAACTTTTAGTTTTGATTGAGGCATTATCATAATGTATTACTCCTTTGATTACTTCGCTTTTTCAATTATTTTCACCAATCTGAAGTATTTGTCTTTAGAAAGGTGACGAGTTTCAGTGATTTCGACCTTATCACCAACATTGCACTCATTGTTTTCATCGTGAACTTTGAATTTTTTGGTTGTTTTTACAATCTTTTTATATAAAGGGTGGCGAACATTGTCTGCAACTGCAACAACAATTGTTTTATCCATAGCGGTGCTAACCACTGTGCCCACTCTTGTCTTTCTGAGATTTCTTTGTGTTTCCATTATTTCGCTCCCCCTTATTCAGCCTTTTTCTCTTTTAATTCTCGTTCTCTCAAAGTTGTTAGCACCCTTGCAATGTCTTTTTTAACGGTGTTTAACATCATTGGATTTGTAAGTTGTCCTGTTGCATGAGAGAAACGAAGGTTGAAATGTTCGGTTTTAAGTTCTTTGAGTTTGCTGACAAGTTCGTCATTGGTCATATCCTTAAATTCCTTGGACTTCATTATTGTTCCCCTCCTTCTTGCTTGGTTTCAACTTTTGTTTCTGCTTCGGTTACCTTTTTGCCTGCAAGGCGAGCATCAACTTCTTTGTCAAGTGCTTCTTTTGTGTAGAACTTTGTCTTGATTGGAAGTTTGTGACTTGCAAGTCTCAGTGCTTCACGAGCAACAGCTTCCGAAACGCCCGCAATTTCAAACATAACTCGACCTGGTTTTACAACTGCAACCCAGCCTTCAAGGTTTCCCTTTCCTTTACCCATACGGGTTTCAAGAGGCTTTTTGGTGTATGATTTGTGTGGGAAAATCTTTATCCAAACTTTTCCAACACGGCTCATATATCTTGTCATTGCAACACGAGTTGCCTCAATTTGATTAGATTTAATCCAACCAGATTCAAGAGCAACAAGTCCATATTCACCATAAGAAATTCTGTTGCCACGAGTTTCTGCGCCCTTCATTCTTCCACGTTGCATTTTTCTAAATTTAGTTTTCTTTGGCATTAACATTACTGCTCACCCCCTTGTTTTGAGGTTGATTTTTTGTCTAGGACTTCACCCTTGTAAATCCAAACCTTAACACCAAGAACACCATAGGTTGTGTGTGCTTCAACAAAGCCATAGTCTATGTTTGCTCTTAATGTGTGAAGTGGAACTGAACCTTGTGCAAACTTTTCACTTCTTGCCATTTCTGCACCGTTGATTCTTCCATTTACCACAATTTTACAACCAAGAGCGCCAGTTTTCATTACCTTTTGAAGAGCCATTTTGATTGCTCTTTTAACAAGAACACGCTTTTCAATTTGGCTTGCAATGCTTTGTGCAACAACTGTTGCGTCAAGGTCTGGCACTTTGATTTCTTTTATGTTTATGGAAACTTGCTTTCCAGTAACAATTTTGTCTAGACTCTTTTTAAGAGCTTCAATTCCAGCACCCTTTTGACCAATAATAACTCCTGGTCTTGCGGTGAAAACATTAACAACAATTTTGCCATTAACACCCTGTGTTCTCTCGATAACAACGCGAGAAACAGATGCGTCTTTATATTGTTTTTTGATAAACTCACGAATCTTGTTGTCTTCAACAAGGTTGTTTGCAAAGTCTTTCTTGTCTGCATACCAAGTTGCATCCCAAGGCTTAACAATGCCAACTCTTAATCCGTGAGGACTTACTTTTTGCCCCATATTATTTCTCGCCTCCTTCTTGCGTTTTATCTTTCTTTGTTTTCACAGTTTTGTCTGCTGATTTTTTTGTTGTGGTTGTTGATGCCACTTTTTTTGTCTCTGTTTTTGCTGGTTTTGTTGTTTTTGTTGTTTTTGCTTCTGCCTTTTCTTCTTGTTTTACTTCTGCTTGTTTAACTTCGGCTTCTGCTTTTTTGGTTGCCTTTTTTACAGGCATATCATCATCTTTTTTCTCATCTAAGATGATTTTGATGTGACTTGTTCTTTTCTTAATTATGTCAGCACTTCCGTGTGAACGATACCAATATCTCTTCATTGTCATGCCTTCGTTTGCATAACATTCAGCAACATATAGGTCATTTTTGCTGAGGTTTTGGTTGTTCTCTGCATTTGCACCAGCACTTTCAAGAACTTTAATGATTGCTTCGCTTGCACGCTTTTGAGTGTTTTGCAAAATTCCCAAAGCGGTGAAGTAATCTTTTCCACGAATTAAGTCAAGCACAACACGAACTTTTGGTGGACTTATTCTAATGTATTTTGCAAGTGCTTGTGGACGATTGTCCTTTTCAGCAATGCGTTTTGCTGTTTTTTCTTTCATTCTCTTTGCCATAACAACACCTCACCTAGTTTGATTTTCCAGCAACTTTTGAGCCGGAGTGTCCTTTGAACAAACGAGTTGGAGCAAATTCTCCAAGTTTGTGTCCAACCATTTCAACTGAACAATAAACAGGAATGAATTTACGACCATTGTGAACCTGAACAGTGTGTCCAACAAAATCTGGATAGATTGTTGAAGAACGAGACCAAGTTTTAACTGGCTTCTTTTCGTTTGCTTCATTCATTTTTTGAATTCTTGACATCAAACGCGCTTCTACATATGGCTTTTTCTTTAAACTTTTACTCATAATTTACTCCTAGTTTGCTCTCTTAATTATCATTCTACTGCTTGGCTTACGCTTGTTGCGTGTTTTCTTTCCAAGAGTTGGTTTACCCCAAGGTGTGCTAGGGCTTGGTCGACCGATTGGCGCTTTCGATTCACCACCACCATGTGGGTGGTCAACAGGGTTCATAACACTACCACGAACGGTTGGTCTTATGCCCTTGTAACGATTGATTCCCGCCTTTCCAATTTTTACAAGTTCGTGGTCAATATTGCCCACTTGTCCGATTGTTGCACGACATTTTGATGAAACCATGCGCATTTCCCCACTTGGAAGTTCGATGGTTGCATGAGTTCCTTCTTTTGCAACAAGTCTTGCAGAATTTCCTGCACTGCGAACCATTTGTCCGCCTTTTCCTGGTTGAAATTCAATGTTGTGAATAACAGTTCCAACTGGCATATCTGCCATTGCCATTGCGTTTCCAACTTTGATTTCACTTCCTGCGCCACTTTGAACAATTTGACCAACTGTTAAGCCAAGTGGTGCAAGAATGTATCTCTTTTCACCGTCAGCATAGTGCAAAAGCGCTATGTATGCACTGCGGTTTGGGTCATATTCAATGCTTGCAACTTTTGCTGGAACACCATCTTTGTTTCTTTTGAAGTCAATCACACGATATTTTCTTCTAACTCCGCCACCTTGATGACGAACAGTGATTCTGCCTTGATTGTTGCGCCCAGCCTTGCTGTTAACTGTTCTAAGAAGGCTTGCTTCTGGCTTATCTGTTGTGATTTCTTCAAATGTTGGTCTAACCATATGACGCATAGAAGGTGTGATTGGTCTATATCTTTTAACTGCCATTTTTATACCTCCTATGATAAGCTCTCAAAGAATGCTATTGGCTTGCTGTCTTTCTTTAAGGTTACAATTGCCTTTTTGATTGAACTTGTATAGCCACTAACTCTTCCGTGACGCTTTTTTGGTTTTTTTGCTGTGATTGAAGTGTTTACGCTGTCAACTTGAACGCCAAACATTTCTTCAACTGCGAGTTTGATTTGTTCTTTTGTGGAGTTCTTGTCCACTACGAACCAATATTTTTTTGCTTTTATATCAGAGTATGCTTTTTCTGATAATAAAGGTTTTATGATAATTCTATTTGCTTCCATCAGTATAAGCCTCCTCTAATTTTTTGATTGCGTTTTCCGTGAACAAAATTCTGTTATTAGCCACAACTTCATATGTGTTAAGAAGGTCATAGTTCACAACGCTTACCTTTGGCAAGTTTCTGCAAGCAAGCATAACATTTTCGTTTGGCTCATCAAGAACAACAAGAACGCTTTTGTCAAACTTGAATGCTTCAAGAACTTTTACCATTTGTTTTGTTTTGTTTGTTTTGAATGTGAATTTATCAACAACTGTGATTTCTTTTTGTGCAAGTTTTTCACTCAAAGCACTGCAAAATGCAATTCTCTTTGCTGTTTTGTTGACCTTTTGTGAAAAGTCGCGTGGTTTAAGAGCGAATGCCATTCCACCTTTTATCCATTGTGGACCACGACGGCTTCCTTGTCTTGCACGACCAGTGTGTTTTTGTCTCCAAGGCTTTCTTGCTCTTCCTCGAACTTCACCTCGGTTAAGTGTGCTTTTTGTTCCTTGTCTTTGGTTTGCAAGGTATGCAACCACCACTTGATGAATAAGTGCTTCGTTATAAGGAGCCTTGAAAACAGCATCACTTAATTTAATCGAGCCAACTTCTTGGGCTTTCATATCATAAACTTTTGTTGTTACAGACATTTTCTTTCTCCTTATTATTATCTGGCTTTAACTGCATTTCTCAGCATAACCACACCATTGCGTGGACCTGGAATTGCGCCCTTAACCAAAATTAGATTTCTTTCGCCATCAACCCTTACGACCTCAAGGTTTTGAATGGTAACCTGTGTTCCACCATAGCGTCCGGCCATCTTTTTGCCTTTGAAAACTTTTCCAATTCCTGGACCACTTCCAAGAGATTGGTGGCGGTGAATTTTATATCCACCGTGAGTGTTGTCTTGATGCTTCATGTTCCAACGGTAAAGTGAACCTGTAAATCCTCTTCCGCGAGAGTCAGCAATTGCATCAACCTTGTCTCCGTCTTTGAAAATATCACACTTTATCTCTTGTCCAACAGCGAAAGCTGATATGTCATCAAAGCGGAATTCCTTGAGTATTCTCTTTGGGGCAACTCCTGCCTTTTTGAACACTCCCTGTCTTGGCTTATTTACCAAGTTTTCTCTTATCTCTCCATAAGCAACAACAAGTGCGTTGTAACCGTCGTTGTCTTCATTTTTAATTTGAACAACAACATTTGGGTTTGCCTCTACAACAGTTACAGGAATAACCAAACCTTTTGGTGAGAAAACCTGTGTCATACCAAGTTTTT
>CALWKH010000004.1 GCA_944381195.1 uncultured Clostridia bacterium
CATAGGTCGTGCTGTTGCTTCCGTTATTTAAGGTTACTACCCTTATGTATGATGTGCTGTAGAGATTTGATACATATGTTGTTAATGATGGTGCTGATGCGTTATACCAGTCCGCTGACCAGTCTGAGTATAGTGCTCCGTTTACAAAACCATAGTATGCACCTTCATCTGTTGGTCTCCCTTCCCATGCGTCTTGCTTGTTGTTTGAAAGCCACAGGGTTACTATATCATTTCTGCTTCTGTCTTGCGTTAGGTAAACAACCTGCCATGTGAGTCCCCCAAAGGTTACTTGCACATCTTGGCTTGTGGTTTTTCCGTTCGCTGTGCTTGTGCGAATGTCTGCTGCGCTTTTGGTTTGTCCAATTGAACCTTGGGTTGTGACATTGTTTGCTGTGAGACTGCTGTTATTTGTGATGTATTGCAAAAGTGAACTTAACGCACCTGCGTTAAAATAACCCTCTTCGGCGTTCCATATTTCATCTACCATAACATATGAGGTGGTGTCTGTGTTTTGCGTGGCGTTGATTGACGAGCGCTCATTGTTTAACCAATGAACAAGCCCTCCCCCAGCACACATAAGGGTGAAAACACTGATTAAACAGAACATCAAAACTTTTTTACGCTTTGAAAATGTTTTTTGCTTCTCTGTTTGTTTTTCCATGATTTTTCTCCTATTTTTTTATTTCTCTATTAGTATATCTATTTTTCTTGTTTTTAGCAAACACTTTTGGCTTATTTTTTAAAAGTTTTAAAAAATTAAATATTTGATAAAAAATTATGCTTATTCATTCAATTTTGAAACTAGCATAAAAAATAACTTAAAAATGGTGTGATTTCCAAAAATTAGATACTTTTGGAATCACTGTTTAAAATTGTTAGATTATTTTTACTTATTTTATCAGTCTCAATTATTTACATTACAGAAAAGTTTTCTGCATTAAAAACGCACATAATTTTTCCACATATCCACAATCAAAAATAAAGCCAGCAGTTGACAGCAAAAACCACTTTTGTTATAATTTTCATTATTAAAAGGATAAAAAAATGTTAGACAAAAAATACAATTTCAAAGAAACAGAAAAAAAATGGCAAGACGCGTGGAAACAAAGCAAAATCTTTGCATTTAACACGCAAAGCAGACTGACAAAATATCTTATCGACACCCCGCCCCCAACAATCAGCGGACCAAGTTTGCACACGGGGCATCTTTTCAGTTACACGCACATTGATGTGATTGCAAGGCACTATCGCATGAGTGGATATGAAGTGTTTTTTCCAATGGGATTTGATAACAATGGGCTTCCAAGCGGCAGATATGTTCAAAAGAAATATAACCTTAATTTAAACAATCTCAGCCGTGAGCAGTTTACAGACAAATGTCTTGAAGAAATCAAGAACATTCAGCCAATCTATAAAAACCTTTTTGAAAGCCTGGGCTTTTCTTGCAACATGGAAAACACCTATTCAACCATAGACAAGAACTCGCAGAAGATAAGCCAGCAGTCTTTCATTGAACTTTATAACAAGGGCGAAATTTTTCGCCAAAAATCTGCAACCCTTTGGTGCCCTGAATGCAAAACCGCAATTGCGCTTTCTGAAATTGAAACAAAAGAAAAAGAAAGCAAGATGAACTATATCTATTTTGGCATTGCTGGAAGTGATGAAAAACTTGAAATTGCAACCACCCGCCCAGAACTTTTGCCTGCCTGTGTGTGCGTGTTTGTGAACCCAGAGGACAAAAAGCACAAACACCTAATCGGCAAAAAGGCAATCACCCCACTTTTCCACAAAGAAGTGCCAATTCTTGCCAACGAAGAAGCGCTCATGGACAAAGGCACTGGCGTTGTTATGTGTTGCACCTTTGGTGATGAGGCTGATATGCAGTGGCAAAAGACCTTTAATTTGCCAATTATTGAAGCAATCACAGCAAACGGGCGCATGACAGACATTGCGGGCGAATTTGCGGGGCTTAAAATCAAAGAAGCACGAGAGAAGATCATTGAAAAACTGAAAGAGGAAAACATTCTCTATAAGCAAGAAGACATCACCCACCTTGTTGCCACTCACGAAAGATGCAAGTGCGACATTGAAATCTTATCAAAACAGCAATGGTTCATCTCCATCTTGAAACACCAACAAGAAATCTTTGATGCAGGGCAAAAATGCAAGTGGCACCCAGAAAGCATGAAAAAGCGTTTTCTCAACTGGGTGGAAGGCTTAAAATGGGACTGGTGCATTTCCAGACAAAACTTTTTTGGTGTGCCATTCCCCGTTTGGTATTGCGCAAAATGTGGCAAAGTTCACCTTGCAGACATAAAAGATTTGCCTGTTGACCCACTGAAAACCACTCCAAGCACGCCTTGTGAATGTGGCTCAAACGAGTGGATACCAGAAAAAGATGTGATGGACACTTGGGCAACAAGTTCCCTGACCCCTCTTATCTCACTTAACCTTGAATTTAATCAAGGACTTTCTGGCGAAAACTTGCCAATGAGTTTGAGACCAAATGCGCACGACAACATTCGTGTTTGGGACTTCTATACCATTGTGAAAGCACTTTTGCACTTTGGCAAACTGCCATGGAACGATGTTGTGATTTCGGGCTATGTTGTGGACGAAAAGGGCGAAAAAATCAGCAAAAGCAAGGGCAACGAAAAAATGTCTCCACAGCAACTTGTTGAGAACTATTCTGCCGATGTTGCACGCTATTGGGCAAGCAATGTGTCCATGGGGCACGACACCATTTTCAGCCTTGAACAACTGGCAAACGGAAGCAAGCTTGTGCAGAAAATCTTTAACGCAAGCAAATTTGTTCTTTCATTTTTGCAAGACGCACCAAAGGACAAGCCAGAGAAAATGGAAATCATGGACAAGTGGATACTTAACGAACTTCAAATTGCAGAAGAAAACTTTGACCGCTATATGAAAGAATATGAAATTGGACTTGCCCTAAAAGAAATTGAAAAACTTTTCTGGAATTTCTGTGATAACTATATTGAAATTGCAAAAAACAGGCTCTATAAACCAGAAATCTATGGCGAAGAAGCAAAGAAAAGCGCACAATATTCAGCAAGTTTTGTGTTGCAGGCAATTTTGAAATATTTTTCAATCTATATGCCTCACATCACCGAGGAAATCTATATGAACAGTTTTGGGCAAGCAAAGAAAGAGAAATCTATTCACACCTCTCTTTACCTCAAACAAAATGCAGTTGTTGACCAAAATTTGTTTGACCTTGGCGCTGATGTTGTGATGATTGTGTCCCGCATTCGTGGCGAAAAATCACAAAACAACCTTTCACTTAAAACAGAGGTCGAAAAACTTATATTAAGCGGTTTTGATGAAAAAATCAAACTTGCCGAGCAAGACATCAAGGCTGTTGGAAGCGTGAAGGAAATCATCTATCAAGACGCAAAGCAGAAAAACATTGAAGTGTTTTTGAAAGCGGACTGATTTTTAAAATTTTTTGTATTATATCTATGTTTTATACATTTAGTAATTGCATAAAAAATTTTTAAAGCGAAAATGATATTTCCTAAATTTTAGCAAAACTAAAACTTGACTTAAAGTATAAAAAGCAGAAATATAAAAAATCTATCAAAATCAAAAAAACATAAAAACAGACAGAAATGTCTGTTTTTTGTTTGATTTTTTGCATTTAAAAACAACTTGCACATTTAGTAACAGTTTTGTGCGTTTTATAACAGCATTTAAGTGTTAAAAACAAAGCAAATTTAATGTTGCTCATCTTTTTAAAAAACGCTTTTCAAAAACAAAATTTCTGTTACTATTAAAACATCTCAAAAAAATGCCTCTAACGCAAAAAAGTTTGATTTTTAAAATTATGTTTTTTAAAAAAATTTAACAATCTAAAAAATCAATTAAAAAAACAAAAACCTAGAAAAAATATAAAAGTTTTATCTTTAAAAATTTGTTTTAAAAACTGTAATAATCAAAAAATTAACTTTAAAAAACAAATAAATATTAAACGAAAAATAAAAAAGTTTGATTTAAAACTTCATGCATTTAATTTTAAAAAGTAGGCAAAAGTAACTTAAGTTTTAAAGCATTATATAAAACACTTTTTCACTTTTTAAACAAAATGTAATAACAACAAAAGCAAAAAGCATAGATATATTTGAGGTGTTTTTATGTTTTTTGAAGAGTTTGCAAAAACGGCAAATATTGAACTTAAAAATGTGCGTTTTTTGGCAAATATGCTGGACTTTTACAGCATAAGTCTTGAAGGACGCTTTAAGATTGAATTTTTCTCTCAAACAAAAATCATTCTCTCTTTTGCCAAACAAAAAGTTTTTGTCTATGGGCAAAATTTGCAAATCAAAAACCTCGACAAAACCGAACTTATGATAACGGGCAATCTGCTTTGCGTAAGTTCCAGGGAGGTAACTCTTGTTTAAAAAGTTAAAGTTTGGTAAAACAACCTTTGTTGTGCAAGGCGTCAATTTTCTTTCTCTTTTGCAAACCTTTGAAAAAGAAAAGATAAAAATCTATAAAATCGCACGCACAAGCGACACGCAAATGATTGTTGTGTGCAAATATAAAGATGCAGAAAAAGCCCTTGCTATTTTAAAAGAAAAATGCTATAATGTTTTGGAGCAAAAAAACAACACTGTATCTGCTTTTTTAAGAAATTTTGCAATGCGAACTGGGCTTATTGTTGGGCTGGGCGCAGGGCTTTTGCTTAACATAATTGCCTCTTTTTTTGTTTGGAACATAACCCTTTATGGAGACGGGCTTGACAGCGAAATTCTATCTGCACTTAAAACAAATGGTGTTGGCGTTGGGACACTCAAAGGCTCTTTAAGTGAAGATGAAATTGAACAAATTCTTTATGAAAATGTTGAAAAACTAAGCCTTGTAGATGCTACATTTTACGGGTGCAATCTTGTGATAAACTATACCGCAGTTACATCAGGCATGGAGGAAGACACTGGGCAGACAAACATTGTGGCAAAAACAGACGGCATTATTTCAAGCATAACCGTTTTGGAAGGCACTGCGCTTGTGAAAATAAATGACTATGTTCAAAAAGGTCAAGTCTTGATTGCAGGCTACACCGAAGAAGACGGCGAAATAACAGAGTGCCAAGCAAAAGGGCAAGTCTATGCCTACACCTTTAAAAGTGCAACGGTGGAATTTCCGCTTGAAAAAGTAATCTTAACGCGAACGGGCAATTTTGTTACAAACACAAAGGTGACTTTCCTTGGTTCAACCGTTTTTGATAGCACTCAAGAACACAACTTTTCAAAGTTTGAAAGCGAGTCGCAAGAGGAATATCTAACTCCGTCAAGCGCACTTCCTCTTAAAATCATATATGAAAGAATATATGAACTTGAAGAGATTGTCCTAACGCAAGATTTTGAGGCAAATCAAAGCGACCTTGAACTTGAAGCACGCCTTCTTGCCCTTGCGCAAGTCGAAGCAGATGACAACATCATTGAAGAAAAAGCAGAGATAAATTTTGTTTCAAATGTATATTTTGTTTCATACTACATTAAAATAAGGGAAAAAATAAGTTGAAAGTAAAAATAATCACAAAAAAATTCGAAAAAATAAATAAGAGTTTACTAACAAAAATTGCAAAACAAGTTCTCAAAATTTTTAATCAGGAGAAAGCGCAAATAAGCATTTCTGTTTTCTTTGCAACAAGTGAAGAAATCGAACATATCAACAAGGAAACAAGAAACATCGACAGTCCAACCGATGTGCTTTCTTTTCGTCTGGTAGAAAATGAGAAAAATCTTCCACTCACAAAAGAAAACTTTGTGCTTGATTTTGACCATTTCACAAAGACAATCAATCTTGGCGACATTTTTATCTGCCCCGAGATTGCAGAAAAGCAAGCGCCCGAGTTTAACAACAGTAAACACAGGGAAATGCTGGAACTTTTCATTCATGGAATGCTTCATCTTCTTGGTTGCGACCACCACAAAGAACAGGAAACAAAAATCATGAAAGATTATGAAAATCAAATGATGCAATTTCTTGATAAGAAAAAAATCTTTTAATAAAATATTTTGTTTTAAAACTCACACTTTAAATTAGAATATAGATATCTAAAATTTGAATAAGTATTTACTTTTAAAAAATTTGCAATTTTATAAAAATCTAAATATTTGCTTAATATAACATATTAGCAAAACGCTTTTTAAAAATTTTTTTCAAAAAGTATTAACAAAACAGCATAAAATTGATATTATATAGTTAAAAAACATAAATTAACCGCAAAAAACACCAAAAAAGTTTGATTTTTTGTGGTTTTTATGCTAAAAAGATAAAAATAATAAAAACAGGAGATAAAAATGTTTAAATCAGGATTCGTTGCCGTTGTGGGCTTGCCAAATGTTGGGAAATCAACTCTCATCAATGCAATTATAGGGAAAAAGGTTTCCATTGTTTCGCCAAAGCCACAAACAACAAGAAATAAAATCATGGGTGTTTGGAACACCGAAGACAGACAGGTTGTGTTTGTTGACACCCCTGGAATACATAAAATCAAAACACGCCTTGATGCCTATATGCAAAAAAGCGTAGAAAGTGCCACCAAAGACATTGACCTTCTTTTATATGTGATTGACGGTTCAAAGCCGATTCAAAAAAAAGACATAAATGCGCTTAATAAATATTGTGAAAACAATTACCCCGTTTTTGCTGTGGTAAACAAGGTTGACTTAACGGAATATGACAAACTTTTTCCAGAACTTGAAAAACTTAACGCAGTAAAAGTTGAAGAAGTCTTTTGCATATCCGCCCTAACAAACAAAAATTTGGAGCCACTGAAAGAGCACATCAAGGAAAAAATGACCGATGACATCAAATATTTTCTTGACGACCAGTTAAGCGACAAGACAATTGGCTTTATGGTTGCAGAAGCAATCAGGGAAAAAATGCTTTGGAGGCTTAACGATGAGGTGCCTCACGGCGTTGGGGTTATCATTGATGAGATGACAGACAACGAAAAGTTTGTGCAAATCACTGCAACAATCTTTTGCGAAAAATCAAACCATAAAAATATTATCATTGGTTCACAAGGGCAAAAGATAAAAGAAATTGGCACCGATGCTCGTCTTGCAATTGAAAAAATGCTTGACAAAAAGGTCAACCTTTCTCTTTGGATAAAGGTAAAACCCGATTGGCGCAACCGTGAAGGCGTGCTGGGCAACATTGGATATGCCCTTGATGAACTTGATTAGTAAAAAAGCAATTTAAGCCTTTTTTAAAAAAAGTTACAGTCACACATATTTTTCATTTTCTTGCACAACCTATATAAAGAGGTTTTAAAACATGGCAAAGAAAAGCAAATGGAACGAAGAACTTGAAAATTTGTGTTGGAATAACTTTTTGGAAACAGGCGAAATTGGCTTTTATCTTTTATATAAAGATTTAAAGCGAGAAAAAAATGAACCTAACAACAAAAGGAATCGTTCTAAGAGCAACAAACTACAAAGAAAGTGATAAAATTCTTTCAATTTTTTCTTTGGAACTGGGAAAAATTAGTGCCACGCTTAAAGGTTGCAGAAAACCAAACGCAAAACTTAAATTTGCGGGTATGCCATTTTGCTTTGCTGAATTTGAACTTGTTAAAAAGGGTGATTTTTTCACCGTTACAAATGTAACAGAAATTGAAAGTTTTTTTGGCATCACCACCGACTTTGACAAACTTTGGTATGCAACAAGTGTTTTAGAGTGCTGTGAGTTTGTCATCAACCAAAACGAGCCGAACACCAAACTTTTTCTTGCTTGCCTAAAAGCGCTAAAAGGCTTTTGTTTTGAAAGTTTAGACAGCAAAATTTTGCTTATAAAGTTTTTAACTGAACTTTTTGCTTGCACTGGATATGAAATTGAAACCATAAAATGCAAAAAGTGCGATGCAGTGCTTCACCATGACCTCTTTTTTGATTTTAATTTAAGCAGTTTTGTATGCTCTCTTTGCAGAGACGAAAATACGGTCAAAATTTTGCCAGCGGAATATTCTGCGTTTAAAATCATAAACCAAACAGAATTTGAAAAACTTTCAAGCATAAAACTTAAAAGTGATATCCTAGACACCCTAATCCATATTTTATCAACCAATTTCACAGCAAAATTTGGGCATAACATAAAAAGTTTAAAAATTTTGAAAAAATAAAAGTAATTTAAAAAAGTTTGGCGAATAATTATTATAACTAGTCTAATGAGGAAAAAATGAGCAAAGGATTCACAACTGAGTGGAAAGAAGAACTTAAATCTCGAAGCGACATTGTCACCACCATTTCACGCTATATAAAACTTGATAAAAAAGGCAAAAACTATTGGGGGCTTTGCCCTTTTCACTATGAGAAAACGCCGAGTTTTTGCGTGAATGAGATTGAACAGTTCTATAAATGTTTTGGCTGTGGAGAAAGCGGAGATGTCATCACCTTTGTGCAGAAATATGAAGGCGTGGCATTTCCAGAAGCCATAAGCATTCTTGCAAAAAATGCTGGAATGGAAGTTCCAAGTTTGGAAGATAACAGCAAACTTGAACTGCAAAAAAAAGAAAAAGAGCAGGTTTTGCAAGCATTGAAAATGGCTGCAAGAATCTATTATCAACTTTTAAAATCGCCACTTGGCAAGCCAGCGCAAGACTATCTTAAAAAGCGCAATGTAAACGAAAAAAGCGTGGTAACCTTTGGCATTGGCTATTCCCCAGATTTTGACACAGTTGTAAAAGAACTTTCAAAGCATTTTTCCCTTGATACACTCAAAAAAGCAGGACTGGTTGAAACAAGTTCGTCTGGCAAACACTTTGACCCATTTGCGCAAAGGCTTGTTTTCCCACTCATCAACTCATATGGTGATGTGATTGGCTTTTCGGCACGCATAATTGAGGACAAGCCTTTTGCAAAATATAAAAACAGTTCGCAAGGGCTTGTGTTTGATAAAAGCAGAGTGATTTTTGGAATCAATCTTCTCAAAAAACTCAAAAAAGAAAGCCACAGCGACATTCCATATGCAATTTTGGTGGAAGGGCAACTTGATGTGGTAAGTATGCATCAAGCGGGTTTTAAAAGCACCATTGCATCTCTTGGCACCGCCCTCACCCAATTTCATGCGCAAGAAATCAAGCGTATGACAAACACCGTTATTTTGCTTCTTGACGGCGACAGCGCAGGGCAAAAGGCAACCATAAGAAGCATTGACATTCTAAGACCAACTGGAATAACAGTTAAAGTGGCAACTCTTCCAGAGGGACTTGACCCTGACGAATTTTTGAAAAAATATGGCAGTGAAAAGATGCAAGAACTTTTAAACAAGGCAACCGATGCAACCGACTTTCAAATTCAAACACTTGCAAAAAGTTTTGACCTTTCAGACAAGCAAAGCAGGGCAAAATTCATCAAAAGCGCACTTAACATTGTTGCAAACCTTGAAACAGATGCCGAGAAAAACATCTATCTTGAAACGGTTAGAAAACTTTCAAATGTGCCTGTTGATGTTTTGCGTCAAGACCTGCAAAATGTCAAGCAAGAAAGTTATGTGGAAGAAAAGGAAGAAAAGTTTGAAGAAAACTTTGACACTGATGCATATATTTTGGCAGATAAATTCATTCTTGCGTCTCTGCTCTATCACAAGCCTTGGGCAAATCTAAAAGAGTGCGAAAATTTAACCTTTCTTAACAGTGATGCAAATCTTTTGTTCGACTACATCAAAAAAGGAACCCCCGAGAAACCAGCAATTGTTGGAGGTGTGTTCACCATTATTGATGTTGAAAACAGCCCATTTATCAAAGGTGTTATCAACTATGTTTTTAATGATGAGATATCGGAAAAGGTTTGGAAAGACTGTATAAATAAAAACAAAGAAAGGTGGCTTTTAATGGAAAAAGACAAACTGGAAAACACACTTAAAAGCGCAGATATTGACCAAAGAAAAGACATTGCAAAAAAGATGTTCTTGCTGGACATTGAAATTGCAAAATTAAAAATAAAATGATTTAAGGAGAAAATATTTTGGATTTTGAAAACGAAGTTGAAAAAATAAAAGAAACAGCAAAACAAAAAGGCTTTATTAACGAAGAAGATATCTACATAAGACTTCTCAAATATGAGGCATCAGCACAGCAGATTGATGAAGTCATGAAAAAGCTTAAAGATGACGGCATTGTTATCAAAAAAGAAGAGGACGACATCAAAGATGATGCAATGCTTGAATCTCTTATGAATCAAGCAAACATCAACGACCCTGTTAAGATGTATTTCAAAGACATTGGCAAGCAAGGGTTGCTCACTCCAGAAGAAGAAATCGAACTTGGCAAGCGCATTATGGCTGGTGATGAAGAAGCAAAGAAAAAACTTGTTGAAAGCAACCTTCGTCTTGTTGTCAGCATTGCAAAACGCTGGGTTGGAAAAACAAGCATGAGTTTCAGCGACTTAATTCAAGAGGGCAACCTTGGACTTATCAAGGCTGTTGACCGCTTTGACTATCGCCGTGGCTTCCACTTTTCAACATATGGAACTTGGTGGATAAGACAATCAATTTCAAGAGCAATTGCCGACCAGGCAAGAACCATAAGACTTCCTGTGCACATGGTTGAAACAATTAACAAACTTGGACGAGTTACCCGCCAACTTTGGCAGTCGCTTGGAAGAGAACCAACTGACGCAGAAATTGCAGACAAAATGGGAATGACAGAAGACAAAGTTTGTGAAATCAAAAAGATTGCACAAGAGCCAACCTCTCTTGAAAGCCCTGCTGGCGAAGAAGGAGACAGTGAAGTCTATGACTTTGTTGTTGACGAAAACGCAAAAAGCCCAGTGGACTCGGTGGTTCAAACAATTTTGAAAGAGCAACTTTTGTCTGTGATAGACACCCTTACCCCTCGTGAGCAAAAAGTCATTCGTTTGCGCTATGGAATCGATGACTCTCATCCTCGCACTTTGGAAGAAGTTGGAAAAGAGTTCAATGTAACTCGTGAAAGAATCAGACAAATTGAGGCAAAGGCACTCAGAAAACTTCGCAACCCAAGCAGAAGCAAAAAGTTAAAGGATTTTTGGGATGAATAGACTTTCAAAACGCCAGCAAGCAATTGTTTCCTTGTGTGAAAAGCACAAGACAAGCATTGATGTTGGTTGCGACCACGGATATGTTGGTGCAGAACTTTTAAAACTAGAAAAAACAGAGTTTTTGATTGCCACAGACATCAGTGAAAAAAGCCTTCTAAAAGCACAAAAACTTTTTCAAAAGGAAAAGCTCAAAAACGCAAAAACAGTCTGTGCAAATGGGCTTGATTTTGAAAATTCCTTTGCCGAGCAAATCATCATTGCTGGAATGGGTGGAAAAAATATAACAGATATTTTAGAAAACTATAAACACAAAGACAAGATTCTTCGCCTTATTTTGCAACCAATGAAAGAAGTTGCGCTTTTGCGAAAATATCTCAACAAAAACAACTTTTTCATTGAAAAAGACATCGTGATTTGTGATAAGAAAAAATTTTACCACATATTTTCAGTAAGACAAGGCAAACAAAACTTGAAAAGCATCAACATTCATTTTGGAGTATGTTTATCTCCGCAAAGCGAAGACTTCTATCTTTGGCTGAATGAAAAAGAACAAAAAATAAAAAAAATCACTCAAAAAATGCCCAAAGATAACGAAAAACTGAAAACTTTTCAAAAATGTCTAGATGAAATTGAAAAAATAAAGCAAAACAAAAAACAAACAGCGTAGAATAAATTAAAGGAGCAAAAAATGTTAGAAGCAATTTTAGAATATCAAAAAAAAGATGGGCAACTTGTAAAAATTGAAAATGAAATCTCAAACAGCAAAGCAAAAAAGGTTGTCAATCAAATGGTTGCAGTGGTCAAAGACGGTCAGCAAAAAATTGTCAGCATTGAGAAAAATGCTAACAATTTGATTAAAAGTTTTCAAGACCTTGAGGCAAACTTTAACAAACAAAACAAACTGCTTGACTCTCTAAACAAAACAAAATTTGAAGATTTGCAACCAGAGAAGTTAGAGCAACTGGAAAAGCAAACAAATGAAATCACAGCAGAACTTTTGGTGTTGGAAAAAAGCATTGCAAAATTAAGCAAAGAGATTTCTGCAACACTGAAAGACTTTGAAGCAAGCAAAAAAGATGTTCTTTCTGCAAAGCAAAGGCACAAACAAGCAATGCAAGCATATAACACCCTGCTTGAAACAAAGAAAGAAGAAATGGAAAATCTAAAAAAAGAACTTGCAGAACTAGAAAAAAAAGCCGAGCCAAAACTCATTCAAAAATACAAAAAGATGAGAGAAGACAAAAAATACCCTGTTTTTGTTCCACTTCTAAAAAATTCATGTGGCGGGTGCTTGATGGAACTTTCCATTTCTCAGCACAACAAACTTGACGAAAAAGGAATGCTTGAATGTGAAAACTGCCACCGCATAATATACAAATAATTTATTAAGGAATAATATGATAATAATATATAACAGTGATTCTGGTTTCACAAAAAAATATGCAGAAATGTTTGCTTCTGCCACGGGCATGAAAGCCTATGGCCTAACAGACAACATTCCACAAAATGAAAAAGCAGTCTTTTTTGGTTGGGTGTTTGCCGATGTTATCAAAGGTTTGTCAAAAGCAAAAAAGAAAGCAAACATAAAAGCAATTGTTGCTGTTGGAATAAACGAAAACAGCGAAAAAAACACAAAACGCTTGCAGCAAAGCAACATCACACAAAACAGCCCACTTTTTTATGCTCGTGGCGGAGTTGATTTCAGCAAAAAACATGGAATACAAAAATTTTTGCTAAGCGTGGTGCTAAAAAGCCAGTGCAAAAAGAAAGCAAAAACAAAAGAAGAAGCACAACAAATTTGGGAAGAAACAAAAACAAAGGGCATTGACTTTGTTGATATAAAAAATCTTCAACCCCTTTTGCAGTGGTATCAATCACAAAACTAACATCTTGGCACAACTGACCTTAATCAACATGAAACATAACACAAAAACAAATTTTCATTTCATGTTCAACTGGCAAAAACTTTTTTGCAATGTTCTAATTCACGGTTAGACACATTTTATAATAAACAAAATAAAAAATGTGCAATAAAAACTTTTATTTTATGTGTTTTTCAAAAACTGAAAACCTAGATAAATAACTTAACAATCAAAAAAGGAACAAATTCAAACCACTTTGAAGAAATAATCAAAAACAAAAAATGAAACTTTACACAAAAGTAAAGTTAAAACCTTTTGAAACCAGCAAAACATAAAAGGAACTCTACACATAAAAGTAAAGTCCCTTTTTTCACATTAGTTTCAAAATACCAAACCAAATGTTCTTTTTTTTGCAAAACAACCAAACCAAAAGTTCATTTTTTGCAAAACAACCAAACCAAATGTTCTTTTTTTGTTCGTTTCAAAAAAGTTAAACCAAAATTGTTCTTTTCATTGTTTGCAAAACAACAGGTTGCATTTTCTATCTAATCTGCCAGTCAATTTCACTTTCTCCATGCTCTTTTAAAAATGCGTTTGCCTTGCTGAAATGCTTACACCCAAAAAAGCCAGCAAATGCCGAAAGTGGACTTGGATGAGCGCAGGCAAGCACCAAATGTTTAGATTTGTCAATGTTTGAAGCAAACTCTTGCGCATTTCTGCCCCACAACATAAAGACAATTGGTCTTTCTTGTTTGTTAAGTTTTTGAATGATTGCCGATGTAACAACCTCCCAGCCCTTGCCCTTGTGAGAGTTTGCATTTCCCTTGCGAACGGTCAAAACGGCGTTCAGTAAAAGCACACCCTGTTTTGCCCAACTTGAAAGGTCACCGTGATTTGCCATTTTGATGCCCAAATCACTTTCAATTTCTTTATAAATATTGATTAAACTCGGTGGAAGTGCGGTTTCTTTGCTCACCGAAAAGCAAAGCCCGTTTGCCTGCCCCTCTTCATGATAGGGGTCTTGCCCAACAATCACCACTTTAACCTTTTCAAAAGGAGTTAAATTCAATGCGTTAAAAATGCTGTCTTCAGGTGGAAAGATTTTAAACTTTGAATATTCTTCACTCAAAAATTTTTCAAGATTTTTAAAATTTTCACTTTCAAACTCTGGTTTTAAAAGTTCATACCAACTTTTAGCAATTTTCATACTTAATAATTTATCCTTTTAACATGGCAAAAGTGTTTGTTTCGTTGCTTTGACACTTTTCCCTTTCACAACATATTCTCGCTTTTCAGCAAAAAATTTGGAACAATCTGTTTTATAATCACCATTTTTTTCTCTTGGCAAATCTTGAACCTCAACAACAAATGGGCGTTTTTCACCTTTGATATATTTTATGTCACGAATTTCGCTTGTCTCGATGTCTGTATATCTTAAATCTTTAACAACCACAACTTGATGTTTGTCAAAAAGTTTTGTCATATATTCTTGATATGCTTTTTGTTCTTGAAACACTGTTTTTTTATCTTCAGTCTTGGCTTCAAAGTCGGTATATATGAAGCAACCAGTTTTTTTGGTTGTCATATCAACAAACTCAACTTTTATTGCTTCAATTTCTTCGTTATCTTCAAAATATTGAACCCATTTTCTACCACTGGTCATGGTTATGTTTTTAACAACTCTGTTTTTGCTGTTCTCATAAAATAAAATATCACTTCTTGATAACTGGCTTATGTATTTAGACATTTAATTTTCTCCTTTGTGTATAGATTTATTATATCACAATACGCACCAATATGCAATATACAAACAACAATTAAATGATTTTTACCATTCAAAAAACAAAAAATACCCAACACTGCCTACAATTTATATTAAAAGCAGATAGATAAAATTAAACATATAAATAAATTTTTATTGTAATTTGTTTATTTGTTAAGTTTACATCAACCAAAAGCATATAAAACCACATAAAATTTGTTATTGCTGTTTTATAACAACCAAAAGCATATAAAACTGCAATGGGGCTTTGCGTTTTGCAAACGCTCCGTGCATTTTGTAAAAATGCACGCAAGCACGCTTTAAGCGTGCAAGCCCCATGCTGTTTCAATAGAAGAACATAAATTGTAATAAACAAAGTTCAATCTATACTTTCTTATGAACATAACAAATTATAAACACAAAAAAGGGCAAAAGCCCTTTTTCTTATTATTTATTTCCACTTCTACAATTCAACATACTTTAATGCTAGTGTGTTCCACACGAGAGTTATTGATTATTTTTTGTTTTTATCATAATTTATCATTAAAAATCAATTTTGAACAGTTGCAACATATTTCAGTGTTGGATACTCGCCACTTGCAAAGTTCCAAATTGTGTCTGAAAGATACATATAGTTTTGGTTTTTATCACCTTGCATTTGGGCGGTGGTTAAGCCATAGCATTGATAACCATTGCCGTAGCCAATTGCTTTTGTTACCACACTGCCAACAGTTTCTGTGTTGTAATAACACCAAGAAATTGAAACATATCGAGAAGGATTGCTTGTGCCGTTGGAAATATATCCAACCACACCGCCAAAAGCAGTGTTACTTCCGCTTGAGCGGATAATTCTCCCAGTGTTAAAACAACTGGATATAACCGCAGGTAAACTGCTTGAACCTGTCACAGTTCCCGCAACTCCGCCAACATAACTAATTCCACTTACTGTCCCTGTGTTATATGAACCGCTGATTGTTCCAGAACTTCTTCCAGCAACTCCGCCAACATACCACGATGATCCCCTTACTGCCCCTGTGTTATATGAACTGCTGATTGTTCCATAATTATTATATCCAGCAACTCCGCCAACATTAATTCTTCCACTTACTGTCCCTGTATTATATGATCCGCTGATTGTTCCACCATTATTATTCCCAGCAACTCCGCCAACCCAATCCGATCCACTTACTGTCCCTGTGTTGTATGAATTGCTGATTGTTCCAGAATTATTATATCCAACAACTCCGCCAACATATTGTGATGAGCCTGTTATTGTTATATCAGTCTTTTCATTATAGCAATTCGTGATATCTGTGTAACTAGCGTATCCCACCACAGCGCCAACATAATAACTTTCTCCAGCAATTGAACCATTTACAATGCCAAGGTTTTTGATATATGCTTGATTGTCTGACGAGCCATATACACGACCAAAAAGACCAAGATAGTTGTTGGAAGTCAAAGTCTGCTCTGAAGTGTTTATGTAAAGATTTGAAATGGTGTGTCCTCCGCCGTCATAATAGTATGCTCGTTGGTTATTGTCATCTCTGTCAGCCACATTGTTTATTGGTGTCCAAGGGTGACTCGCAAGGTCAATGTCCACCGTTTGCAAATAGTGTTGCCCATAGCAGTTGCTTTGGTCAAAGTTTGCGCTTATCCACGCAAGTTTGGCAGCGGTGTCTATGATGTATGGGTTATCTTCGCTGTTCGCTTGTGCGGGGTTCTGCAAGGTTGGTCGTTCTGTTGAAGTGCCATCCCAAATTCTTTTTGCTGCTTCAACAGCATTTTCTGCGGCAGAGTTTAGATTAAGGTGAAGCGCAGGACGGACGGCGGGAGA
Source organism: uncultured Clostridia bacterium (assembly GCA_944381195.1). Taxonomy (GTDB): domain Bacteria; phylum Bacillota; class Clostridia; order Christensenellales; family UBA1242; genus UBA7584. Next base: position 16,507 of record CALWKH010000004.1, read on the forward strand.
ATTGTTTACATTGTTAATATAGTTGCTGGAGCCGGACGCTTGAAGATAAAAAGCATTGCCTGCATGAGCGTAGTAGCCGGAGCGCAGCCAGGAATGATTATAAGCGGTTCCACTTGTTGAGCCTACTTCCCCCATTGTTGTGCTTAAGTCATTACCTGTGTTACTTGCTCTTTGTGCCGTTGATGTTTGCCAGATTCCTGCTGAATTTCCTGTTGTCCCTGAATAGCCCGTTTCCGTTCTGCTTGGTAGCCATAATGTGTCGTCTGCCCATGCATCATAATATTGCTTGTTGGTTATGTTTACCGCTCCTCCATTATTTGTATCCCATGAACCACTCCCATTTGGCTCTCCATACGCTTCGTTTGGATAATAATTTTCAGTACCAAATTGTGTGTTTGCATTCTCAGTCTCTTGATATTTCACTTGACTTGGTGTTACCAAGTATTTTGTTACACTTCCTGCCACATCATCCATGGTGAACATTGCAAACACACTGTTTGAATCTTGTTGCGCTGGCTGTGATGTTACTGCACTTGTGCTGGTGGCATATATACCCCCATTATTTAAGGTTACTGCGTGTATATAACTTGCTCCATATAAATTACTTGGATAAGTTACTGTAAAGGAGGCATTTTGAAAATTGTATGACCAATCTGAATATAATGCTCCGTCTATGAAGCCATAGTATGCACCTTCATCTGTTGGTCTCCCTGACCATGCGTCTTGCTTGTTGTTTGAGAGCCACAATGTTACTATATCATTTTTGCTTCTATCTTGCGTTAGGTGAACAACCTGCCATGTGAGTCCTGCAAAGGTTACTTGCACATCTTGAGTGTTTGTTTTGCTGTTTACTGCTGTTGTTCTTATGTCTGCTGATGTGCGGGTTTGGTTTATCTTGGTGCTTGCAACATCGCTTGCTGTGATGTCTTCATTTCCTGTTATGTATTGCAACAGTGAATTTAAAGCACCTCCATTAAAATAGCCCTCTTCGGCGTTCCAAATTTCATCCACAGAAACAAATGAGGTGGTGTCTGTGTTTTGCGTGGCGTTGATTGACGAGCGCTCATTGTTTAACCAATGAATAGCCCCCCCCCCGCACACATAAGGGTGAAAACACTGATTAAACAGAACATCAAAACTTTTTTACTCTTTGAAAATGCCTTTTGTTTTTCCATTCTTGTTTTCTCCTATCTTTTTTATTTCTCTATTAGTATACCTATTTTTCTTGTTTTTAGCAATCAAATTTATGGGTTTTAAAAAAAATTCTGTTTTATGCTCTTATTCTAAAAACAAAACGCCAATGATTTCACATGATTTCAAAAAACCTTGTTTTATGTTTTCATTTTAACATAACTTAAAAGCAAATTGCAAATGATTTCAAGGTTTTTCGCTTCCAACTTCAAAGGTTTTTCGCTTCCAACTTTTTATATTTTCATTATACTATATATAAAAAACAAAATGCAAATGATTTTTATGAGTTTATTGATATTTTATATCGTTACCACAGAAAATTTTTATGTTTTAGCAAAAACATTCACTGAATCTTTAAAACTTTTTTCCAACTTCCCTTTTTTACTTGCACTTTGTTTTTTTATGCTATATAATAATTTTATAACACAAAAGGGGCAAAAAATGAAGGGTATATACACATATTACAAAGAGCGCTTAATTGAAATCAGCGGAAAAAATCGAAGCCTTTACACCAGAAAGTCCAGCAAGAAATATTCCTATGACATCGGCAAACTGCTTGACGGTGATTTTGATGCCGTGAACGAATTTCTTGATTTTTTATGGAATGAAAAAACATATTCCTATCCACTGATTGCAAAAAGCGCAAAAGACCGCCTGTTTAAAAACTTAGGTGTGGAAAGTTCGCTTGCAAAAAGTTATGCAAATCTCACCACGCTTTCTGGAAAAGAAAAAAGCGAAGCAAGTTTCAAACTTGAAAGGCAAAAGCGTGAAGAGACCAAAAAAGCAATCAATTCACAGATTACACTTCTTAAAAACTTAAAGCGTGAAATTGAAGAGTTTTCAAAGGAAACAGGAAGATATGAACTCTATGTGGGCTATCCATATGTTCAAGGTGCAATAGACAAAGATGTGCTTGTGAAAGCGCCACTTTTCTTGTTCCCAGTAAGCATTGAAATCATTGACGAAAACACCATTCATCTTGAAGCAAAAAAAGACGAAAATGTTCAACTTAACAAAGTTTTTCTTCTTGCCTATTCTCGTTCAAGACGCATAAGCCTTGAAGAAATGGAAATGGAATTTCGTGGCAAACTTTCTTCAAGTTTTAAAAACATTCAAGACGCAGTTAACTATCTAAGAAAGTTTAATGTTAAGTTGGACTATTCCGCACGCAAGGGAATTTTCTCTTTTGAAAAATCAAAAGAAAGTTTTGCTGGCGACCGTCTTGAAATCAAACACTATGCAATTCTCGGACGTTTTCCTCTTGCAAACTCAATCTATAACGACTATTCACTTCTGGAAAAGCGCTGGCTCACAAACGAAGCAATTGATGAACTGATTTATGCAAAAACTCCAAAGAAAATCAAAAAACCAGACACACATCTTTACACCATCAGCAATCTTGACTTTGCCCAGCAAAACGCAATTTCCACCCTGAACGAAAAAGGCAACATTGTTATCTATGGACCTCCTGGAACGGGAAAATCTCAAACCATTGTTAACATCATCACCGATGCAATTTGCAAAAACAAGCGTGTTTTGGTTGTTTCGCAAAAGAAAGCGGCGCTTGATGTTGTTTTCAACCGCCTTGGAACATTAAGTTCCAAAGCAATGTATATCATTGACCCAGAAAAGAACAAAACGGGCTTTTATGAGCGTGCAAAAGTTGCTCATGAGCAGGTTATGGCTGGCTCACTTTCACACTACAACAAAAACTATGACGAACTGCAAGATGCAATCAACAAGGAAGAGGAAGAACTTGAAATCATCAGCGACACCCTTTTTACTCCTCGCCCATTTGGGCTTACCTTGCAACAGATGTATAACAATTCATACATTTTGGGCAAGACAAGTTATGACTATACAATATATCAAAACATGCTCAAAACCCCCGAACTGCTTGACCTTAGATATAACGAACTTTCAGAAAACTTAAAACTTATCAAAGACAAGAAAAAGGCAGAAGTATATTATCAATTTTTGGAAGAGAAAAAACTCAATCCATTTGTTGACGAATTAAAACCAAACATTGAATTTCACACTCTAACACAAACAAAATCAACACTGCAAAAACTGCTTGCAAAAAGGCTGACACCGTTTGATTTTGCCAGATATCCAAACGCAAGGCAATTTGTTTCATATTATGTAGACAAAAAACTGGACATAAACAAAATCAGTCCGCTTGTTAAATTTGTGGCAAAAGACTCCAACCCAAAAACCGCAAACGCTCTTAAAGTGAGTTATTACCTGTTTCCACTTTATCCATTCATGAAGGCAAAAATGAACCAAAAAGAAAAAGAAACCCTTGCCGAATTCCAAAAAATTCTTCATGCAATTGAGGAATATACAAACGACTTTAAGTTCTTGCAAGATGTTTTAACAGACAATGGCTACACCATGCTGGTTGGAAATCTTCTAAACGGAAACTGGCTCTATCTAAAACTTCTTAACAACGCCCTTGACAGTTATGTGCAGAATCGAGACATCAACATCATGCTTCACGAACTTAACGACATTGAAAAAATCATTCTCAATTTTGCGTATAACAGCACAACAACAAAGGCGCACTATCTAGAAACCTTGCAAAAACTTTTGAAGATTCGCATCTATCACGAAGTTACCATGCTGGAAGACGAAAACAAAGAATCTCTTGCAAGAATTATTGACTATGACAACGCAAAAAACCGCATTATCTCACTCACAAACGAGCGAAACAACATCTCTCGCCTTATGTGTGATGAGACCTTTCAAGAGGAATATCGCCAGCATTTTAACAGCGACCAAAACAACAAGAACTTTCTCTATCAACTCACAAAACAGCAAAACCAGTGGCCAATCAGAAAATTCATGGAAACCTTTGGCGACTATATGTTCAAACTGTTCCCTTGCTGGCTGTTAAGCCCTGAAAGTGCTTGCACCATTTTGCCACTTGTTAAAAACCTTTTTGACATCGTGCTTTTTGACGAAGCATCACAGGTGTTCATTGAAAACACCTTGCCAGTTATCTATCGAGGCAAAAACATTGTGGTTGCAGGAGACTCAAAACAACTTCGCCCAACCGCAACCTTTATGAAAAGATATTTGGGTAATGACCAAGACGATGAAATTGACCTCAGCACACAGGCTGCGCTTGAAGTGGAAAGTTTATTAGACCTTGCAATGAGCAGATACACCAGCGTGCATCTAACCTATCACTATCGAAGCAGAAGCGAAGAACTCATCAACTTTTCAAACAATGCGTTCTATGACGGAAGGCTTGAAATTGCTCCAAACATCACAAAGACATCTAAACCAATCACCAGAATCAAAGTTAACGGAAGTTGGATAAACCGCAAGAATCTTGCAGAAGCAAAAGCGGTGGTGGAACTTCTTAAAAAACTGTTTAACAACAGAAAGCACAAGGAATCAATTGGAATTATAACCTTTAACCTTGAACAAGAAAACGCCATTGAAGATGCAATTGACCAAGAATGCAACAAAAATCCGCGTTTTAGAGACCAATTCTTAAAAGAGCAAAATCGCAAAGAAAATGGCGAAGACATCAGCATTTTTGTTAAGAACCTTGAAAATGTCCAGGGTGATGAGCGAGACATAATCATCTTTTCAATCGGTTATGCGCGCAATGAATATGGCAAAGTTGTTGCACATTTTGGACCACTTTCAACCGAAGGCGGAGAAAACAGACTTAATGTTGCAATCACTCGTGCAAAATCACAAATTTATGTTGTAACCAGCATTGAGCCAGAAGAACTGAATGTTGAAACCACCAAGAATGCTGGACCAAAAATTTTCAAAAACTATTTGCGCTATGTTCGTGCTGTTTCAAATGGCAATCAAACCGAAAAGAAAATCATTCTTGAAGGCGCACTTAATAACATTGAAAGACCTCAAGATAACAAAATTATCAATGACCTTGAAAAGAAAATCAAGGCAGAACTTGAAGGGCTTGGATATCGTGTTGACACCAATCTTGGAAATGCAGACTATAAAATTTCACTGGGAATCTATGACAAAGAACTTGAAAGATATCTTGTTGGTGTTGAATGTGACTACACCGCCTATGAGTCCTCGGACTCAATCATGGAGCGTGATGTGTTCCGCCCAACCTTCCTCAAAACACGTGGCTGGGACATCATAAGAATCTACAGCCGTGATTGGTGGCTTTCAAAATCAAAAGTGCTTGCTCAAATCATAAAAATTGCCGACCGCAACAAGCAGAAATATTTGCAGGAAGGCGGAGGCTTTAAAAAAAGCACCAAAAAACAAGATGTAGCAAGTTTAACAAAAACTTTAAAAACATCAAAAATTAAAGATGAAAAGCAAAAAGCAGTGAAAAATGCCACAAAAACAGACAAAGAAAAAAATCAGCCAAAACAAAAAACAAATCAAAAGCAAATAGCCACATCAGCAACCAACAAAACATCAGCAGAAAAGAAATCAACGCCAAAAGCGACTCAAAAAACAGCATCAAAGAAAAATGATGTGAGCAAAAAAGTTGCAACAAAAAGCATTAATTCCAAACAAAAGCAAACATCAAATAAAAATGCTGGCAAGACAACAGCAAAAGCAAGCAAAAAATAAAATTTAAAAAATTTTACTTAAAAAAATAAAATATTTAATGAAATATTATAAATTTTAATTAAACAAAAAAGGAACTTTGTTGAAGTTCCTTTTTCTTTTAAAGAAATTGCAATTATATTTATATTAAAAGTGTTTTTTGTGGGCTCCGCCTTTCGCACGGCAAGGAACCTTCCTTGACCTAACCGTTGCTCCTAAAAAGTTAAGAGAATAAAAAATAATAAAGTTCCTTGACCTATATTGGCTCCAAACAAATAAAGAAAGTGAGAAATAAAAAATAAAAGAAAAAACAATAAGAAACATATTAAAATTTTTCATCAAAACAAAAGCCTTTTTTTCTGTGGGCTCTGCCTTTCGCACGACAAGGAGTGAAACTCCTTGACCTATCCGAACGCCAAATATGCTAAGTAAGCAAAAGATACATAAAATAACAAGAAAACTAGCAACAAAATTCTAAAAAATAGATATTAACAAAGAAGTTTTGTCTTGAATGTTTTTGATAATCAAAATTTTTCCAAGTTTCACAAATTTTGATGCTTATGTTTTTAAAACTATCTTTTCTTTTGAAATTTGCCGTTTTTCTTATAAAGCACAAAGTTGATGTCTTGATTTTCGCTCAAAGTCTTAACCCTTTTCATTGCCTCATCTTTTGTGTTAAGGCTGTCTATCACACGCTTTGCACCATCTTTTTTAATCAGCCACTTTCTTGTCTCGGCGTCATACACCACACGATATAAACCTTTCTTTTGTTCCATTTTTTCACCCCTGATTTAATTCTATCACAAAAATGCTTTTCACTCAATATGTAATGTTAAAATTTTGCAAAAAAAGAATTTTATTTTTTCCTATTATATATAAATAAAAAGCGTTTTTTCTGTGAGATATACCCACTCCCGCAAGGAGCGAAGTTCATTGACTCAACCATTGCTCCTCAAAAGTTAAGAGAGTAAAAAATAATAACATTTCTTGAACTATCTTGGCGCAAGATATCTTAAAATGAAAGAAATTAAATACATATTATTCTACTAATTTTAAAAAGAAAATAAAAAAAGAAAGTGCCTACAAGCATCATGCTTCATTTCGTAGGGGGCTACAAGGTCTAAAACCGAGCCAATCACTTTCTGACATTATTATACTAAAAGATTTTTAAAAAGTCAACCCTTTATAGTTAAAAATTAAAAAAGTGTCGATGTCGGAACTGTTTGGCGTTCGGCGTTTTCAAAATTATAATTTAATTTGTTTGCTAAACAAAAAAATTTTTGTTATAATAAAAAAAGAGGTGAACAAATATGACAAAAAATCAAATTAAAAAAGTGTTTATTGCTGGTGGAACTGGATACATTGGCTATTATACCGCCCTAAAATTTTTGGACATGAAAATAAAAGTATCCACCATTGCACTTGATAATGAAATTGACAATCTTGACTGGTTCTCAAACAAAATTGACATTTCCTTTGGAAATCTGTTTGAAATGACCGATACCGAGATTGTGCAACTTTTGAAAAAAGATGAGTTTGACGCATTTATCTATGCCCTTGGTCCAGACGACCGAGTTTTGCCAGACGCTCCTGCAATTGACTTTTTCAGAGAAAAATTGGTGAAACAGGCAACTCGAATTTGCGAATGTGCAAAAGAGGCAAAAATCAAAAGATGTGTTGTTCTTGGAAGTTATTTTTCACACTTTGACAAACTTGAAAATGGCGAACTTTCAAAATATCACCCCTACATAAAGGCAAGGCGTGAGCAAGAAGAAAATGTGATGATGCTTGCTGACGACAAGTTTGATGTGATGATTGTTGAACTGCCATACATTTTTGGCAAGCCTTTCGGCAGAAAACCTCTTTGGCGTGACTCCTTTCTTGCCAACTTTGACGGCATGAAATATGTTGCCCTGCCAAAAGGCGGTGGCACAGCCGTGATTGATGTTCGTGGTGTGGCAGAAGCAATTGTTGGCATCACTTTTAATGGCGAAAACAAAAAATGCTATCCTGTCAGCCAAGACAACTTTGAGTTTAAAAAACTTGTTCCAATGATGATGGAATTTTCAAAAGACGACCGACCATACAAAGAATTCCCAGCATTTTTGTGCGCAATGGGAGCAAAAAAGCGGGACCGAGCAATCAAAAAAATGGGCAAAGAAAGTGGGCTTCTTTCTTCAAAACTGATGACACAAATTCAAAACAAACAACTTTTCATTGATCCAACCGTTTTGCCAAACGAACTAAACTTCAAAGAACTGGGCTTAAAGTTCGACCAAGATGTAACTCAGGGAATCAAAGAAAGCATGGAGGCTTGTTATCCAGAAAGATTTTAAAAGCACCATGCTTTTTCTTTTTCTCAAAAGTTTTTTACAAATTAAAAACGAACTTTAAAAAAATTTACAAATTTTTTCATTTTTATTATAACTTATTTTTATATTTTATCTTTTTTACTTCTTCATTTTTTAACTTTTAATATTGGTTAATTTATTTTTTTAATTTAACTCTTCATGTTTATAATTTAATTTTATTTTCTTTAATATTTTATAAATTTGTTTTTTTATGTTTTAAGTTTTAAATTTTTTGTATCTTGTTAAATTCTTTATTTATATAATTTCGTTAAATTTAAAAAAATGTAACAAAAATCATCATATTTTAAAAATAATCATAAAATTTCAATAAAACTTTTAAAATAAATTAGAATATTATAAAAACATTTAAAAATGTTCACCACAGTTTTGCACTTTTCCACAATAAACAAATCAAACTCAAAATATTAAACCTAAAAACAATAAAATTTTGCTTTAAACTTTAAAAATCATATTACTTGCAAAAAATATATTTATTTCTAGTTGAAAAATGCTTTAAGTTATGATAGAATAATTTTATTAAGAGGTGAACAAAATGGAAAGAACATATATCATGCTAAAACCAGACGCTGTTAGGCGCGGACTTATTGGTGAAATTATTTCAAGAATTGAAAAGAAGGGCTATAAAATTGCGGACATGAAAATGTTTTCACTTTCTGAAAGCATTCTAAAAGAGCATTATGCTCACATTGCAGACCGCCCTTTCTTCCCAGAGGTTGTTGAATATATGACAAGCGGACCAGTTGTGGGAATGATTGTTGAAGGCGAAAATGCAATCAAGGGAATGCGTCTTTTCATGGGGCCAACAAAATATCTTGACGCTCCTGCTGGAACCATTCGTGGAGACTATTCTTGCAACGACAGAGAAAACTTAATTCACGGTTCCGACAGTCCAGAAACCGCAGCAATAGAAATTAAAAGATTTTTTGGTGTTTAATAAAACACCTTTTTTATTTTTAATTACAAATTTTTTATGATTATTATTAAATAAATCAAACAATCACAAACCCCATCTCTAATGACGCAAATAAAATTTAAATGACTTTAATTTTAATTTTTGTAATAAAAGTGCATGTAATTAAAAAGAAAAAACAAAGCACAGAATCTATCCAAATAAAATTTTTAATGCTAAAAAATTAAAAAACAAAACAAAAAATAAGTAATATACAAAAAGTTTTTATCAAAAAAAGTTAGACTTTACAAACAAAATAATAATGAAGATTAAACTTCATTACCAAACCAAACTTTTCACCAAACTTTAACCTGTTAGTTGCATTTTTATCGCTAAAACTTTTTATTGCTTTATAACAAAATAATTCTTAACTACAAACATTAAAAAGAAAATAAACATTGCTAACAAAATCAGTAGTTTTCAAAATAATCAAAATAAATTAAGACTTAAATTCCAACATCTTTTAATTAACTTAATAAATAATGTTTCACTAAACCCAAATAAAAATTATAATTTTTGTATAAAAATTTTAAAAATATTCATTATTTTTTAAAATAAAAAAGCAAGCACTGAAAAACAGACAAATGTCTTAAATCAAGCAAAATTTTGCTTTAACTCAGCGCTTGCAATATTATCATATGAAAATAAAAATAATTTATGCAAAAAAAGTGAAATTTTTTTGTAAAAAACCCTTTTTAAATAAAAATTTCAAAATTTTTTAATTTTTAATATAAATTTCACATTTTTATACAAAAATAATTTTTACAAAGCCAAACAACATCTAAAAACATATTGCTATTTAGCAATTAACAACCGCAAAAAATAGATAACATAACAACCTATCTAAAAAATATATTGTTTTATTTAATAAACTAACCAACCATAAAAACAAACCGCTAACTTATCTAAAGAATATTGTTTTACTTATTAAAACAACCATAAAACATTGCCTTATAGACTATCTAAAAAATATGATTATTTAACAAAAAACAAACATATAGATAGAATATGTTTGAAGAACAAATTATAAATTTTTTTGGGGAATGGGGCGTTTTTGCTGTTGTGATTATCTGTGCTTGTATGCCACTTGTTGATTCAAAAATTGCAATTCCACTTGGGTGTGCCACAGCAGTTTGGGGAAGCAGTGCAATGACCGTTTGGGGTGCAACCCTTGTCAGTTTCCTTGCAAGCACGGTTGCGGGAATTTTGGTTGTTTTGCTTTTGACCCCAATCTTTAACCGACTGAAAAAGAAAAAACTTGGCAAATATGTTGTGCAAATTGAAAGTTTTCTTGAAAAAAAGATGAAATTTTTTAACAGACCAAACAAGAAAAAGCAGGTTAAAAACACAAAAGCAAAAACCATGGCACTTTTGATTACCTTCTATGCCCTGCCCTTGCCCGTTTTTGGTATATACAGCGGGGCTGGACTCAGCGTTCTTTTGAACCTGAAAGTTTGGCAACGCATTTTGTGCCTTGTTGTTGGAAATCTGTTAAATTGTCTGCTGGTTGCAACGCTGTGCGTGCTTTTCTATTCCTTTGTCCCACTGATTCTAGCAACACTTATCATAATGCTTATACTGGTTTTATTATGGTATCTTATCAATTTTCTATATGGCATTCATTTCAAACGAAAGCAGAAAAAAGCATGATTTCTGTTGCTAAATTCCCCTTTTTGTTATAAAATTAAACAATTGGGGGAACAAATGAAAAAACTATCATACACACCAAACGATTCTTCAATCGTTTACATCTGGTCCATTCTTCTTCCGCTTTTGGCAGCAGCAATCATTGCAGTTTTTCTTTATGGCAGTGAGGTGGACGAAAATGGCGTTTATCTTGTATATTCAGAAACTTGGTTTGTTTGTCTTTTGAGAATTATCACTGCACTTCTTCTTGTTGGACTGTTTCTTGTATACAACAAAACAACAAAAACAAATGGACTTGTGTCGTGTGGTATAAAGCAAAAGACAAATGCATGGAACGCCGTTTTGGCAGTGGTGCTTGTTGTTGGTGTTGCCCTTTTGACATCTAATCTTATAACTCTTTTCTCTGTTGGACTGGACAGAATTGGAATAACGGTCACAACGGGAATTGACATTCCTCTTGATAACTTTGGCTACTATGTCTTGGCAGTTTTGATGATTTGCGTGCTTCCAGCAATCAGTGAAGAACTTGTCTATCGTGGAATTGTCTTTAACGGGCTTAAAAGTTGGGGAAAATGGCCAGCAATTTTGGTAAGTGCAGCAGCCTTTTCGCTTATGCACGGAGCGGTGGCGCAACTTCCCTACACCTTTATTTTGGGAATTATCTTTGGCTATGTGATGTGGGAAACGGGCGCATTGTGGCTTACCATGCTGATGCACTTCACAAACAACTTTCTTGTTGTAACCATGATGTATGCCTTTGGCGAAAGTGGTTTGCCAGAGAGTGTTGGCATTGGTGATGTGTTCCTTGCAATCGGGCTTTTTGCCTTGGCTGTGCTGTTTACCATTCTTGTTTTCTATTTGATGAAAAAAGTCAAAGACAAAGACAAACTGAAAACAATGAAAATTGACGGACTTCAAAAAGCCGAGCAAAAGACAATCACCAAACAAGAAAACAAAGCAATCACAGAAAAAAGCATTCAAATTGACGGCTTAGAAAAACAAAACAAAAAGTCAAGCAAAAAGCAAAGTGTTCCACTTTCAGCGGAAGAACAGCAAGAAAAAAGCACGAGAAAAAAAGAAATCTATATGATGGTTGTTGGACTGGTGATTGCTGTTGCATTCTGCATCATTCAAATTTTTTAAAACTTTTAACAATTTTTATCAAAAAATATATTTTTATCTACAAATGCATATCTTAAAAGATGAGGTTTTATGGAAAAGAAGACATTTCTAATTGACAACAAGATTGTGTTCTACACTGGACTTATATATTTCATCATAATGGCACTCTTTGTCATTTTAAAGGTGATTTCATATTTTGGGCTGTTTAGTTTCAGTGGCGCAGGCTATGTTTACAGGCTTATCGTTCAAGTTGGGCTTATGGCGGTTTTGCCAATCAGTTTATTTTCAATTTTATTAAAGAAAAACGCAAAGCAAACATTCGAATTTTTCTCTTTCAGAAAAATCACCTTTGTTTCCATTTTGGTTTCCATTCTGCTTGGAATTTGCGTTTTCATCTTCATAACTTACATCAGTTCACTTTGGAGCGGAATTTTGGGCTTGTTTGGATATCAAAGTTCAACAAGCACAGCCGAGGGCAACTATTCTGTTGCAAACTTCTTCCTTTCAATCTTTCTTGTTGGAGTATTGCCAGGCTTTTGCGAAGAAGTTGCACATCGAGGGCTTGTTCTTGGCGGAATGAGAAAAAACGGTGCAATTCGTGCAATGGTTTTGTGTGGGCTGTTATTTGGGCTTATGCACTTTAACATATCACAATTTGGCTATGCCTTTGTGGTTGGAATTTTCTTCTGCTTTATAACCCTTCTCACAAAAAGCATATATCCAGCAATGATAATGCACTTTGTAAACAACACCATCAGCGTTTGCATTGAATTTGCCTATGGAAGCACATGGATGCCAAGCGGAATTCTTGATTTCTTCAACAACATTCTCTATGGTGGCAATGTGATTTTGGGGCTTCTTTTGAACATTCTTCTCATTTTGCTTGTTGGAATGCTCACAACCTATCTTATCGTTCAACTCTTTGTTGAAGGCAAAAAAATGCAGTTCAAAAGATTCCAAAAGAATTTTGCAAAAGGCATAAAAGAAAACAATCTTGATGAAAACATAGACATCAAAAACAAAGAACAAATGATGGCACTTTACAAACAAGCAAACATGATAAACTTGCAACAAAAACTGGAACAAGGCACATTTACGCCACAAGACTTGATGCAAGGTATGTCCACCAAAAAAACTGCTGAACTTATGCTTTCTGATAACTTAAACCTTCCAGAGAAAACAAAGCCAATGAACTATATCTTCTACTATATGGCAATCTTTTTAGGAACACTGGGAACAATTTTCTTTATGATTTTAAACATCATTTAAAAATTGTAATGCTTAAAAATTATCATACTTTGAAATACAAACTCTATCAAAAATTTGGTGGAGTTTTTTTATTTTGTAAATTTTTCATTTTTAAAATTATTAAGTCTATTTAAAAAATTAAAACTTTTTACCAAAACAGTATATAAACATATTATAGACAAAGTAAATTCAAAAAATTTAATTTTTTTATTGTTTTCAGTTTAAAAATTATTGTCTTATAAAAAATTTTTAAAAATGTATCAAAACAAAAGTTTTTTGAGTATATTACTTAAAAAAGGAGCAGAAAAAATGATTAAATTCACAAAAAATGAACTGATTGAAGCGGTAAGACAAGATTTGATTGGCGAACTGGAAGCAATCAATCAATATCAGCGCCACATAGACAGCACAGACAATGAAACAGTAATTAAGGTTTTAACAGACATCAAAAACGAAGAGCAGGTTCATGTGGGCGAACTTTTAACACTTCTTGCATATCTAGACGAAAATTTTGCTGGATATGTTCAGCAAGGCGAAGACGAAGTCAAAGAAATGCTACAAAACTAAATTATATTTAAGGAAACGGACAGTCAAGAAGGACTCTTTGCGGGCATGGGCAGGGCAACAAAATTTACTTATATCCTAAAAATATTGCTTGATTTGTTCTTACAACTTTTTTGTTTTTATTCACGCACCATTTCACTTAACCAAACGGCTTTGAAGTAAGCGGACAGTTTACTGTTGCTATATTTTAAAATAGCACATGAAAACTTTGACTATTAAAATTTTTAATTTTAATATTTTCTTTGTTTATTTCTACCGCTCTAATCAATTTTGGGAAATTGACTGTTAAAAATTCTTTGCGAATGTTACAGCACGCGCAAAAATTACATTTAAAAATATTTACAATCAAACTATAACAAATGCAAACAAAAATCAATTTTTGTTTGCATTTTATTTATTTCTTTTGTATAATATATAAAAGAGGTGAAGAAAATGTCAATGCAACTTGCCAGCAGTGCAACAAATATTGTGGACACAATAATGCAATATGTTTTAATTGCAACAATTGCTCTTGGTGTAATTTTTGCTTTAATTGTTGTTATTATGATTTGTAAGCGCATTCGTTATTCACTTCAAATGAAACACAACAAAAAGGAAATTGAAAAAGTGTTCAACCAAAACAAACAATCTTGAATGCTTTTTTGCTTTTTATTTTATAAATTAAGCAAAAACATTTTAACCCAAACCAAAACAACAAACTCAAATAAAAATGACCCTACAACAAAATTCAAATAACAAACTTATATTTAACAAAAGCACAAGGCAAAATTTACCTTGTGCTTTTTTGTATTACAGATTTTAAGCTGTTGCCACTTTTTACACTAAAAATTTTTTATTTTATATGCCTATTTTCCAATTTGTATTATTATATAATTAAATTTTTTTTTGCATATCATTGTCCCAGTATGCAAAGAATAATTTATTTGCACTTTATTTGCAATAAAATACTTTTCTCAATATAAATTCTTCACTAAACAAATAGATTTTTTGGCAGTTTTTCAACAAAAAACACTTCAAAAGTTTGAAGTGTTTTTGCTATATTTATTTTAATTGCCCAAATTGATTTTGTTTATACATAAGCCCATTAAAAAACAAACTATTTCTTTTCATTATTGTTTTCAGTTCTTTCCTCTGCTGTTTGGTTATCTGCTGATTTTACCTCAACATTTTCTTCTTGCAAGACAATTTTATTTTTTTCTTTTTTGTTTTTCTTGTTCTTTTTTTCCTTCTTCTCTTTCTTGCCTTTTTTATGTTTTCTGTGTGTTATATCAAATTTCTTAAAAAACCCAACAAAAGAGTCATCTTCCTTATCATCTTCCACCTTTTCAGTCTCAACTCTTTCTTGCAACTTTTCTTCTCTATATGGCAACGCAACCTGGTCATCACGCAGACGAACTTCAACTTGTTTATAAGGAATTTTAATGTTATTACGCTTAAATTCATTGAAGATGTTGTCCATTAAGTAATAATAAACATCCCAATAATCCTTTGATGGACACCAGCAATTCACAAAAAGCCCAATGCCGTCTGCATTAAAGAACTTCACGGCGCAAAACGGTGCTGGTTCAAGTTGCACTCTGCCGTCACTATACATGACATCAGTGATAACCTTTTTCACAAGGTCAACATCAGTGTCATAACTCACCGTAATATTAAGTTCAATTCTTCTTTTCTTTTGGTTGTCAAAGTTGATAATCGGGCTATTCGCCACCGTTGAGTTTGGAAATGTTATCACCTTATTATCTGATGTGATAATGGTAGTAGTTAAAATTTTAATGTTTTTAACTGTTCCCTCAATGCCGTCAATGTTGACATTATCCCCTTCTTTAAATGGGTGGTTAACAAGAAGCACAACACCACTTGCAACATTTGCAAGGCTGTCTTGAAGAGCAAGACCAATCGCAAGTCCAGCAGCCGCAATGGCAGCAACAAGCCCTGTTATTTCCACTCCAAGTTGTCCAAGCACCATAATAATTAAAATTAGATATAGCGCAAACTTAATCACAGACAAAAAGAAGCCCTGTGTTACTTTTTCCAGTTTTGTCTTTGCAAAAATCTTCTTTATAATCAGCATAATGATTTTCACAACAATATAACCAACAATCCAAAGACCAATTGCCCTTAAAATTGCAAGTCCACCCACCGTGAAAAAATCAACAATGCCGTTCCAAATTTCTTCCCAGGTCATTTCGTTTTCCCCTTTTAATTTTCTACCTACATTATAACACCAAAAAACTGTAATGTCTAGATGTTTTATGAAAATTAAAAAAAGTTATGGTATCCAGTTTATAATTAAAAAAGTTATAATATTAAAATGTTTTAAAAAATTAAGTAACTTAGCTAAGCAACTTTTTGCTGAAAATCAACTTAAATTCTGTTTAATAAAAGGGTTTTAAGA
>CALWKH010000005.1 GCA_944381195.1 uncultured Clostridia bacterium
CTTAACAGTTTTTATTTTTGTTGTTCGTGTTCTTTTCTCAATTTTTCAAAGTATTCACAATCTGGGAGTTCGGCAAACACTTTTTGAATGATATCTGCTGCTTCATCCATAAGTTCTTTTGTGTGTGTCGCTGTGTAACTTGTTCTTATGATTGCTTCTCCAACAGGAACAGAAGGTGAGATGCAAGGGTTAACATAAACACCATTTTCAAAAAGCATCTTACAAGCCACAAAAGTTCTCCAATCGTCATAGGTATTAATTGGAATAATAGGCGCTTCACTTTTACGAATTGGAATGTTGCGTTTTTTAAGTGCTTCACGCATATAGTTTGAAATATCCTGCAAATTTTGAACCCTTTGAGGTTCTCTTTCAAGAATTTTCAGTGCCTGCAAAGCGCTTGCAGCACAAGCAGGTGTTATTGATGCGGAGAATATGAAAGGTCTTGAATTGTGACGAACATATTCACAAACCTCTCTTGTGCTTGCCATAAATCCACCAAGTGAAGCAAGAGACTTGCTGAATGTTCCCATGATGATGTCAACTTCATCTTCAAGCCCAAAGTGAGATGCTGTTCCACGACCACCTTCACCAAACACACCAAGGCTGTGAGCGTCATCAACCATAACTCTTGCGCCATATTTTCTTGCAAGGCGAACAATTTCAGGCAATTTACACAAATCACCACCCATACTGAATACACCATCGGTAACGATCAAAATGCCTTTGTCTTTGTCTATGCTTGCAAGTTGTCTTTCAAGGTCTTCCATGTCGCTGTGCTCATATCTTAACATTCTTGCATAACTAAGGCGACAACCGTCATAGATACTTGCGTGATTTTCCTTGTCGCAAACAATGACATCGTTTCTTCCAGCAATTGCGCTGATTATTCCAAGGTTAGATTGAAAACCTGTGCTGAAAGTAACAGTATCTTCTTTATGTAGGAATTTTGAAAGTTCATTTTCAAGTTCCATGTGCAAATCAAGTGTTCCATTTAAAAAACGAGAGCCAGAACAACCTGTTCCATATTCCTTTGTTGCTTTAACACTTGCTTCAATCACTTCTGGATGACTGGTTAAGCCAAGATAGTTGTTTGAACCAATCATTATAACACGCTTTCCTTCCATGTTAACAACAATGTCTTGCCCACTGTTGAGATAGTGGAAATAAGGGTAAAAGCCCATTTCTCTTGCTTCTTCAGCAACTGTGTAATTTTTACATTTTTCAAATAGATCCATTTTATCACTCCAATTATAAATTATAGTTTCATTATAGCACAGCAAAAAAAAATTGACTAGTGATTTTTATGTATAAGTTAAAAATAGTTGAAATTTTTTTTAAATTGATGTAATATAACTTTGAGGTTAAACCATGATTGAATTAAAGAATGTTTATTTGGGTTATAACAAAGAATACTATGCTTTGTTTGATATCAACCTAAAATTTCAAAAGGGTGACAGGGCTATTATTGTTGGTGAAAATGGAAGCGGAAAAACATCACTTTTGCGTGTGATAGCAGGGCTTGAAAATGTGCAAAAGGGTGAAGTCTACATTGATAACACACCACTTAAAAACATTGATTTTTCCAAAGATGTTTCCCTTGGTTATCTTTCAAGCAAGCCAATTTTTTATGAAAATAAAACAGTTTTGAAAAACTTGATGTGGGCACTGAAAATTCGTGGCGAAGAAAAAGAAAAACAAGAGGAAAAAGCACTTGCTGTTTTGAAAGAATATGATATTGAGCATCTAAAAGATGAAAAAGTTGGCAGACTTTGCAAAAGCGACCGCCGACTTGTTCAAATTGCAAGACTTGCGTTAAGACCTCTTGATATTCTGCTTTGTGATGAGTTTGATTTGCAAGATAACACCCAAATAACAGAAGATATGATAAAAGCGCAGAAAAAACTTATTGATGCAGAGCATAAAGATAAAATTGTGATTATTGCGTGTGAAAATGTTGGTTGCTTTAAAGATACTATAAACAGAGAGATAAAAATGGTTTCGGGCAGTATAGAGAAGGAGAACGAAAGTGAACAAAAATGATTTTGAACAAATAAAAATCAATTCTTCCCTTTTGGGTAATATTTTATCTAATATGAAACTTGGAAATTGTGATGTATGCCATTTTATTTTGGAAGATGAAAATGTTAAAGCATTTTTAGAAAATGATGACCTTGTCAAAACAACTCAAGCATTTTTAAGTAATAATTTAAACATTTGTAAGACAAGTAAAAAGATATTCATGCACCGCAACACACTGCTTTATCGAATTGAAAAAATTAAGAAATTATTAGGCTTAGATATAAGGCAATTTGATGATGCTGTCACAATGCACATCATTTTGACCATTGCTAATTTTAATCAAAAGTAAATCTGTCTGTTCGTTGCAAGTTGGAGATATAAGAGGGTGAAACCTCTTTTTCTTCTTTTGGCTCTTCTTCTTTCTTTTTTGGAAAAATTTTCATGATTTCAGTTATAATGGAAATCAGTGAATTTATGTCAATATTTGCCAAAAAATTGTTTTGAGGCGGAGTTTGATTTTGTGGAGGCGCTGGCGAAAAATTTTGCTGATGCGGAATGTTTGAATTTTGCTGATAATTTGAGGGCGTAAAATCATAGTTTGGCAACTGCCAACACGCATTAGAGGCGTCTAATGCTGGCAACTCCTCCGTAGCGACTTGATTTTGAGGTGGTGGCGGTGGAGATTGGTTTCCTGATTGCAGCAGGTTTAAAATGACTGGCAAAATTTTTGATAAATCCATATTTACTCCAATTTTTATCAAATATATATATGAAAACATATTATATTTAGTGAGAGCAAAAGGAGGAAATATGAATATAAAAGATTTTGCTAAAACAGAAATACATAACAACAAAAAGCCAAATGAAGAGGACCTTAAAAAAGTTCAAAATGACTATGGCGATTTGGTTGATGAATTTATGAAACGCTATGGAAAAATGAGTCAAACGCAAATGATGGAAGAAATGTTTAAACTTGTAAAAGAAAAAAAGGCAAAAGGTGAGTTTAATATAAATCAAATTCGAGATGTTGCAAAAACAGTAGAGCCCTTTTTGGATAAAGACGCCCAGAACTATATGCAACAACTTTTAAAACAGTTGGAAGATTGATGGAAGAAAAAATTGACTCACGCCTTCTTTATAAGATAAGTTTGCTTGAAGAAGATAGTTTTATCTATTGCATTGTTTGGCTTGTCGATTATGAAAAATCAAAAGCAGAATTAAAACAAAACTTTGACGAATCATGCTTTGTGGGTTATTATCCATTTCTAAATGCTGTTGGAATGAAAATAAAGCAAAAAGATTTACTCAAACTTTCTTCGCTTTATTGTGTGGAATACGTGTCCAGCATTCAAAAGGCAAGCATCATGCTTGAAAAGTCCAGAAAAGACCTTGAAATCAACGATTTGCACAAAATGGGAATAATGGGGCAAGGCGTTCGTGTTGCTGTTATAGATACAGGGTGTTATCCGCATCTTGATTTTCTTGGTGGGGTAAATCGCATAGTTCATTTTGAAGATTTTCTTGGTGGCAAAAAGTTCACATATGACGACAATGGGCATGGAACTTTTGTTGCAGGTGTTTTGGGTGGAAGTGGGCTTGTTCAAAATGGCAAATATCGTGGCGTTGCTCCGCAATGTGATTTGGTGATTTTGAAAGCACTTAATAAGGACGGTGAAACAGAGGCGTTAACCATATTAAACGCAATGCAGTGGATAATTGACAATCAAAAGCGTTATGACATCAAAATTGTATGCATGAGTTTTGGTAGCATTCCACTGGGAAAAAATGATCCGCTCATAATAGGCGTAAAGGCACTTTGGGACAGTGGTATTGTTGTTGTGTGTGCAGCGGGAAATGACGGACCAAATGAAAACACCATCAAAAGCCCAGGTGCTTGCCCAAATGTGATAACGGTTGGAAGTTGTGATGTCATTGATGATATTCATAACATCAAGGTTGCTCCGTTCAGTTCAAGAGGACCTGCTTTTGATTTTATTAAGCCAGACATCATTGCCCCAGGGGTAGATATAATTTCTTTAAAAAACAGCACAGAGTTCTACACAACAATGAGTGGCACAAGTGTTTCAACGCCTTTTGTTGCTGGAATGTGTGCTTTGCTTCTCAGCCAAAATCCGCATTTGTCTCCAAATTTCATAAAAAGTTTGCTCATGGCAAGTGCAATCGAGATTGACCAGCAAAAAAATTGGGTTGGAAGCGGCTTGTTGTCTGCACATAATTTCTAATTTTGATTCTATCTTTTTATTTGTAAAGATGAAATTGTGTTACACTTATAAATTTTTTTGATAAAAAAAGAGTAAAAAAAACATTTTACTCTTTTTTCTTTTAGTTTTTTTATGCAAAAAGCAGTTAAAATTATATCAAGCGGAGGGGAAAATGCAAATAAATGCAAGAGTTATTCAAGACACTTTATATTTAAGTCTTTGCGGAGAACTTGATGAACATTGTGCGTCTTATGTCCGTGAAGTGCTGGACAAACACTTGTCTAATTCTGTTTGCCGTCAGGTAATTTTGGACCTCAGTGAACTCAGTTTCATGGATTCAACAGGCATTGGAGTTATGATAGGGCGCTATAAAAAAATGAAGGAAAGGAATATTCCAATTTTTATTTCTAATCCAACCTCACACATTGATAAAATTTTCAAAATGACGGCAATTTATGAGATTATGCCAAAAATAAATTAGGAGATAATAGATGAAATATATAAATCAAATGACATTAAAATTTGACTCACTTTCAATCAACGAAGGATTTGCCAGAAGCGCTGTTGCTGGCTTTTGTGTTCAACTTAATCCAACACTTGACGAAATAATCGATATTAAAACTGCGGTAAGCGAGGCAGTTACAAACTGCGTTGTTCATGCATATCCAAACAAGGTTGGAATTGTGGAAATTTGGGTTGGACTAACAGAGGACAGCGCTTGTATTTCTGTCAAGGACCGCGGCGTTGGAATAATTGATTTAGAACAGGCAAAAGAACCATTTTTCAGCACAAAGCCAGATGAAGAAAGGGCTGGCATGGGTTTCACCGTTATTGAAAGTTTCATGGACACTTTTGATTTAAGGCACAACAAAGGTGGCGGTGTTGAAGTGTTTATGATTAAAAAAATTGAAAATAAAAATGTGATGGCAAAAAGTGGGTTAAATGGTTGATGATAACCTTTCTTTAATCATTCTTGCAAAACAAGGGGACAGCGAAGCAAAAAATGCGCTGATAAGTCAAAACTATCCTCTTATAAAAAGTGTGATAAGGCGCTATCGAAACAAGGGCGTAGACTATGATGACCTTTTTCAACTCGGCTGTGTTGGTTTTGTAAAAGCCATCAACAATTTCAACACCAGTTTTGGCGTTAAGTTTTCGACTTATGCTGTTCCTATGATAGCAGGTGAGGTTAAAAGATTTTTGCGAGATGATGGTTCAATTAAGGTGAGTCGTGCGTTAAAGGCTCTTTCAATTGAAGTGAAGAAATATATTGACCAAAGACAAAATGAGGGCGAAAATCCATCAATCGAAGAGATTGCAAAGCACTTTAATGTTGACCAGCAAGAGATTGTTTTTGCCCTTGATGCAAGCAGTTTTCCAGTGAGTTTGTCTGCAAGGGTAGACGGAAGTGATGATTCAGGCTCAACACTTGAAGAGGTTATTGAAGATAAGCAAAATGACGAACATATGCTTGACCACATCATTATTAAAAGCCTTATTAAAGATTTAGACAAAAGAGAGAGAAAAATCATTATTATGCGCTATTATCGTGACAAAACACAAAATGAAATTGCAAATGAACTTGGAGTATCTCAAGTTCAGGTTTCCAGAATTGAAAATAAGATTTTAAAGAAGTTTGAAAAGGAACTAAGCGAAAATTCATCAAAAAAAGAAAAAACACTTAAATAAGTGACGGGGACCCCTTGAAATTGTCTAAATTTTTGGGTGCGCCTTAAATTCAGTTTTAAGTGTTTTTTATTGCTGATTTAGGCAAATTTTTGCTTTTTATAAAAAATATTTTATTTGATTTATATAAAATTTATAAATGCTTTATGCACTGCATATAACTTACACAGTGATTATAAAATTAATACTATAACAAGTTTAATTTAGATAACTAAACTATTACAATGTTTTTGTCTCTTCCTTTTCAGCAAGTTTCTGCTTTAGTGATTTATTCTCATTTTCCAGTCGTTCAATTTCTTTATTTGAAACTTCCAGTTTTATCTTTAATTGTTTGTTTTCTTGCTTTAATTCATTAATCACAATTTTAATTCTTTCTTTATATTCATAAAAAAATTCATCAGACATAGTCAATCTCCTTTTGCAAGTAGTCTATGACAGAAAATGCTTAAAGGTTAATGACAGAATTTTAAAGTTTTAAAATTTTTTAACTTTTATTTTGTTCTTTTTAATGCTTGTTAAAAAGTGTTTTAATTATTTTTAATATATTTGTTATTAGAAACATTTTTAAAAAAAATCATCTAAAGTCTAGATGATTTTTCGTTTTAATCAATAACAAGTTGTTCGCCATGAAAGAAAACAGCGACTGTTCCAGGTCCACAATGAGTTCCAACAGTTGTTCCAACAATATCAGAAATGATATTTAAATTTGGTCCCAATTTTTCAAGAAGTTCTTTTTTAAGTTCTTCAGCCTCGCTTGGCGCATCAGCATGCAACACCACAATTGGGTGCTTTTCAATATCTTTTCCATATTTTTTTGCAAAGTTTACGAGTTCGCTTATTGCTTTTTTCTTTCCAATCGCTTTTCCAACAATCTTAAGTTCACCACAACTTGCGCAGTGCAAAAGTGGTTTGATGTTTAGCATTGAACCAAAAAATGCGGTGGTTGCAGAAATTCTGCCACCTTTTTTGAGGTGCATTAAATCATCAACATAGAAAAACACAGAATATTGATTCTTGTTCTGCTCTGCCCAGGTTACAAGTTCATTAAAAGGCATTCCTTCTTTGTTTCTTTTTGCAACTTCATACGCAAGAAGTCCACCACCACAACTTATGTTAAGTGAATCAATTGCTGCAACTGTTCTTTCAGGATATTTTTCCTTTAATTCTTTGATTGCAACAGCAAGTTGGTTAAAACTGCCACTTAAATGAGAAGAGAAGTGAATGTATATTACGTCATGTCCTTCTTTCAAATAAGGTTCAAAAATCTCGCAATAAATCACAGGATTTAATGCACTGGTAACTGGTTTTTCCCCTTCTCTTATTTTTTTATAAAACTCTGTTAGTGAAATTTCACCATCTTTTGTATACTCCTTATCATCAAGCGAGAAGGGCATGAAGATAAGTTTTATGTCATATTTTTCTGCCATTTCTTTTGAAATATCACAACCAGTATCACTGAAAACAATTGTCATTTTACTATTCTCCATTTAATAGACTTGTCTCTCTTACGAGTAGAAAATGCACTCTACTCACAATAGACTTGACTATAGTATAATGGTTTCAAGGGAAAAAATCAACCATTTTGACATTAAAAGTCAAAATATTTGTCGAAAACAATTAAGTTGTTTTACTAACTCATATTTTGTTGATTTTTTGCGCATTATGGGTTATAATATAATTTATCATTAAAAGAGGAGAGCATATGAACCAATCTAAAGAACAAAAAGTTGAAGTTAAGGACGAGCAAGACGTTTTGAAAAATGTTGGAGCATTGCATCTAACTAACCTTGCTGTTGTTCCTGGACTTAATGTAACTTGTGACATAAACAACTCAGATGAAATAAAAAATGTGAAAAAGATTTTCAAAAACAAAGAAAAACTTGTGCTTGTTACCAGTAAGCAAAAGATGTTTTCACCGGAAAAAGATGATATATTCCAATTTGGATGTTTGGCACATATTGACAAAATTCAAGATTTTTCAAATGGTTCAATCAAAGTTGCAATTCAGGGTGATGCCCGTGTTGAGATTTTGGATATTTTATCCATGACGCCAATTGTTGTAGATGTAAAAGTTTTAGAAGAAGAAAATGCCGAAAGTCCAGTTGCGTATGACAAGATGTATGCCATCAGGCAAAAATGTCAGGATGCAAGCAGATTTGACCGCTATTTTCCACCAGAAATTGAATCTCAAATTCTCTATGGAACTTTGACACCGTCACAGTTTGCCGACTCAATGGTTCACTGGCTGATGAAAAACATTCGTGAACAACAAGCCATGCTTGCTGAAACAAATGTTGAAAAGCGTTTGGACCTTGTGTCTGGTGCGCTTGATAAATTTATTGGCAACATTGTTTGGAGAAAACAAATTGACGACAAGGTGAATGCAAACCTAAGCAAGAATCAAAAAGAGATGTTTTTGCGTGAACAACTTCACGTCATTAATGAAGAACTTAATGGAGAGGTTGATGAAGTTGAACAGATGAGAAATGATGTCAAGGCTTTGAAACTTCCGCCAGAACATGAAGAAAAGGTTTTAAAAGAAATCAATCGCCTTTCAAAATTGCCTTTTGGTTCTCCAGAAGTTGGCTATATAAGAAACTTTGTTGAAACTGTTTTGGAACTTCCTTGGAACGAAAAAACAGAGGATAATATTGACCTCAAACATGCAAAAGAAGTTCTTGACGAAGAACACTATGCGCTTGACAAGGTTAAAGAGCGAATTTTGCAAATTTTGGCTGTCATGAAACTAACAGGCAAGGTGAGTGGACAAATCATTTGTCTTGTTGGACCTCCAGGTGTTGGAAAGACCTCAATTGCTCGTTCAATCGCAAAGGCGATGGGCAGAAATTTTGTGCAGGTTGCACTTGGCGGTGTAAGTGATGAAAGCGTCATCAGAGGACACCGCAGAACCTATGTTGGTGCAATGTGTGGGCGAATTTTGGCAGGAATGAAACAAGCAAAAACAATCAACCCAGTTTTTCTTTTAGATGAGATTGACAAACTCACAAAAGACATAAAAGGCGACCCATCCAGCGCACTTTTGGAAGTTTTAGACAGCGAACAAAACGACCACTTTAAAGATAACTTTTTGGAACTTCCATATGACCTTTCACAAGTTTTGTTTATTCTTACTGCAAACACTTTGGAGACCATTCCAAAGCCACTTCTTGACAGAATGGAAGTGATTGAACTGAGAAGTTACACCGAAATTGAAAAAATACATATTGCTGAAAAATACTTAATTCCAAAGCAAGAAGAAAAATGTGGACTTAAAAAAGGTTCTGTTCCATTCACTCGTGAAATTTTAAGCGCAATAATAAACGAATATACATATGAAGCAGGTGTTCGTGGACTTGAAAGAGAAATTGCTTCTGTTTGCAGAAAATATGCAAGTTTTGCAATTGGTGCAAAGAAAGAGGAAGATATAAACATCAAAAATCTTCCAAAGTTTTTGGGAAATGACTATTCTCATGAACCAGAAATCTATCAAGGAGGCAATGTTGGTGAAGTTGTTGGGCTTTCTGTCACATCGGTTGGAATTGGTCATACCCTTTTGGTTGAAGCAATGGTTGTTGAGGGCGGAGAAAAAATCACCCTAACAGGAAAGCAAGGGCAACTCATGAAAGAAAGTGCTCAGGCAGCATACAGCCTTGTTAAAAGTCTTGCAAAAGATTTTGGGCTTAGCGCTGATTCTTTTAAAAACGTTGGGCTTCACATTCACATTCCTCATGTTCCAAATGGTGTCGAAGGTCCAAGTGCTGGAATCGCCACAACAACAGCCATTGTGTCTGCTTTTACCAACAGACCAGTGAAAGCGCACCTTGCAATGACAGGCGAAGTTTCACTTCGTGGAAGAGTTTTGGCAATTGGTGGCGTTCGTGATAAACTTATGGCAGCAGCAAGATGTGGCGTTAAAACCATCATTATGCCAAAAGATAATGAGCAAAATCTTGACGATTTGCCTGATGAGGTGAGAAAATCACTTGATATCCATCTTGTCAGCAACATAAAAGAAGTGCTTGATTTGGCGCTTGAAAAATAGTTTTATATTATATAAAGAAAAAGATGTTAACATCTTTCTTTATTTATATTATGAAAAAAGCCTTCGAAGAAGGAGGATATTATGATAATAAAAAATGCAAAGTTTTTAACAAGCATTGCAAATGTTGATAAATTGGGACAATTAGATTTGCCCCAGTTTGCTTTTGTTGGAAGAAGCAATGTGGGCAAGTCCAGTTTGCTTAATGCACTAACAAACAGAAAAAGTCTTGCTAAGACAAGTTCAACCCCAGGAAGAACAAGGCTTGTTAATGTGTTCGAAATCAATTCTTCCTTCTATTTTGTCGATTTGCCAGGCTATGGCTTTGCAAAAGCAAGCAAGTCCGAACAAGCAGGTTGGCAAAAGTTGATTGGAACATATCTTGAAAACAGCAAAAATTTAAAACTTGTTTTTGTTCTTCTTGATTGCAGGCACGACATAACAGAGAAAGATGAGCAAATGCTTGAATATCTTTATACCTATCAAATTCCTTTTCAAATCATAGTGACAAAAACAGATAAACTTAATAAAAGCGAACTGAGAAAAAACTTGCAAATTTTGGCAACGCAGACAAAGGTTGGGCTAGGGGACATTATTGCCGTGAGTTCAACAAAAAAGACTAATCTTGATGCAATTTTGAAACTGATTAAAGAAAAACTGACAAAGGAAGAATTATGATTGTTAAGGGAATTGTTGAAACCATTGTTTTTCAAAATGTTGAAAATGGTTATACTGTTGCCGATATAGACAACAATGGCGAACTTGTCACAATTGTGGGCAAAATGCCTGCTTTACGAGAAGGGCAGATTGTGTCTGCAACTGGAAAATTTGTTTCTTCAAAAAAATGGGGCGAGCAGTTTGCCGTTGAGCAGTTTGAAATCAGTGAGCCAACCAGCATTGAGGGAATAAAAAGATATCTCTCAAGTGGTCTTATCAAAGGTGTGGGACCAGTTACCGCAAATGCCATTGTTGACACTTTCGGTGAGAAAACGCTTGAAATCATCGAGTTTAATCCGCTCAAATTGGCAGAAATAAAAGGAATCAGTCTTTCAAAAGCCGCCGAAATTGGCAAAACGCTTTTTGAACTGAGAAAAATGCAAGATGTTGTTCTTTTTTTGCAGCAGCACGACATTTCAATGAATTTATCTGTTAGAATCTATGAAACCTATCAAAACAGAACAAAGGATGTGTTAGAGCAAAACCCCTATAAGCTTGTCGAAGATGTGGCTGGCGTTGGGTTTAGAACTGCAGACAAAATTGCACAAAAAATGGGTGTTGCAAAAGATAGCAATTTTCGTGTTCGTGCGGGAATTTTGCATGTGCTAAACGAATCAAGCGACCATGACGGAAACACCTATCTTCCAAAAGAAGAGGTGTTTTCTGCTGTTGAAAAACTTTTGGAAATAACTTTTCCTGACCATACGCAAATCAATCTTATTTTAAATCAAATGGCCGTTGACGGCGTAATAAAAGAACTTGAACTTGATGGCGTTTTGTCCATTATGCTTAATAAGTTCTATATTGTTGAAAAAAAACTTGCTCAAAAATTGTTGCTTTTAAAAATGCAGGCGCCAACACTTCACCTTGATGTTGACGCTGAAATTGCCGAGTTTGAAAGAGTTAACAGGGTGGAACTTCACAAAGACCAAAAAAATGCAATTGAGGTTGCAATTAACACTGGCGTTTGTGTGATAACTGGTGGGCCAGGAACGGGAAAAACCACCATTATCAAAGTGATTCTTAACTGCCTTAAAAAAGCGGGCAAAAAGGTTGCACTTCTTGCACCAACTGGCAGAGCGGCAAAAAGGCTTAGCGAAAGTTGTAATGCCGAGGCAAAGACAATTCACAGAGCGCTGATTGTTGACCACACAAGAAATTTTGGCAATGACCAAAGCCAACTTTTTGTATATAATGAAAACAACCGTTTTCCTTTTGACGCGGTGATTGTCGATGAGGTTTCCATGGTTGATGTCAACCTTGCATATAATCTCATTCGCTCATTAAAATCTGGGTGCAAACTTTTGCTTGTTGGTGATAAGAACCAACTTCCAGGCGTTGGGGCGGGGAATGTTTTGAGCGACATCATTGGTTCGGAAATTATTCCATATTGCAATTTAACTCAAATTTATAGGCAAGAAGAGGCGAGTTTGATTACCACCAACGCACACCTAATCAACAATGGTGAAATGCCAAAACTTGATAACCACAGCAAAGACTTTTTCTTTGAGACAAAAAAAGAGCCAGAAGAAATTTTGCGTACAGTTGTCAACTTGCAGTGCCACCGTATTCCAAAATTTTTAAACGTTGAGCCAACAAAAATTCAAGTTTTGTCTGCAATGAAAAGTGGTGTTTGTGGCGTTGATAATCTTAATAACAGAATTCAAGACATTCTTAACCCAGCAAGCATCAATTCTCCCGAAATTGTGGTTGGGCAAACAACATTCAGGCTTAACGACAAGGTCATGCAAACAGCGAATAACTATAATCTTGAATGGAAGCGTGCGTCTGGGAAAATGTGGGAACTGGGCGAAGGTGTTTTTAACGGAGATATTGGCTTTATAACGGGCGTAAATCTTGCTCAGCATAGCATTGAAGTGACTTTTGAAGACGGCAGAATTTGTGAGTATCCAAGAAATGAAATTGGACAATTAACGCTTAGTTACGCAATAACTATTCACAAAAGTCAAGGAAGCGAGTTTGAAGTTGTCATCATTCCGCTTGTTGGAGGCGCTCCGTCAATTCTAACAAGAAATCTGCTCTATACTGGCATAACAAGGGCAAAGCAAATGGTTGTTTTGGTTGGTCAAAAATTCCATATGCAAGCGATGATAAGAAATAACTACACCGCAAAAAGATATAGCGCCTTGAAAATTTTTCTTCAAGAACAAGATGCTGTTTTGAAAGACTTAACAAGTTAAAAAGGGGTGATGATTTGTGAAAATTTCCCTTGAAGAGAAATCTCCAAAAACAAACAAGGTTAAAGAATTTTTCAAAAAGTTTAAAAGCGTGCTTGAAGGAATTTTTTATCCAGCAAACATAAAATGTATAAACTGCAACGTTGATTTGCCTCAAAAGCAAGAAATTGAATTTTGCGAAAATTGCCTTTCAAAACTTGAATTTATTGAAAATGATAAGTGCTGTAAAAGGTGTGGGGCAAAACTTAAAACCAGCAATCTTTGTTTGGCTTGTAAAAGTAATAAGCGTGAATTCAAACTTGCAAGAAGTGTTATGGTGTATGACGGAATTGCATCAAGGCTTATCAAAAATTTCAAATATCAAAACAAGCCCTATATGTCCAGAACTTTTGGCAAACTCTTGGCAAAAAAGTTTGTAAGTTTAAATTGGAAAGTTGATTTTGTAACCTTTGTTCCAATCACCAAGAAAAAAGAGAAGAAAAGAGGGTTCAATCAAGCACGCCTTCTTGCCGAAGAGTTTTATAAAAACACAGGCGTGCAACTTGAAAAAGATATTCTAATTAAAAAGCAAGAAACAAAAGAACAGGCAAGTTTGGGCTTTAAAGATAGGCAGGAAAATTTGCGCAAAAGTTTTAAAGTGACGAACAAGGACAAAGTTTTTGGCAAAAGCATTTTGCTGATTGACGATGTTTTCACAACAGGCGCAACTGCAAATGCGTGCAGCCTTGCTTTCAAAAAGGCGGGCGCAAAAGAAGTTTTTGTTCTTACTGTTGCATCAACATCAAGAAAGATTTTGGGAATTGAAGACAAAAAACAAGATGAAAAGTTGGAAAGTGACAACGCACTTAAAAGTTTGATATATTAGTGAGGTTTTATAGAAATGAAAATGATTTTTGTTCATCACGCAAACAGACAAAAGGGTAACCCGCCGTCACAGCATGATGACATTACAAGTTTGGGAGAACAAGATGCAATCATCACAGCACGCCTTTTAAAACGAGCAAAAGATATGGGCATGAACATAAAAGCAATTTTCTCGTCTCCAATCAAAAGGTGCATAAAAACTGCAAAAATAATTTCTGATGAATTAAATCTTGAAATCACAGAAGAGCCAAGATTTGACGAGTTTGGAAGCGTTCCACATGAAAGTTGGGTTGAACTGCAAAGCAGAGTTCGAGAGGCTCTGTTTGACATTGTTTGCAAGTTTGATAATGGTGATGCCGTGGTCTGCGTTAACAGTGGTTTTAACATTGTTGCCTTTATACAACTTGCTTTTAATTTGCCTCCAAACAAAAACGCACCATTTATTCACATTCCAAGTTGTTCCCCAATGGTGTTTGAAATAACAAAAGAAAATTTTATATAGATTATTATTTAAAGAAAAGATTTTAAGTATTAAATGGCTTAAAAACAAGCATTTCTGTTTCTTTTTGTAACTTTAAAGAGGTAACAGCCTCTTTTTTATTTTTATAATTTTTTATTAAATATTATAAACTTCATAATTTCAGCAAAAAAACACAAACTGTTGTAAAATGCAAGCGTTGAATATCAATAAAATCTATTCACGCATGGAATAAGAATATAAATAAAGATACAAATAAAAACAAAAATAAAAAAGCAGTTTATATAAATTTTAAATAAAATTTGTGTAAAAATATGCACTTTTTATCAAAAAATTTGCGCTTTTATGCCAAATAAAATATGTAAAATTATCGGTTTAAAAACAAAAGAGTAAAATGCAAAATTTTTTTAAAAAACATATTGACAATCTATATGTTATGTGTTATTATAATTATGTAATTACAGAATAACGTAGTTACAAAAAACAAAAAGAGGTGGAATTATGGAAGAAAATAAAACAAAAAATGCAAAGATTGATGATTTGGAACAAAGAATTTCAAAAATAGAAGAAAGTTTACAAAAAATTGTCAGCACTGGCGTAAACACAAGTTCTTTTGCGGTAAGAGAAGATAAAGGACTTCAAGGTGAAAAGGCAAAAGCACTGCAAGAGAAAATCAGCAAACAGTTAAACGGAAAACAAGGCGTGCATTGTTACAGTTATTTCAGCAATGGCGAGGTAAGTTCTAACTCAGAGTTTTATACCGACATTGAAAAACTTTTGTCAATTGATGCAATAGAGGCTGAAAGGTGGTTTAATGCTTTTTCAACAAGCGAACGCATAGAAATTTTACAAGCATTGCTCAAAAAGAATTGCACAGGTGGGGAACTTATGGAAGAGTGCGGTTTTTCAACAACTGGAAAACTCTATCATCACCTAAATTTTTTAATCAACACAGGCATTGTTCAAAATGACAGTGGCAAGTTTCACCTTAACGCCAGTTTGGTTGGAAGCGTTTTGCTCATGCTTCTCAGTGCTTCAAACTTTATAAGAAAACTTGACAAATAATAAAGTGTTTGCCAAATTTTAAAGAAGACTCTATCTTTTGATAGAGTTTTTTATATACAAAGTGCCTTTAAACAATTTTTTACAGCAAAAACAAGTTAATAAAAGCACAATTTTCATTCCAAAAAGATTAAATCAGCCAAAAAAGACAAATAATTGTAAAAAACTTCTTTTCTTTTTTTGAATTTTATTATATAATTATAATCATTATATTTAAGTGGAGAGGAAAAATATGTTTAAAATTTTGTCGGACAACTATCGCAGTTTGAAAAAACTTGAAAAAATGGCAAAAAAGGTTGAGGACCTAGAACCAAAATATCGGGCAATGTCAAACGAGGAGCTTCAACAACAAACCGAAGTTTTAAAAGATAGGCTTAAAAATGGGGAAACACTTGACGACATTCTCTATGATGCTTTTGCTGTTGTTCGTGAAGCAAGTTTTCGTGTTCTTAACATGAAACACTTTCATGTGCAAATCATCGGTGGAATTGTGCTTCACCAAGGTCGTATTGCCGAAATGTATACAGGTGAAGGTAAAACATTTGTTGCCGTTTTGCCAGCATATTTGAATGCTTTAACTGGCAAAGGCGTTCACATTGTAACCGTCAACGAATATCTTGCAACTCGTGACTGTGAATGGATGGGAAAAGTTCACAACTTTTTGGGGCTTAGCGTTGGCTGTGCAATTTCTCAAATGCAACCTCAGGCAAAGCGTGCTGCCTATTCCTGCGACATCACATATTGCACCAGCAACGAACTTGGTTTTGACTATCTTCGTGACAACATGGTTCGAAAAGCAGAAGACCGTGTTGGCAGGGGATATAACTTTGCAATCATTGACGAGGTGGACAGCATTTTGATTGATGAGGCCCGCACCCCACTGATTATTTCTGCAAAGGGCTTTAAGAGCAGTGAAAACTATGCAAAAGCACAACGTTTTATTAAGACTTTGCGCCGTGATGAAGACTATTTGGTAGATGAAGAGAAAAAGGCAATTCACTTAACAGAACTTGGAACAACCAAGGCAGAAAGATATTTTGGTGTAGAAAATTTAAGTGATATAAACGCAGTGGAACTCAACCAGCACATAATGAACGCACTTCGTGCAAACTTCATGATGAAAAGAGATGCTGACTACATTGTCAAAGATGGTGCTGTGTTGCTTGTTGATGAGTTCACTGGTCGTGTTATGGAAGGTCGCCGTTTTTCAAATGGACTTCATCAAGCAATTGAAGCAAAAGAGGGCGTGCAAATCAAAGATGAAAACCTTACCGTTGCAACCATAACTTTACAAAACTATTTCAGACTTTATCACAAACTCAGTGGTATGACAGGAACAGCTAAAACCGAAGAGGGCGAGTTTAATAAAATCTATAACCTTGACATCGTTACCATTCCTCAAAACCTTGAAAACAAAAGAATTGATGAACCTGATGTTATCTATACCACCATGGAAGGCAAATATCGTGCAATTGTTGATAGAATCAGTGAGGCGCACGAAAGACTGCAACCTGTTTTGGTGGGAACGACAACCATTCAAAAAAGTGAATATATCAGCAAACTGTTAAAGGCAAAGAAAATTCCACACAGCGTATTGAACGCAAAAAATCACGCACAAGAAGGCGAAATCATTGCACAGGCTGGTCAACTTGGAAAAGTTACCATCGCCACAAACATGGCTGGTCGTGGAACAGACATCTTGCTTGGCGGAAACCCTGAATATCTTGCAAAGGCAAAAATGCTGAAAAAAGGCTTCACTCACGGAATAATTGAGCAAGCAACATCATTTTTGCCAGCAACAACCGAGGAAGTTCAGCGTGCAAAGGACGAATATGAAAAACTATATGTCGAGTTAAAACAAGAAACCGATGCGGACAAGGAAAAAGTGATTGAAGTTGGCGGACTTTTAATCATAGGAACAGAAAGACACGAAAGCCGAAGAATTGATAACCAGCTTCGTGGGCGTGCTGGTCGTCAAGGTGACCCTGGTCGTTCAGTGTTCTATCTTTCCATGGAAGATGACCTTTTGCGCCTTTTTGGTGGCGAGAAGTTAAAACGCATCAGTCAATTCTTTAAGATTGATGACGACACGCCATTCCAAATGAAAATGCTATCTTCACAAATTTCAAAAGCGCAAAAGAAAGTGGAACTTCGAAACTATGCCATAAGACGCCATTTAATTGAATATGACGATGTGGTAAACAAACAAAGGACCTTAATCTATGAGCAAAGAAATGAAATTCTTGACGGCGCTGATGTTCATGCCCAAATTCTTGATATGTTCCCAGAGGTTGTGACAAACGCTCTTATGCGAGCAATCAACCCAGATAAGCCAAGTTTTGATTGGGATTTGGAAGAAATCAACCACTCTCTTGAAGACCGAATTTTTCCAAAAGGCACAAATTTTGTCACAAAAGAAATGCTTGAAGACATTGCGCCAAGTGAACTTAATGAAATGATTTTGAAAGAAGTTCTTGACCGCTATGAAGCAAAACCAGCCGAATTTTTGGAAGTTGGATTAAAGTTTGATGTTGTTGAACGCATTGTGCTTTTGGATATTGTTGACCGTGCTTGGATGCAACACATTGACGCAATGATAACTTTACGTCATGAAATTGGGGCGCAGAGTTTTGGGCGTCAAGACCCAGTGATTGCCTATAAGAGAGAAGGTTTCCAGATGTTTGATGAAATGGTTGAGGGAATTCGAGAAAGGGTTTCAACAATTCTTCTTAACATCAGCAAACCAACGGTAAAAATTGAGCCACGCCCAGCACCAGCAATGCAAACTGTTGCAAGTCAAGAAGCGCCAGCAGGACAAGCACCAGCGCCAAAAGGCCCAGCAGTAAGCCACAAGGTTGTTGGAAGAAATGACCCTTGTCCTTGCGGAAGTGGAAAGAAATATAAAAATTGTTGTGGGCGTGAATGATTTTTGTTTGACAGTTTTTTAGGTAAAAATAAATTTTCACAACTAAACAGAAATCATATCTATGCTTAAACAAAAAATTTCTATTCTATAATATTTATTTTTAAAACAAAATTTTTAAAATTTACTTGAAATTATTATTGTTAAAAAAATTATAGTAGCCATATGAAAATTGATAAAATATTTTTGTAACTATATGAAAAACAATCAAGTTTTAAATTATTAAGTTTTAATTCAAATCTTAAAAAAACAAAAAGAGGCAAATATGCTTTGACCTCTTTTAATATAAAAAAAGGAAAAAACATTTTGACAAAAGACCAACAAAAAGAACTTTTATTAGAGCAAAAAAAGGTGCTTGATAACATTCAAGTGCTTTTTCCTGTTGAAAAGCTTGAAAAAGAGAAAACAGAACTTGAAAAAATGCAGACTTCACCCGACTTTTTCTCAAACTTAAAGCAGGTTGAAAACGTGGGCAAAAAGATTGCGAGACTGGAAAATAGAATTGCAGAAGTAAAAAATTTAAAAGTGCAGTTTGACAGTCTGTCTTCAATTCTTGATGAATGCAGTGATGCTGATGTTGAGATTTTAAGTGACACCGAAAAAGAACTTAAAGATTTCATAAAAAACAGCACCGATTTGGAACTTGTTGGGCTTTTCACGGGAAAATATGACTCTGCGGGTGCAATTCTCACCATTCAAGCGGGTGCGGGTGGAACTGAGGCTTGCGACTGGAACCAAATGCTTCTTCGTATGTATGAAAAATATTTTATCAAACGTGGTTTTTCCTTTAAGGTTCTAGACAGCACAGATGGAGACGGTGCGGGCTTGAAAAGCGTTACAATCAAGGTTGATGGCGAAAATGCCTATGGCTATCTTAAAGCCGAGCGAGGTGTTCATCGTCTTGTTCGCATTTCTCCTTTTGATAGTAACAAAAGGCGTCACACCAGTTTTGCATCTGTTGAAGTTATGCCCGAAATTGAAAATGAAAACGATGTGGTGATTAAGCCAGAAGATTTAAAAATTGATGTTTTCAGAAGTGGTGGTTGCGGTGGTCAAGGTGTTAACACTACAGACAGTGCAGTTAGAATTCGCCACATTCCAACAGGCATTGTTGTTACTTGCCAAAACGAGCGCAGTCAAATTCAAAACAGAGAAAACGCCCTTGCTTGTTTGCGTGCCCGCCTTGCGCAAATGGAAGAGGAAAAAATGCAAAACAGTATGAAGCAAATTCAAGGCGAACTTAAAAAAATTGAGTGGGGCAGTCAAATTCGAAGTTATGTATTCTGCCCATACACCATGGTCAAAGACCACCGAACTGATTGGGAAACAAGTGATGTTTTTGGTTTTATGGACGGAAACATTCACGAGTGCATTTTGGACTATTTGAAGAAAAGTGTGTCAAAGAAATAGGAAGGTAAAATTGGAAATAACAATAAGAACGGCAAAACAAGAAGATTATCAAGAGATTGATGCAATTTTTCAAGATGTCAATCAGTTTCATGCCAAAATACATCCAGAAATCAAGGAAAAATTTGCTGATGAGCATTTTGATAAAAATCACTTTATTGATGAATTAAAAGATGAACAAACAACTTTTTTGGTTGCGGAAGTTAACGAAAAAGTTGCAGGTTTTATGCTTGGAATTTGTAAAACCCATGAAAAAACAAAAAGTTTAACTTTTTACATTTCCAAGTTTGCCACATCCAAAGATTTTCGGGGTGCGGGCGTTGGCTTAAAGCTTATGAATGAGGCAGAAAAAATCGCAAAAGAAAAAGGATGCCAAAGAATTGAACTCAGTCTTTACTCAAATAACACATCAGCGCAAGGCTTTTATCAACATTTGGGCTTTGAGCCTCAAAGGACAATTTTACAAAAATCACTAAAATAAAGAAGTTGAGAGAAAAATGAATTATAACGAAAGAATGAAAAAAAAAGTGGAAGAAATTCGCAAAAAACAGGTTGTGAACATTTTGGCAATTGAAAGTTCGTGTGATGAAACAAGTGTTGCTATTGTCCAAAATGGTAGAACTGTTTTAAGCAATATCATTTCAAGTCAAATTGAAATTCACAAACGCTTTGGCGGAGTTGTTCCAGAGGTGGCAAGCAGAAATCACATTCTTGCCATAAATTCCATATTAAAAGAATCCTTGGAAAAGGCAAACATGACCTTTGAAGACATTGACGCAATTGCGGTAACCGAAGGGGCGGGGCTTGTTGGCGCACTTTTGGTTGGTGTTACTTGTGCAAAGGCACTCAGTTTCATGCTTGACAAACCTCTTATTGCAGTTAACCACATCAAAGGGCATATTGCAGCAAACTATATTGCCAACAAAGATTTAATCCCGCCTTTTATTTGCGTTATTGCCAGTGGCGGACACACAGCCATTGTAGAGGTAACAGACTATAATTCTTTTTCTCTTCTTGGCACAACCCATGATGACGCAATTGGCGAAGCGTTCGACAAAGTTGCGCGAGTTTTGGGGCTTGAATATCCAGGGGGCGTGAAGATTGACAAACTTGCAAAGGGCGTAACCCCAACAATAACTTTTGTGAAACATTTTGCACAAGAAAACACTTTTGACATCAGTTACAGTGGGCTTAAAACTGCTGTTATCAACTATGTTCATACCAAAAAGCAAAATGGCGAAGGAATAGACATCAAAGACATCTGTGCCTCTTTTCAAAAGGAAGCGGTTGATATGCTCACCCAAAAGGCAATTTTTGCTTGCAAGAAAAAAAACTATAAAACCCTTGTGCTTGCTGGTGGTGTGTCTGCAAATTCCTATTTGCGTGAAAGCCTTTTCAAAATGGGTGAGAAAGAGGGCATAAAAGTTCTATATCCGCCACTTGACCTTTGCACCGATAACGCTGCCATGATTGGCTCGCTTGCATATTTTGTTTTGCAAAAGCAGGACCCCGCACCCCTAGACCTAACAGCCAAAGCAAACTTGCCACTGGAATAAAGTGAGAATTTTTTAAGCGAAAAGAGAATTTTTAATGATAATAGGAATTGATATAGACAATGTTATTACCGATTTTGATAATAATGTTATCAATGAGTTTATAAAACAATCAAAAGACATCACAGCCGCCAAGAAAAGAATTGCTGATTTAATTGAAAAGTGCTTGTTTGATTGGTCAAGTGAAGAATTTTCCAAGTTTTTAAATGATAATCTTGAAGAAATTGCAAAAAGGTTAAAGCCAAGAAGAAATTGTAAAAAATATATGGATAAACTACTTTCCGATGGTCATAAACTTATTCTCATTTCTCACAGAGCTTATTCGCACTATAAAAACCCACTTCAAACCACTGTTGACTGATTAAAAAATAAAAATATAAATTATACCAAACTGATAATATCAAATTCGCCAGATAAAACAGATGAATGCAAGAGACTAAAAGCAGATATAATGTTTGACGACAGGGTTGATAAGTGTAAAATCATGCGAGAAAATGGAATTAATTGTTATCTGATGTTTACCAAATATAATTGCAAAGAAAAGGGCAATTTGCCCTTTGTGTCAAGTTGGGAAAGTCTTTATAAACTGATTTCTTCGCAATAAGATAAAGATAAATAATAAAAACAGTAAAATAAATAAGATTAACAATTAAGATTGCTTTTGCGCAGTCTTTTTTTGTTTTAAAAGGGGTTTTTAAGGCTAAAAATACTTTTGTAATTTATCAAAAAAGCAAATTTTTTCATATAATTATAACATGAAAATAAAAAAAGCAGTGATTTTAGCTGGCGGAATTGGAAGCAGAATGGCTCCCGCCAGCAAGGTGTTAGCAAAAGAGATGCTTCCCATTGTCGACAGACCAGCAATGGACTATTTGGTTGATGATTTAATTTCTGCTGGGGTGAAGGAAGTTTTGATTGTGGCGCACAAAGACAAAACTTCCATTCAAAAATATTTCACAAATGCAAAAATTTCTTTTTCATATATATATCCCGATGTGCCACTGGGGGTGGCTGATGCTCTTTTGCACGCAGAAAATTTTGTCAGCGGTGAACCTTTTTATCTTCTATATGGTGATGTGCTTTTTTCAGCAAAGCCAAACAGTTTGGAGCAAATAAAAAAAGTTTTTGACGAAGCAAAATGTTCTGTTGTTGCAACCAGAAAAGTTAAGCAAAGCAAAACAAACCTCTATGGCTGTTTGTCTTTAAAAGAAGCAAAGGGGCAAAAATACATCACATCAATTGTGGAAAAACCGCACCCAAAAGTTGCGCCTTCAAACATTGTGATTGCAGGACAATTTCTTTTGACATCAAAAATTTTCAAATATTTAAAAAATCTAACGGCGGGGCAACTTTTCACAGATGCACTTTTGTGCCTTGCAAAAAACAACAATCTTGCAATTGCTGAAATTGAAGGCAAGTGCTTTGACATTGGCAACAAGGCGGGCTATGTGCTTGCAACTCTTCATTATGCGCAAAGCCACAGCCAAATTAAAAAAGAAATAAAGAGTTTTCTCTATTCCTTTAATAAAAACAACGCAAAAAATTGAAAAATTTTGCAAAATTTTAAAAATTTATGCTTGATTTTTAAAAGTTTCGTGATAAAATATTCTTGAAAATAAGAAACAAACAACGAGCATCTTTTGGTCGAACTAATCTTCTAGGTTCACTTTAAAAGAGTAAGTCCAGTTGTATTGGGCTTATTTTTATTTTCTCTAGGAGGTAAAATTAAAAACAATT
>CALWKH010000006.1 GCA_944381195.1 uncultured Clostridia bacterium
GACTTAACCATTTCTTTGGAAGAAAGTTCATATTACAGAGTTAGCGTAAAGGTTAAAACAGTTGGACTTTCTCAAAACACTGAAAACCAACAGACAATTGATGACGAAATCGTTCCTTTTGGTGCAAGCATCATTTTAAGTGGCATTGACCAAAGTTTTACAGGAATTAACACAAACGGAACATTTGAAGCAACTGATGATGGTTGGGAGGAATTTGTGTTCTATATCAACACAACAGATGCAATTGACCTTGAAATTATGCTTGGTCTTGGAAGTGAAAACGCATGGACAAGCGGTTATGCATTCTTTGATGACATCTTGGTTGAAGAAATGGACGAAGACAACTATACCCTTGCATTAAACCTTGACCAAGAAGACGAGATGAAAAAAGATAATGTTATTTCAATTGTTAACACCACAACCCCAACTGATGAAGATGATTCAGGTAGTTCAGCAAATATATTTAGTGAAAGTCTTGCATGGCTGTCTATTCCAACAGTTATAATTGGTGTGGGCATTATTGTTGCAATTGCTGGATATTGCATTAAGAAATATCGTGAAAATCGCCCAGTTAAAGTGAAAGTTACAAGCAATTATGACCGTAGTTCTACCCTTTTGAAAGAACTTGACCACAGAAACTACAAAGTATCAGTTAAACACAGACTTAAACTTTTATATGAGGAACTTGCTCAAACACAAAATTATCTTGAAGAAGAAAAGGCTGAGCACAAGAAACAAATGGAAGCATTTGAAACAGCAAAGGACATTGCAAAACAAGACAAGAGCATTCATCTTGAGAATCCTGACAAGAAATATATGGACTTTGAAAAAACTGTTCAGCAACTTGAAAAGAACATTGCTTCTATCAAAGCAGACATTGAAATTTTAGAGCAAGAACAAAAACAACTTGAAAGAGAAGAACAACGCATAAGAAAAGATGACCTCAAGGGAAATAAAATCACGAGACGCAAATAGTAAATAAAAAATCAAAAATGCACAAATTTGTGCATTTTTTTCTTTTAACAATAAAAAAGGAACTTTGCCATTTCTGTAAAGTTCCTTTTCTTTTCTGCTAGTTTCAAAAGTTTAAACTTTTGTTCATGCTTTATTATAGATAACAATTATATTTGTTAAAAACTTATTTATTAAACAACAATTTTGTCGTTCTTGTCATCACCCTTCTTGTCATTCTTGTCGTTTTTATTTGTACTTCTGTCATCTTTCTTGCCACGAGTTGATGATGCGCTTACCTTTGCTTTTGTTGGCTTAATGAAGAAGAATATTACAACGCCAAGTGCAACAAGTGCAACGATTATCAAGATTGTTCCCCAAACGGTTGTTGGAACGATGTTCTCTGTTGTATCTGTTGAAATTGTGTAGGTTATTGATTTTGTTTCTGCAACATTGCCTGCACTGTCTTCAATGTTAAAGCTTATGGTATATGTTCCAGTTTTGTCAAATTTAAATGTTGCATAACGGTCATTGTCACCTGAATATTCAACACTTACTGTTTCGCCATCACGGGTAACACTTACTGTGAATGTTGAGTTTGTGTAGTCAAGTGCTTCTGCGTCATTAAATCTAACCAAAGACAAATCAAGAGTTACTTCGTTTCCAAGATTATATCTGTCTTCAAGTGCGTTTTGCAAATCTGTTAAAATAATGTCTGGAGCGCTTACATCACCAACACCAATTGTATATTCAAGTGTTGTGGTGTTTGCATTGTTGCTTAAGTCACTTACTTCATATGTTACAACTACATTTCCATTCTTGTTTGCAACAAAATAACCATAGTAGCCATCTTTGTATTCCTGTGAATCTGTTGCATATGGAGTGATTGTCAAGTTTTGTGTGTCACTTTCATATTTTGCTGTGATTGTGATGTCTTGAACATCTGAGAAGTCTTTTGCTGTTGCTTGTGGAATTTGAACTCTGTTCTCTTCTTCGGTTGCATCAGCATCTGAGTTATAGTCAAATGTTGGTTCTGGACCATCAAAGTTTACAATCAGTGTTGGATCAGTTGTATCCTCGGTTGAGAATGAAACTGTGCGAGGTGTTGCATTAAATTCACCTGTTGTGCTTACTGCCCAATATTTAAGTGTGATTGTTCCATTGTCTCCAGCAATTATGCTGTTTGGATTTGTGTTTTGAACATTCGCAACAGGTCCAAGAATTTGAACGATAACCGCGTTGTTCAAGTCGTCATATCCTGCTTGTTCTTGATATGCTGCAAGTTGCTCTGCGTATGTGCTTGGGTCAGCAAGATATGTTAAGAAATTATTTATCCATTCAACAACTTGTTCTTCACTTAAGTTTGAAGATAAGTTGGTTATAATTTTGTCATTAAATGCTTCAACTTCCTGACTGTTGATTGTAACTGAGAAGTTGTCAAGGCTTATTACATTACCTGCTTCATAGGTGCCTTTAAAGTCTCCAAGTGTCAAGATTGGCATTTGTTGACCATTAACTGTAAAGTTAAATGATTTAACTGTTTTGTTACCGTTTACATCTGTTGCAGTATATTTTACAACATATGTTCCAGCAAGGTTTGCTGTGAATGTTTCACCACCCATGGTGATTGCTCTTCCGTTTCCACTTGAACGGTAGAATGTTCCACCAGAAATAGTATTTCCATTGCAAGTTACTTCAATTGCAACACCCATATATGGATTGTTGTCTCTGAAAGTAATGCTTGGAAGAGTGATTTCGTCAAGTGTATTGAATGTTTTTAAAGTGTCTGTTGTGTCTTGCCAGAATGCTTCATCAAATGTAAATTCACTCGCAGTTGCTGATGTTGTATCGTCAGCGTAGTTTGAAATTGTGATTGTTCTTGTTTGAGTTATATCATTATCAAAGTCGTCGGTTGCAACAGCACTGATTTCAATTGTTGTGCCATTGGTTAAACCTTCTGTTACTTCACTTGGAATGGTGTAGTAGCCATCTTCAAGTGTCATAGTAACTGCTTCGCCATCATTTATCTTATATGTTACAACAAGGTTAACATTTGCATCTGCTACAACTGTTGGGTCATCTTCACGATAGTCAACTGCTGATACTTTGAAACTGATGTCTCTGCCAGCAGAAACTGTTGTTGTAGCAAGTCCAGTAAAGTTAACAACTGGTGCTGTGGTGTCAACGTAGTCATCTTCAACTTGAACAGTGAATGATTGACTTAAAAGGCTGTTACCTGCTCCGTCTCTAACACGATATACAATTGTGTAGTTTGTTGCTTCTGTGAAAGTGTATTCAATTGTTTCATAAGCGTATTTACGGCGGTCATCATTGGTTGATGTTGCACTGTAAACTTCGGTTGTTGAGTTTGAGTTGCCTGCTTTTGTGTATGTTATTTCTCTTGAAAAACTGAGTTCGTCATAATCATAGAGTTCATCAATTCCAAAGATTGCTGGCAATGTCCATGTTGAACCTGTTGCAACAATTGATGGAACTGTGTCTTCTGCTGTTGGAAGAGTTCCCTCTTCTGCTTTTGCCTGCATATCAGCAACATCTTCTGTTGTGTAGGCTGCAACAACAAATCCAGAACCACTTGCTGATGTCTTAGTTGCAGTTATTCCATTGATGTCGCTTGTGTAGTCAATTGGGTTGCCAAAGAAGTCTGTCATCACATAGTGAACAGTGTATCTTCCTGCAACAGTTGGTGTAAACTTGAATTCTCTTAAAGAAGGAGTGTTGTTAAAGTTGTATACAATTTTATCTCCATATGTGTCTGTATCTGTTGGAACACATGTTATTGTAATTTCTGTGTAAACATCAACCTCTGCATCTCCTGC
The DNA here is from genome assembly GCA_944381195.1 of uncultured Clostridia bacterium. Taxonomy (GTDB): domain Bacteria; phylum Bacillota; class Clostridia; order Christensenellales; family UBA1242; genus UBA7584. The sequence continues at coordinate 3,789 of CALWKH010000006.1, forward strand.
TTGTGTGTTTACAATGGTTGCTTTTGGCAAACTTTGTTCAACAAAAAGTGCCCAAGATGTTGCCAAACTTGATGTTCCTGTCTCATCGCTCCAACCATTTAAAAGAAGTTCGGTCTCAATTGTTGTTTCAACAAGATAGAAGTTAAACTCTCTTCTTATTGTGTATGAATTATCTGCTGAATATCTGTATGTTACTGTGTAAAGCCCATATGATGCATCTGCTGGAATTTTCCACTCGTAGTAATCAGTTGAAGAAACTGGCTCATCAATTGAAATTGTGCTTCCAGAAGGTCCAACAAGTGTAACTGTTAAGTCTTCGTTGTTGATTGGAATTTGATAGTCATCAGTTGTATCTGATGCTGTTCCATTGTCCATTGTTTGAAGATTTACTGCATCACCATTTCCGTTATAGATTGTTGGATATGGGAAAACAATGGTTGTTGCTTGTCCATTTGATGTTGTGCGATTTACTTGAGTTGGAACGATTTGTTGACTGTTGATGCCCCACTCAAAATATGGAGAATCACTTTCAACATCTACATTGATTGTGGTTGATGTCTTAACACCGTCTGCGCTTGTAACAACATATTCAACCTTGTAACTGCTGATGTTGTCAGTTAAATATAACTTACCACCAGAATAGTTTGTGCTGTTGCTTGATGTGTAGGAAGAAATTGTTTGCTCTTCCTTTGTTGCGTTTTGCGCAATGGCTGTAACTGACAGTGTTCCGCCACTGATTGTTACATCTGGCAAATTAACAAATTTCCCAGTGTCATCGGTTTGAATTGTATAGTCGGCTGTGCCAACGCTGATTGTTTCACCGACATTGTTAACATATTGGCTTACTGCTGACGCAAAAGACGCAGGAATACAAAATGTAACTCCCAACATCAACATGAAAAAGCCAAATATCATTGTAATGAATAAATTCTTTGCTGTTTTCTTGTACATTTAATGCTCCTTCCTAAAATTAAGTGTAATATTGATTATTTTATATCATTTGCTGATATTTGTCAACGAATTATGTGCAAAAACTCTCATGAATTTTAAAAAATCAACATTTTTTTACATTTCATATTTTTTGGATAAGCAGATTTTTTATTCTGTCGAAAAAAATCGAATTTTAGAGATTGTCACCACCTTGATAAAATTTTTCTGTTAAAATTTTTTAACAGCAAAGAAATTATTCCCCCCCCTATCCCCTAGCAAAAATAAAAAGACACATCTTTAAAATGTGCCTTTTCTAGAAATTAGCATTCGCAGTGGTTTGTTCTCTTTTTGCAAAAACAGCAACAGAAAAACAAAAGTAAAATTAAAATTGTGCAAAGGTCAATTCCGCAGTTGAAGATGCCACAAGTCATAAGAACATAGATTATAACTAGAATGGTTAATACATCACAACTGGAATTTTTTGCTTTTCCACAACCAAAGCCACAATTTTCCATTCCACCGAAAATTTTGTCGAACATCTTTTGTCCTCCTTAAAGTTTTAAATGTGTGTGTTTTTATGTATTTTATCTTTTGTGTATTTAAAATCTTTTGTGCGCTTAAAATCTTTTGTGTATTTAAAATCTTTTGTGCGCTTAAAATCTTTTGTGTTTTTTAATCTTCTGTGTTCTTGAACGGTTTTGTTTGTATCCCCACATAGTCATAGTATTATGGGAAACAAAAAAATGTGCAAACTATTTTTTCTTTTTTATTTGTGGCTTTTATTAGAATTTAATTTATTAGCAATATTTTTATTAACATATACTGGTTTAATATGACATCTTGTGTTTGGTTTAATTAAGGATCTTTATGTTAGTAGCTTTTGTTTAGAGTTTGGTTTATTTTAATCGGTCTTTTCCATTTATATGATTTCAAGAAGTTTTCTTGGCAAGGCAAGTTCCATCAGTTGTGCTGATTATGGCTGAAATGCTGTCGCCACATTCACAATAGAACAAAACAAGCCAATATTTATCTTGAACATTTTGCGTTAAGTCGGCAACAATTTTCACATAGACCTCATAGCCTTTATCTTGACACAAGGCTTGCAAATCTTCTTGCAGTTCATTATATGCCAAATCTAGCGCATTTTCTGCACTTATCTCAAAATCACAAGAAATACATTCAAGACTGATGCTTTCTTCGTTTTGCCCATCGGTTATTGTGATTGTTATGCTTGCGCTGTCATCCACCATTTGTTCAATGTCTGCTGAATAAGAATTGTCAAAAGGGCTTTCCTCAAAAAATCCACTGTATTTTTGGTCATCAATGCTGATTGTATAACCCAGCATGGTGCTCTCAAGTGCTTGCTTTGGCTGAATAGTCAAAACGCCAAACTCCACCTTTTCTTCACTTATTCCATCAAAAGCATATGGGCTTTCTCTCATTCCAGAAGTAAAAGAAGCATAGAAGTTATCACTTTGCCCAGCAAAATAGTTTTCTCTTATATCTGACACCTGATTTTTATAGTTTTCAAGTGAGCTTGCTTGACAACCTCCAAGCACAAGCCCCGCACACATAAACACAGCAAGAAAAGAAAAAATAATTTTATTTTTATTCTTCATTTTTCAACCTCGTTTTTTCTTTAATATATGTATGCACAGGCTGAAATAGAACAACTGTCAAATATGAAATAAAAATAATAATAAAATTTGCAACTTATCATCGACAATTGTGTTCATATAGAACGACTGTCAAATATAAGATAAAAATGTAAAATAAAAATATAGAATATAATGTTATAGAATGTAAAATATATAATTATATAATGTATAAAATAAAAAAAGGAAATAGGATGTTGAAACTTAATTCACACAGTATCTCTATTTCCAATTTTAATTTTAACATACAGTTTTAATAAAATCAAGGAAAATTATGAATTTTTATTAAAAACAAGTTATTATCTTTTGTTTTTTCTTTACTTTATGAAAGTTGAGATAAAATTTAAGCAAAACTTAATTGATTTTATCTAACTTTTCCACTCTTCTTTCATGCCTTCCGCCCTCAAATTTGGCGTTTAGAAATTCTTTTATAATTCTTCTTCTTTTCGCACAACATTTGGTTGAGCCAAGAACAAGAACATTTGCGTTATTATGTTCTCTGGCAAGGCGTGCATCTTTTTCGCTTCTGCAAAGAGCCCCACGAATGCCTTTAAAACGATTTACCGCAATAGACATGCCTATTCCTGTTCGACAAATCAAAATGCCAACGCTATCTGGAGAAGAAATAACTTTCTCTGCCAATTTTTTTGCGTAATCTGGATAGTCCACGCTGTCGGTGGTGTTTGTTCCTAAATCTTCAAATTCAAGTTCATGCTTCTCTAAAAGCGCTAGAACCTTTAGTTTTGTTGGATAACCTGCATGGTCACTTGCAACATAAATCATTTTTTATCTCCTTTGTTATTTGTTTTTTGACTTTTTACCCGTTTTTCTTTTGCAATAGTATCTGTTTTTGTTTTTTGAGAAGGCTTTTTGGTCGTAACTTTTGCGCTTGAATTATTTTTTGCAGTTTGTTTTGGCACTACTATAAATTCCTTCTTTTCACCATTTTCAAAGATGTAAAGCGGATATTTTTCCTTTCGCAGTGGCATCTCAATTATTTTATCATGAGATTTTTTAAGTTCGCTTTTGGTGTTGTCAATTTTCAAGGGCTTTGTGTTGCTGTGAACCATGTGAAAAATTGCAACGCACACAATAAGAATGAAAATAACAAAAATTATTAAAATTGAAATATAGTCCATTTTACTACTCCTTTGTTATTTTTAAAAGCGGAAAGCGTGGCTCTAAGCCAGAATATTTGTTAAAGCCCAAGCACTCTGGTTCAAAGCGCATTCCCCTTACTTTGAAGCCATCCCCATGAAAGTCTGTTCCGCCTGTTGCAAGTAGATTATGCTTTTTACAAAACTCATATGTCCAAACGCTTTCGTCATATGTGAATTTTTTGTGAACGCACTCAAAACCGTCAAGAATGTTAAGTTTATAGAGGTCTTGAACAAGTTGTTTTGGGTCTTTTTCGCCATATACCATGAATGGATGAGCAAAAATTGCAAGCCCACCCGCTTTGTGAATTTTGTCACAAACATATTCAATTGGCGGAGTTTCAGCAACAATGTCAAAACAGTGAAAAAGCGAACCAGGTCTTATCATGTGGTCTCTGTAAAGGTTATCAGCCTTGTCAATGCCATATGTTTTGTAAAGTTCTAGGTTCTCGGGATATTTTGCAATATCATCAAAAAAGCACTTGTGAGCAGTCCTGAAAATTGGTTCAAAGTGCAAATTTTTTGAGACTTTGAAGCCAAGATTCTTGCCCGTTTCAATCAGTTTTGCAAGCCTTTCAATTTCAATTTGAACTTGAAAGTCCCAATTTAATGCTTCAAACTTTGCAAGTTCATCAAGGTCAAAATCATAGGCAAGCACTTCATATTTCTTTTTATTATAGGACACAGCAATTTCACAGCCATTTATATATTTTCCGCTGAAAATTTTATCTTTCATGTTTCTGACTTCATAGTTTGCATATAAAACATCATGATCAGTGAAAGCCATGACTTCAAGACCACGCTGCTGCCCATATTTAAGAAGTTCAGGAACACTGAACATTCCGTCTGAATATTGCGTGTGAATATGCAAGTCAATAAGTTGTCCGTCTTTATATAATCGATTCATGTGCGGACCTCCTTTTAAACAGTTTCATCAAGATATGTTGCTTCAAGGTCGGCAATATGAAACAAGACAGCAATTGGGAAAGTGTAGTATGCGTCACTAAGGCTGTATGAACCACCTCGAACACGAGTATCAAAACCACCCATATGCCAATTTATTGCCATTGCCTCTTCTCTTGTTAAGCGCATAAAGCCACTGATAATGTAGACAGACTTTTCTCCATGACCATATGGAAGTTTGTCGTCAACAGTCCAAAAAGGTTTTTGCACCCAGTTGTTATCAACTTTCACATTTCTTAGTTCTTGCTTATAGGTGTCAACCTTGCATATGTCATGTAAAAGGGCAATTATTGTGGCACTTTCAAGAGAAATTTTGTCTTGCCAATTTTCTCCATATTCATTTTTGAGTAAATTGATAAATCTATTATAAACATTTAGGCTGTGAAAACAAAGCCCACCAGTGATTGCACTGTGGAACTTTGCACTTGCTGGCGCCGTGAAAAAGTCTGAACGCAAAAGCCATTCAAGAAGTTTATCGGCACCTTCTCGTTTTATGTTATTTTTGAAAATTTCAACAAATTTTTCTTGATTTGCCTCTACCATAATTTCCCCTGTTTTTTTAACTTGAAATCTAAATATTTTTTAACTTAAACTTACCTTTTCATTATATATAAACAATCACTGTTATCAAAATTGTTAAAACAGAAAAAGCAAGTGGCATATTAAGTTTGTTTCCGCTGTTTTTGTATGCAAAAACAAAACTTACAACAGCAAAAATTGAAGAAATTAAAAAGAAAATTCCATGCGTTACTCCAAAAACATTCACACCAAAACAATATAGCGTTGTGAACAAAAAGGTAAAACCAAGCGATATAATTGCCAAAATTGAAGAAAAACTGTTCATAGAAAACGAAAGATTTATTTGCTTATTTTCTGATTGACTTTGTTGTTTTTCTTCTTTTACTGGTTCGTTTGCAACTTGCATATTGTCGTATGGGGTTACCTCAACCTCTTCAACAATTTCTTCATCTTGTCGTTTATCTTTTCTGCCCATAATAGTCTCCTTGTTGATTTTTGCTTATTTTAACAAATTGCAAACAAAAAATCAAATGATTTTTATTATTTAACTGCTTTTATGCTTAAAATCTGCATTTTAGGTTGACAATTCCTTTGAAATGAAGTATGTTTTTTATATCTTCAAAAAGAGGATTTATTATGCTAACAATTAAAAATTTATGTTATAAAACACAAGATAAGGAAATTTTAAAAGATGTTAATCTTGTGTTTGAAAATGGAATAAATGTCATAACTGGTCAAAACGGAACAGGAAAAACCACGCTTGCAAAAATTCTTATGGGAATTGTAACTGCAACTTCTGGTCAAATTCTTCTTGACGAAAAAGACATCACAAAATTAAGCATTGACAAACGTGCAAAGTTGGGCGTTAGTCTTTCTTTTCAGCAACCGACAACTTTTAAGGGTATCACCGTTTTTGACATGATGAAACTCGCAAACAAAGACATCAAGACAATCAAAGATGCTTGCACATATTTGTCAATGGTTGGACTGTGTGCAAGAGATTATATCAATCGTGAAATAGACAAAAATTTGTCTGGCGGAGAACTTAAACGCATTGAAATTGCAACAATTTTGGCAAAAGGCGGAAAGGTTATCATTTTTGATGAGCCAGAGGCTGGAATTGATATGTGGGCGTTTGACGACCTGACAAACCTTTTTCTTACCCTTAAAGACAAAATTGTGATTATCATCAGCCACCAAAAACGCATTATGGAAATTTCAAACAAAATCTATCTTTTTAACAAAGATGGCGAAATTGTTGTTACAGACAAAACAAAACTTTTTAAAGAAGTGGAAGAAAGCAAGTGTTCTACTTTAAGGAGTCAAAATGCAAACACTAAATAAGATTGAAAAAGAACTTTTAGAACAAATTTCAAGTTTGCACAACATTGAAGAGTGTTCGGTAAACATAAGAAAAAACGGACAATGTGTGGTTAGAAAAACAAATGCAGACATTGAGATTGAAAGCAAAAAAGATAAGGAAGGCATTAACATTTTTGTTAAGGACGGAACAAAAAACAAAGGCTGTCATATTCCTGTGATTTTGTCTGTGTCGGGACTGACGGACACTGTTTATAATGACTTTTACATCGGCAATGATGTGGATATCACCATTGTTGCTGGTTGTGGAATTAGTTGTGGTGGTGGCAAAAGTGAGCATAACGGAATTCATCGCTTCTTTATTGGAGAAAACTCAAAAGTTAAATATATTGAAAAACACCTTGGGCTTGGAAATGGTGGCGAAAGAGTCATCAACCCCGTCACAAAAGTTTTCATGAAGAAAAACAGTGAGTGCAACATGATTACCACACAAATTTCTGGAATCACAGACTCTAAAAGAACAACCTTTGCCCGTCTTGGCGAAAATGCAGTGCTTAACATCAACGAAACGCTTTTTACAACGGACAATCAAACCTGTGAAACGCACTTTAAGGTTGTTTTAGAGGGAAAAAACTCAAAAGCGCACATTGTGAGCAGAAGTGTTGCGAAAGACAATTCAAAACAAAACTTCTTTTCCAGCGTGATTGGCAAAAATGCTTGTTTTGGACACATTGAATGTGATGGAATTTTGACAGGACACGCTCGCATTGCTTCCACTCCAAAGATTGATGCAGGCTGTGAAGATGCTTTGCTTGTTCATGAGGCAATGATTGGAAAAATTTCTAATGACCAAATTTTAAAACTCATGAGTTTGGGACTTAACAAAGAAGAAGCTGAACAAGAGATAATTAACGGCTTTTTAAGCAGTAAGATATAGCAGTTCCCCCTATCCTCATGCTTTAATAATGAAAATTTTATTGTTAATTTAAGCAGTAAGAATAACTTGCTCGCTATTTAATATTCATTTATCACAACAAAAACTATGCGCAAAAATTATTTTTATCAAAATATTAAAAAGAAAAGAGAAAAACATGGAAACTTTAACAGAGCAAAACCTATCTTATTTTTTGGAAAAATATCACAATTTGCATGACGGATTTATAGACAATATAAATTTCTTTGTCAAAGACGCAAAAATTGAATTTTTTATTAAGGCTTTTCGCAATAATTGGGAGAAAGTGCAACTAAAAATAATTTTTAATAATGTAAAGCAATATAAAATTAAAGACTTGTTTTCGTGGGATTATATATATTGTGTGGAAATAAAATTTATTAAATTGAATGATAAAGTTTATATTTCCTTTAAAAACGATAAAGAAAATGTTCTTATAGACATTTTATGCGAAAAAATAAATATTGAAGAAATTTAAAAAACAAAAAGGCAATCTGCTTTTGCAGACTGCCTTTTTTGGTGGGAAAAAGTGGACTCGAACCACCGACCTTCCGCTTATCAGGCGGATGCTCTAACCAGCTGAGCTATTCTCCCAAAATATTGATTTAGGATTGCAAAAACAATCCTAAATCAGTGGTGGAGATAATCGGATTCGAACCGATGACCCCCTGCTTGCAAGGCAGGTGCTCTAGCCAGCTGAGCTATACCCCCACGGTCTATCTTTTAAAGCGAACTTTAAAGATAGAACAAAATTATGATAGCATATTTTTTTTATTGTGTCAATGAAAATTGAGAACATTTTTAACAATTTTGACAAAATTTTCTTTTTATGTTGTTTTTTGCCTTTTTATATGCTATAATTTTTTAAAATAAAGCGGAGACATTTAAAAATGATTGGGGTTTTCATAAATTTATAGTTTTTAAAAATAATTTAGTGTAATTTATACCTTTTCAACAGAACCACCCCCTTCAAGAGTGTGTGAATTTTTTGATTTTAAAGCTTTTGCCTACTTTAAAAAAATTTATTTTAGGAGTTTTTATGAAAAAGAATAAATTAAATAAAACGCCCAAACAAATTAAAAAAGAACAGAAATATCTGGAAAAATTTGGAATTCCTTACAGCGAAATCAACACGAAAGAAAACAAAGCGGGCAAACTCACCTATTTGAAAAAATTAAAACCATATTTTAAAGGTGAAGGTTGGCAAATTTCACTTGTTATATTTTTGTGTGTATTATTGATTGGTGTGAATATTTTAAGCCCTATTATTTTAAACATTTTCACTGAAAATCTGCTTGACTCACAGTTTGAAAAAGCCCTGATTTTTGTTTGCATTTTGGTTGGCTCATATATTGCTGTTGATACTTTGCGTTATTTATCAAACATTATTTGCTATAAAATCATTAACAGAGTTATCTTGAGATTAAGAAGAGATATGTCAGATAGCATCACAAGAACAAAACTTGAAAAATATAACCAAAGCAGTTCTGGCGATATTTTAAATAGGCTTAACTATGACCCAAAGGAACTTTATGGCAGTATTGACATTTTGATGAATTTTGGCAAAATTTTTGTGCATATTGGAAGGCTTGCTATGTTTTTTACCTTTTCTATTTATATTGGTATCTACATGGTTGTGGCTGGCGTGATTATTTATATTATTCCAAACATCATTTCAAAAAAATATAAGAACCCAATTAGAATCAGAGATGCAAAAGTAAGTGACCGTTATCAAACAATTAACAATGAAATGGTTAAAGGCATTCGTGATATAAAGGGACTTAATATAACATCAATTTTTCTTAAAAAACTAAACAAAAACTTAAAATATTCTCATAATTCCAACAACAGTTTGCAGTTTGCAAACGAAACAACAGACCAATTTTCTTTGGCAATGCTTAATATTTTTAGTTTGGGCGGATATGTTCTTTCTGTGTTTTTAATTATGAATGATATGTTTTCGGTGGCGAATTTTATCACACTTTTCAGTTATGATTTTGGTATTTATAATGCTTTTATGAACATGGCAACAATTAAAGACCAACTTTACAAAATGGAAATTTCAACAAAACGAATGATGGAATTTTTTGATGATAAAGAATATCCAAAAGAAAGTTTTGGAAATGTGGAACTTAAAAACATTCAAGGCAAAGTTGAATTTAAGAAAGTTAATTTCAAATATGAAAATAATGTGATTTTCAAAAACCTGTCTTTTGTTGTAAATGCTGGAGAGTGTGTTGGAATTGTGGGAAAATCGGGCGAAGGAAAAAGCACAATTTTAAGTTTGATTCCAAAATTTTTTGATATTGACAGTGGTAAAATTTTGCTTGATGACATTGACAACAGAAAATTAAGTCAAAACAGTCTTAGAAACGCCATCTCCATTGTCTTGCAAAGCCCATATATTTTTAACGCAAGCATTAAAGAAAATCTTTTGCTTGCAAAAGAAGATGCAACGGATGAAGAACTTGTGGATGTTTGCAAAAAAGCGCACATATATGACTTCATTCTCTCCCAACCTAACAAGTTTGACACCCTTGTTGGTGAAGGTGGTGTTATTTTAAGTGGTGGACAAAGACAAAGGCTGGCAATTGCTCGTGCGTTTTTAAGAAACAGCAAGATTTTGCTTTTAGATGAAGCAACCAGCGCACTTGACAACAAAAGTCAGGGAAAAATTAAACAAACCATTGATAATATGAAAGGAACTTGCACCACAATTATTGTTGCACATCGCCTCTCAACCATTGTTGATTGTGACAGAATTTTGGTTTTGGATGACCATAAAATCGTTGCAGAAGGAACACACAAAGAACTTTTGAAAAATTGCGAACTCTATCGTAACCTTTATCAAACAGAAGAAAACAAAGCGGAATGAATGTTGATATTTTAAAATTAAAAAAAGATAGTGCTGAAAAATTATTTTCACTATCTTTTTTATATATTCTAACCAAATTTTTTTGTTTATTTCAAAACATACAGTCCTTTTTTATATGCTAACTATTTTGTGAATTATAAAATTTTACCATGAATTATGTGTTGATTTTCAATTTTGCGAATAGCTCTTTTACTTTTATCAATAAAATATGAAATAGTCAAAAATTATTTATGCAATTTTTTAGTTTTCTTCTCCTATTTTCAAGAGCAAAAAACTTGATTATTTTAAATTTTTGACAGCAAGTTCACACCTGTTTTTAATGTTTTCCTTTCCCAAAAGTTTGCATATATCAAAAAGATTTGGGGTTTGTGTTCTACCAGTGAGAGCTACACGAATGATTGTGCTGACATCACCACAATGTCCTTTATATTTTTCTGGGGAATTTTTAAACTCTTTCACCTCACGAGCAAATCCATGTTTTTCTGAAAGGTCTTTAATTCTGTTAAACCAAGTCTGCTGGTCATCATTTTCGTTATAATAGTTTGGATATTCACTTAAAATTTGTTTGATATCTTCACTTTTAAAGTTTTCTGGAAAAACGATTTTTGGAACTTCAAACATATAGGAAAATGTGTCATAAAGTTCTTCAAAGTGGCTTAAGTCTTTTCTTGGCTTTGGGATATTGCGGTCAATTGAAAGAATATTAAGCCAGTAATCCTTGTTTTCCGTTAGGCTTTTATATAGTTGCTCATTATATTCTTTTGCATAAGCAAGTGCCAAATCGTAAACTTCGTTTTGCGAAAGAGTTGCAAGATAGTTTTTGCTGATATCTTTTAATTTCATAATATCAAAAAGCGCACCACTTGCGTTCATTTTTTGCAATGAAAATGGAAAATCATATATTCTGGCAGTTTTGTTTTGCTGTCTCCATGGCTCAAAATCACTGTTTACAAGGGTCATGATATAGTCTTTTATTGCCCCAACAGGATAGCCTGCTTTTGCAAAAAAGTTCATATCTGCCTCGGGGTCTTTGCGTTTGCTGAGTTTTCGGCGTCCACCGTTTTCATCAATCTTTTGAATTGGTGAAAGGTGCGCATATTTTGGCGGTGTAAAACCAAGCGCCTCAAAAAGTTGAAGGTGCTCGGCAAGGCTTGGCAGCCATTCATCTCCCCTTATAACAAAAGTTGTGTGCATAAGGTGGTCATCAATCACATGAGCAAAATTATATGGTGGCAAGCCATTTGATTTCAAAATTACGACATCGTTTCCGTTTTGATGAATGAATCTTTTTCCACGAATTGCATCATATATCTCTATCTCGTCATCTACTGTGTATGGACATTTGAAGCGAATGACAAACTTTTCTCCTTTATCAATTTTTTCCTTAATTTCCTCAAAAGTTAAATATCGACATTTGGCATATTTAAAATGATAATATCCAATATTCTCCTTGTTTGCCTCTTGTGTTTTGCGCATTTCTTCAAGTTCTTCCGCTGTGCAAAAACATGGGTATGCTTTCCCTTGACGCACAAGTTCCTTTGCATAGGTTTGATATATTTCTTGTCTTTCACTTTGAATATATGGGCCATATTCTCCGCCCGTGCCTGCGCCCTCATCAAATTTGATGTCAAAAGCAGAAAGGGTGTTTATGATGCCTTCCACTCCACCCTCAACTTCTCGTTTTTTATCGGTGTCTTCAATTCTTAGAAAAAATACGCCATTTGTTTTTTTTGCCACAAGATTGTTGACAAGACTTGTGAAAAGTGCACCAAAATGCACAAATCCAGTTGGGCTTGGCGCATATCTTGTTACCTCGGCTTTTGCCTCAAGTTTTCTTGCTGGATATTTTTTCTCGTAATATTCTGGCGTTTTATCTATGTTTGGAAAAAGCAAGTCTGCAAGTTTGTTGTTATCCATTTTATCTTCCTTTTAAAATTTTATTTATGAATTGCTCCAAGTAATAATTGAATCTTTAAGGGCACTGAAATATGCAAAATTTGTTTCACAATCGGTATTTAAAAATTCATTCACTTTGTTATGCCAAACTTGTTGCTCATATGTTTTGTTTTCAACTGACAGTGTGTTAAAATAGTTTTCTCTTAATTCATATGCAATGGTTTTGTTCCTTTCATAAAGTGATGAATAGGTTAACACTCGATTGTAGTCTTCAATCATTTGAGACTCAGCAGAAGTTAAATTTCCTGACAAAATGCCCAAAAATGAAGATGATGTCAAACTGCTTTTAACTTCTAAAAAGTTGTCAAGGGTTTTATTCACAAGGCTTACCGAAGTGATTTCGGTATCGTCCCTTATTTGACTTAAAGTGAAGGTTGTGAAAATATCTGCAGTGTCGGCAAGGTTTTTAATCATTTGAAGTTGCACGCCCGCTGGTGAGATTCTGCCGCTTATTGTGTTTTCGCTGAATAGATTTTCCTCATAGAAAGTCAAAAAGTCTTTTGCAAATTGGTTTGCTGAACTTATTGCGTCATAGAAAGCGTTTTGATAACTTATTACCCAGTTTTGTGTGTTTCCGCCAGTTGATGCAAGACGCTCAAGCAATTCTTTTGACTGGTTTAGTGCTGAAATTTTGTTTTCAAGGTCAGTGAGGTTACTATATAGATCGTTTACCTCATTTTGCGGAAGAGTTTCGTCTTCAGTTAAAACTGGCGTAACATCAATATAAAAACTGATACTTTCAATGAAGGCTTTCAGTGTTGGCTCAAAAATTGCATAACTGTTGTTTGTATCATTTGAAAGTTTGTGAAATGCAACACTATTTGTGTCGCTTATGAGTGTATCAAGTTCGGTTGAATAGTTTATGTCAACAGTGCCAGAGCTGAAAATATTGGAATATTCTTCTATCATGGAATTATATTTGCTTTGCACATCTTGATAACTATGCGTTTCGCCACAGCCACTCAAAACAGTGAAAAAGCACAAAAAGCAAGCCATAACCAAACTTGTTGAAAAAATCTTTTTCGCCATGCTCATCATGCACCTCCCCAACCAAGAAATGTTAAAATGTTTTCAAGGTTTGTTTGAATTGCTGGACTTTGTCTTTCGGCATATGTGCTTTTATCTGTCGAAGCAAAAAATTCTGATTTTGTTTCACTGCTTAGATTTATCATTGCGTCAACAAAGTTTGCGGCACTGCTTCCACTTGTTGCTACTGAAATAAAATCACTTGCCTTTTCATTTATATATACTTCTCGTGCGTTTTCATTTTCTGTTATCATAAGGTCGATTTGTGTGTTTTCTTCAAGGTTGTTATAAAGAAGATTTGATTGCTCTAAAAGTGCGTAGAGAATTCCATATTTTAAAGAAGCATCAACATTTCCGCCAAGACAGTTGTCCACAACAAAAGGAAAAAGTATGTTATTAAGGTTATACATTGCTTGAACCTGCTCTTTAAGTCTTTCAAAAGCGGTGCCAGCAAGCAAAACAAGAGATGTGCGCTCAGCTTCGGTTAGTGCTGTTCCCTCATCCGAAGATGATGATGTGAAATAGTTTTGCCTGTCAAGAAAGGTTTCAATGCTTTGTGATGTGCTTGAAATTTTTTCTCTATATGAATTTAGTGCACCATCAACCTCTGCCCTGTTTGCATCAGCATCAACAAAGTAGAGGTTATCACCCATTTCATAGATTAAGAGTTCTTGTGACAAATAACAACTGAGCCAGTCAGAAAAACTGCTTTGATAGGTGTTTACATTTGCCACAAAGTTTGACCCTTCGGTTAAATGCTCTTCTAGCACAGTGTTTTCTTCACTGTTTTTTATGTTTTGATAGTTTTCATAGGTTGAAAGGCGATTGTTAAAGCCACCCGCAAGAAAATATATTAAGAAGCCCAAAAGCCCAAGAATGATCACAACAATTAAAATTCTTAAAACAATTTTATAACCTGGCATGAAAAACTCCTTAAATTTTTAAAAATCTTTTCACATCAAAAAATGACCATGGTTTTTTGTCTGTGTTTGGATAGTATTCAAACACCAAATTTTTGTTTGTGATTGGGTGAACGAACCTCACCTCAACCAAAGACAGAGCAAGGTTGGTGTCTTTTGCTAAGGTGTCGCCCTCATAGAGTTTATCACCAAAAATGCTACTTTTAAGGTTAGACATAAAAAAGCGAATTTCATCTTCGTGTGCAAGTCCACCAAAAATTTCTACAAGTGAAATTTTATCAAGCGACTCTAAAATTTTATACCTGTTTGATATTTCAATCGCATTTGCATAAAGCATTGGCACAAGTTCAAGTTTTTTGCTTTTTTGATTTAGCATGACATACTGCTTTTGCTCTTCTTGAAAAATGTTGTTTTTATCTTTTGGTGTGCCAACACAAACTGCAAAAAATCTTTGAGAAAATGTTTTGTCTTCAATTTGCTTTGCAAGTCTATCTTTTGCTTTGCTGGAAAGAGCAAACACAACAATTCCACTTGCCAAAGAAGAAAGCGGATTTATTTGCTCAACAAAACTGTTTTTTTGATTTTCTTTTTTTAAATCTTCTTTCACTCTTTCTTTTAAATCGGAAAGCGAGATGTTGTGGTCTTTGCCAACAACAAGAATGTGGTTATCAATGTATAAACAATCTTTCATTATTTCACCTTTTCAAGTTTTACGCAGAGTTCTTGCCCATTTATGTCAACAATCTTATCTGCATCACCTTTTTTAATTTCAGTTGCAAGCACAACTTTTGCAATTTCATCCTTTGTTTTTTCAATTACTTTTTCAAGTTCATCACCGCATGAATAAGTTACAACAATTTTATCTTCAACTTCAAAGCCACTTTCTTTTCTCATGTTTTGAATTTTGCTTATAATTTCACGCATATGCCCTTCACAGATAAGTTCGTCTGTTAAATTGGTGTCAAGCACAATTGTTAGACCATATTTTGAATCGGCACTGTATGTTGGTCTGCTGTGGGAATAGATTAAGATGTCTTCCTCTTCAAGCGTTATGCCCTCTGCCACTTCAATCTTTTGCCCATTTTGAACCTTTTGAACAACCTCGCCAGCGTTACAGTTTTGTAAGAATGACTTTATTTCACCAAGTCTTGCGCCAAACTTTGGGCCAAGGGTTTTGAGTTGTGGTTTGAGTTCATAGGTTAAAAATTCTTCTGGGTTTTTAATAAATTCAATATTTTTGACATTGATGTCATCTTTGATGATGTTTAACTCTTCCTCTTTAAGACTGATTTCCGCTAAGCTGTGAATCAGCATTCTTGAAAGTGGTTGTCTTGTTTTCAAATTTGTTGATGCGCGAACCGTTCTGGCAAGGTCAACAATGTTCATCACATCTTGCATTCTGCTTTCAAGACTTTTGTCAACGAATTTATCATCGCATTCAGGATAGTCACAAAGATGAACACTTTTTTGATTATCTGTTAGGTTGAGGAAAATTTCCTCACTTAAAAATGGCATAACTGGTGCAATGAGTTTTGTTATAGTTGTAAGCACATGATAAAGTGTTTCAAAGCCTGCTGTTTTGTCTTCGCTTTCGCCATCCACCCAAAAACGCTCACGTGAGCGACGAATATACCAGTTTGAAAGTTCGTCAACAAAATTTTCAATTTGTCTGGTTGCCTGTGTCCAGTTATAGTCATCCATTTTTTCTTGAACGCTTTTGATAAGACTGTTGAGACGGCTTAGTATCCATTTGTCCATTAAACTTAATTTCAAGTTTTCAAGTTTATTTTGTCCGCCTTTGAAGTTATCAATGTTTGCATAGAGAATAAAGAAGGAATAAACATTCCACAGCGTTCCAATCATTTTGCGCTGAACTTCCAACAGTCCATCTTCTGAAAATGGAATGCTTTGCCATGGAACAGAGTTTGAAGCAAAATACCACCTGAAACTGTCTGCGCCAAAGCGGTTTGTGATGTCAAGAGGGTCAACAACATTGCCAAGGCTTTTGCTCATTTTGTTTCCATTTTTATCAAGAACAAGCCCAGTCATAACACAATTTTTATATGGTGTTTCATCAAACAAAACGGTGCTGATTGCTTGCAGTGAATGGAACCAACCACGAGTTTGGTCTTGCCCTTCCAATATGAAGTCTGCAACCCTTCTCTTTTCAAAAATGTCTTGATTTTCAAAAGGATAGTGCAGTGAGGCAAAAGGCATTGCCCCGCTTTCATACCAAACATCAATTACCTGTGGAACACGGTGCATCACTCCTCCGCACCCACAAGGAATGGTAACTTTGTCAACATATGGTCTGTGAAGTTCAAAATCTTCTTTATAGCCACTTAGTTTGACAAGTTCTTCTTTGCTTTCAACTGCAATTGTCTTTCCACATTTATCACATACCCAAAGTGGAAGTGGTGTTGACCAATAGCGGTCACGGGACAAGTTCCAATCTCTTTCATTTGCAAGGAAATTTCCCATACGCCCATCTTTTGCGTTTGCTGGATACCAATTAACCTTGTTGTTATTTTTGACAAGTTGTTGTCTGAAATCACTCATTCTGATGAACCAGCCCTCACGAGCATAATACATCAGCGGAGTGTGACAACGCCAGCAGTGTGGGTAGTCGTGCTTATATTTTTGCATTTTCACAACCTTGCCAGCGTTTTTAAGGTCAATGATGATTTTTTCGTTTGCTTCACGATATGGCATTTCGGCGTAATCTACAATATCAGTTTTCATCTTGCCCGCTTCATCAACAAGTTGAACAAAAGGCAAGTCATATTCTTTTCCTATATTATAGTCATCTTCGCCAAAAGCTGGGGCAATGTGAACAATTCCACTTCCATCATCAAGTGTTACAAAATCTCCGCAGGTTACATACCACCCTTTTTTGCCCTCATAATATTTCTGAGGCAAGCGGTAAAGTGGCTCGTATTCCTTTCTCTCAAGTTCTGCCCCTTTGAATGTTTTTATGGTTTCAAATTCTTCAAAGATTTTTGGGGCAAGCAGGGTTGCAACAATATAGTTTTCTCCATTTGCTTTAATCAAGGAATAGTCTGCTTCTTTATTTACACAAAGAGCAACATTGCTTGGAAGTGTCCAAGGTGTTGTTGTCCACGCAACAAAAAAGGTGTTGTCCTCGTCCTTAACTTTGAACTTTACAAAAAGCGTTTTGTCTGTTACTTCTTCATAGCCTTGCGCAACCTCATGCTCAGCAAGCGAAGTTCCACAACGAGAACAATAAGGTGCAACACGATAGCCTTTGAACAAAAGTCCGCGGTCAAAAAGTTGCTTTAATGACCACCAAACACTTTCTATGTAATCTTCATGAAAGGTGTAGTATGCGTTATCAAGGTCAACCCAAAAACCAATCTTTTTTGATGTCTCTTGCCAAACGCCCTTATATTCACTTAGAACTTCTTTACACTTATCAACAAACTTTTCCATGCCAAATTTTTCAAGTTCTTGCTTGTTCTTTATTTGAAGTTCACTTTCTGCCCTAAGTTCCACTGGAAGCCCGTGAGTGTCCCAGCCTGCTTTTCTTTCGACATAATATCCACGCATTGTCTTATATCTTAGAACAAGGTCCTTAAAAACTCGACTCATGCAATGCCCAATGTGTGGCATTCCATTAAGTCCTGGAGGTCCTTCAAAGAAGACAAAAGGCTTTTGCCCCTCTCGCTGTTTAACGCTTTTTTCAAATGTGTTATCTTTTTCCCAAAAGTCTAGGATTTTTTTATCTATTTCTGGCAAATTTATTTTTGCATCAACTTTGTTATACATTTTATTCTCCTATTCATAGTCTTCCAAAATTTTGTTTAAATCCATAACATCGGCAACCGTTATCATTCCACTGATTGGCTCAGCAAAATTTCCACTTTTTGTGATTAAAATGGAAGAAAGTTTTCGGTTGTTGTAAAAAAGGTCAAGTGCTTGCTGGATGCTGAGTTTTTCACTTCTAACAGAGAAGTTGACATTATAGTCAACATCATGCAATGTTGCAGAAATTGGTGTGCTTGACAAAATTTTGTCAATATTGCCACTTTCTTTCATTCTATCTCCCATCCACTCAACAATTCTAACTGCGGTTGCAACACCAAGAATTTTACCGTCAGAATATACTGGCAAACTTTTAAATCCTGAAGATGCAAATGTTATGATTACATCTTTGATTGGCATATCTCCCCTGATTGTTAAAACATTCTTTTTTGCAACGGTGTTTATCACAAGTGGTGGACAAGTTACCATGTTGGCAATTTTTTCAATTTCCTCAACAACCTCATCGTGAGGCTCTGCAATGATATATTCCTCATTGCTGTTGTGAATTATTGCATTTCGAAGCCTAGCGTAGTCAATAAGTTTATCCTCGTATTTTCTTACAACGCTGTTAAGTGGCACAGCACGCCTTATCATGTCTGAAAATGTTATGTTTCTTTTAAAATTATAAATTGCTCGCAAAGATTGGTCAATCTCGTTATATGCAAGTATGAAACGCTGAGCGTTTGTTTTGCTTTGGTCTACTATCATCTTTATCCCCTTTTTGACTTTTTTAGTGAAAAAGTTATAATATATTATTTAGTTTATTTTATT
>CALWKH010000007.1 GCA_944381195.1 uncultured Clostridia bacterium
GTTGAAGCTGGTCTTGGCATGGGGGAAACGCCAATTTTCCCAATCAGCATTTTCAGGGTGAAAGAGGGTGTTAACTATAACGAAGGCGACCCAAACTATGATTTGTTCAGGCTTGCAATTCGTGTTAGCGCAAAAAGACTTTTTCCAAACTTTTCTTTTGTGGATGCACCATATAACCTTAAATATTATAAAGAGGGTCACCCAGAAACCGAAGTTGCATACATGGGCTGTCGAACCAGAGTTATGGCAAATGTTTATGACCCAACAAAAGAAATCACTTTTGGCAGAGGAAATTTAAGTTTTACTACCATCAACTTGCCCCGCATTGCAATCAACAGTAAGGGCGACCAAACCAAATTTTTTGCAGACCTTGAATCAAAACTTGACCTTGTTGTTCGTCAACTTTTAGATCGCTTTGCGATTCAAGCAAAGAAAAAGGTTAAGAACTATCCATTCTTAATGGGACAACATGTTTGGCTTGATTCCGACAACCTTGGGCCAGAGGACTGTGTTGGTGAAGTGTTAAAGCATGGAACTTTTTCGGTTGGTTTCATTGGTCTTGCTGAAACCTTGATTGCTCTTGTAGGCAAACATCATGGAGAAAGCAAAGAGGCGCAAGAACTTGGACTTAAAATTGTTGGTTTTATGCGTGATTATCTTGATAAAAAGGCGCAAGAGATGAAACTCAACTTCACACTTCTTGCAACGCCAGCCGAAGGACTCAGTGGAAGATTTACTCGTCTTGACAAAAAACTTTTTGGAGAGATAAAGGGGATAACAGACAAAGACTACTATACAAACAGTTTTCATGTTCCTGTTTACTATAAAATTAGTGCCTTTGACAAGATAAAAATTGAAGCGCCATACCACGCACTTACAAACGCAGGGCATATCACATATGTTGAACTTGACGGTGACACCAGCAATAACCTTGACGCATTTGAAAAGATTATTAGGTGCATGAAGGAAAGTGGTATTGGCTATGGTTCTGTCAACCACCCAGTTGACCGTGACCCAGTTTGTGGATATAGGGGCATAATTGGAAAGACCTGTCCAAAATGCGGAAGAGATGAATCTGACGGCATCAAGTTTGAACGAATTAGAAGAATAACAGGTTATCTTGTTGGAACACTTGACCGCTTTAATGATGCAAAAAGGGCAGAGGAAAGAGACAGGGTAAAACATAACATTTAGTTTGTAAAATTAAATGATGCAAAAAATTAAGATAAAAAACAGTGAAAAATCATGTTTTTTATGTTCAAATGATAAAATTTTTAATATTTTTCTTTATAAAAATTTTTTTAGATATAAACATAAAACATTTTATACATAAAAAATGTAAAAATTACAGGACAAAGATATGAAAATAAAAATTACAGGACAAAGATATGAAAATAAAAATTGCAGGGCTTGTGAATGACTCTATCACCGATGGGGTGGGAATTCGTTTTGTTGTGTTTGTGCAGGGGTGTCCACACAGGTGTGATGGGTGCCATAATCAGCACACACAAGATTATGCTGGTGGCTCATACATGGAGGACAGCGAGATTTTGGAAAAGATAAAGAACAACCCACTTCTTGACGGTGTGACGTTAAGCGGTGGAGAGCCTTTTGCTCAGGCTGAAAAACTTTTGTGGCTGGCAAAAGAGATAAAAAAATTAAATCTTCATCTTACGATTTATACTGGCTATCTTTTTGAAAGTTTGAAAGAGATTCAAGGTGCTTTTGACCTTTTAAAATATGCTGATGTTCTTGTTGATGGTCCATTTGTGAAAGATTTGCGAGATTATACTTTAAAGTTCAAAGGCTCAACAAATCAGCGAATAATTGATGTGCAAAAAACACTGTCAACTGGAAAAGTGGAACTTATAACAGATGAAAAATGGAACTGATGAGGTGATAATGGTAAAAACAAAAAATTCTCTTGTTTTTGATATGATAAAAGATTTGGTTCTGGGTGTGCTTGGCGGAATGTGCATCTCAATTGGCGGAACAGCATTTATTGTCTCTGGTGGAGGCATTATTGGTGCTCTTATGTTTGTTGTTGGGCTGTTCATTATTTTAACATTTAATTTTAACCTTTTTACAGGGAAAATTTGCTATGTTCTTGATAAAGACAAAAAGTTTTGGCTGACCATTTTGTTTACCTATCTTGGCAACATCATTGGTGCTGTTCTGGTTGGATACCTGCTTCATGTAACACGACTTTTCAGCACCGAAACAATCATATCTTTTGCGGAAAGCGTGGCACAAACAAAACTTCAAGACAGCCCTCTCAGCCTTTTTGTTCTTGCAATTTTTTGTAACATTCTAATCTATGTCGCTGTTGAAGGCTTCAATAACTGCAAAAATCAAATTGGCAAATATCTCAGTTTGTTTTTCGGTGTGTCGGTGTTTGTGCTTTGTGGCTTCGAGCACTGCATAGCAGATATGTTCTATTTCTCTTTTGCGGGGGTTTGGAGTTGGAAGGCTGTGTCCTATATCTTGATTATCACGGCAGGCAACATGGTTGGCGGACTTTTGATTCCAGTGATAAAAAAACTTCTCACAAAAAAAGAAACCACCATTGCTGTTGCTGAAATAAGTGGTCAAGATGACGAAAAGTCTGACGACACTAAATAGTTTCTTTTATGATGAGATGGTTTATTTTATGCTGGTAAAAAATCATTTATATAATAATCTCACAAAGGAGTAATTTATATGGAAAAAGTGTGCCAAAGTTGTGGTATGCCAATTATTGATGAAAATCAATTAGGAACGAACAAAGACAGAAGTCAAAGTAAAGATTATTGTAAATACTGTTATGAAAAAGGTAAATTTATTGATGATGTTAGTGTGGAAGAATACATTGATATGTGCTCAAAATATGGAGCGCAAGCGGGTATGACTAAGGAAGCAATGAGAAAACATTGTGAAAAATTATTTCCCACTCTAAAACGTTGGAACAAAAAAGGATAGCAACTTGTTGTCCTTTTCTAATGCTGTGAGTAACTTTGCTTATCACTGCATAAATTTATAATAAAAAGCAGAAAATTTCTTCTGTTTTTTATTTTTTATTTGACTATTAAAAATTTTTGTGTTACAATAAAAATTGTCCTTTCTTTGATAAGGTGCAATTCGCTTAATCATAAATGTTGTTTGTGATTATATCATGTTAAATTTTTTAGCCTATAAAAGAATATAATAACTATGTCGAAGTGGCGGAATTGGTAGACGCGCTAGGTTCAGGTCCTAGTGGGTGAATAACCCGTGGGAGTTCGAGTCTCTTCTTCGACACCATCTTGATTAAAGAGGCTTAAAAACATATAAAACACAAAAAACATAAAGGATAATTTTATGCAGATTGATGATGATTTAAGTGGTTACTCTGTTGCTGATGAGAAGCACCAAAGAGAATGGAGGGAGTGGTTTAAAAAAACATTTGATGAATCTGGTAATTTAAGAGACCCAGATGCTTTTGGTAAAGAGACTGATTCCAAAACGACATCTAAAAGTTCCATACAACAAACAGTGACTTCAAGTTCTCAAGCGGTCTCAAAACCTAAAAACATTCGAGAACACACATTTTAAATTAACAAAAATTAAAGATAAGCCATAAACTACTTTTAATTTAAGGGGGTAGTTTATGGCTTATAATAATGCAAGTCAATTTGTTATTGCGGGGAATGATGAACATGGGGTGATGCCACCAACGGCTGGGAAAAGAACCCCAGTTATGCCTTATATAGACAGACCGATTTATGAAAATGAATTTAACTATGCGGCAAAAAATGCTTTTTTGGCTGATTGTTTGAGAATTGGTTTTTATATTGTGGATGTAAAACCAAACAGGCAAGACATTTCTGTTTCAACTCGCGTGACAACAGTCAACAATTCGAATGCAACACTTGTTGTAACTTTTGCCTATAACGCTGACGGAGATGGTACAACTTTCACAAGCGCAAACGGAACAGAGGCGTTTTATTCAACGCAAAATCCATATGCTGAGCAATCTTTGAATTTGGCAACAGATATCTATGATAAAGTTATTGAAGCCACTGGTTCGCGTGGCAGGGGAGTGAAAACACTTGATGTTGGAATGCTCAGTTCGGTAAGAATTCCAGCAGCACTTCTTGAGGCGGGGTTCATGACAAACTTTGAAGAGGCAAAACAAATGCTTGACCCAGACTATGTTCAAGCGGTTGGGCGTGCAAGTTGTGAGGGTGTTTGTGAATTTTTAAATGTGCAGTATATTCCAATAACTGAATACACCTTTTCAACCATAAGATATGGTTCAACTGGAAGACTTGTTAGATATTTGCAGTTTTTGCTTAAAATAAGAGGTTACAGTGTTGGAAGCGTTGACGGAATTTTTGGAAGAAACACTCAAAATGCGGTGATTGCTTTTCAGCAAGCAAACAATTTAACGCCAGACGGCATTGTTGGACCACAAACTTGGAACAGACTCAATAATCTAACGCCACAAGACCAAACACTTCGTCGTGGCAGCATTGGCACAGCGGTTGAATATTTGCAACAGAAGTTATATTCAAAACTCTATAACACAGGTGCTATTGATGGCATCTTTGGAACAAACACTGAAAACGCAGTGAGAGAGTTTCAACAAGAAAATGGTTTGGTGGCAGACGGCATTGTTGGACCACTTACTTGGAGAGCAATTCAAAGCGACACATCTCGCCCAAACATTTTAGCCAGCAGCACAAAAAGACTTTTTGATTTTTCAAACTTAAAATAGATTTGCAAAAAATACTGCTAAAAATTTAAGAAAAGTATGTTTTTTTGTTGTTAAAATTACGCTTTTTAATAAAATGATAAAGAATAAACATAATTTTTTAGTTTGAAAGACTGCAATTAAGTTATTATTACAAATTAAATTACAAAATAAAATCGTTAAAAAATAAGATAAAAAATAAAAAACAAGCAAAATTTTTTGCTTGTTTTTGTTTAAATTAAAAATTATAAATTAATCACTAACTTTGCTGAATGTCATTTTCTAATTTAGTACACCATTTGTGCTTACTGAATGTGGTTGTTTGTTTTTTATATACTCTACTGCTTTTTTTAAGATTGTTTTGCCCAGTTCTCTTATTTGTTCGCTATCTTTAATTAAAAGATTTAGCAATTTTTTCTCTTGATGAGTTGAAAAAATGTAATATCCTATCAAATTAAATGCGCCATAAGCACTTCTTTCTGGATTTGATAAACTACTCATATTGAAATCAATGGGTAATTCTAATGTTTGTAAAATTTGTTTTATATCTTTTGGACATTTATCTAAATGGTTGGCATAAGCCTCATCAAACCAACATATTCTCTTGATATTATATTTATCATAAATGTAATTAGTGAAATATAAATGCACTGTCTCGTGTAGTAAAGTATATTTCATTTTATTTAACTGATAACTACTATTTTTGTCTATATAAAGTTGTATTCCATTATTATAAAAACACCCCATTATCCAATCTGGTATTTCTTTTCTTGTTGAATATTGCTTTATGTATTTAACAAAGTCCTCTCTAATATCAAAAAAGTTTGCATTGAGTTTCAGGCTTTCCTTTGTTTTAAAGAGCGTTTTAAGTTTTTTAATACTATCCATAGCATTTTTAACTGAAAATAGCGTAAAATTTTCTAAATCTATTGGATATTCTATTTTAAAACTATCGTTTTCAAACGTTTTATATACTGTCATTTTTTCTCCCAATATACATAATATCACAACTACATATAAAAAGCAATTAATAAAAAGTGATATTAAAGTTTGTAAACTTTTAAATTAGCAAAAATTTTATTAATTTTTTTAAATTTAATTTAAATTAGATAGCGTTCTTGTTTTATTGTTTTGCTAGTTTCTAAAAGGTTAGTTCTTAATCTCTATTTTTTAAACTAAAATAAAAAGGAGACTTACTGATTTGGTAAGTTCCTTTTTTACTGAGTTGGTTGCAAAGTTTAACTATACAATCTATTTTTTTGTTCGCTCAAGGTAAGCCACAAGTTCATTCACACACTTTTCTTCAATGTCTTTAAGTTCTCTTGCCACCGCCAAAATGTCTTCACTTGCTTTTTTGCAATCAGCCAAACTTTTTATCATGTTTATTGTGCCCATAAAATGCCCCAAAATCATCATCTCGGCAAGATGTTGTGTGTCATCGTCCCAAAATGAAGACATCTTGACACCAATCCACATCTTTCCTTTTTTAAGGCAACTGTTTGGTTTTAAGTCAATTTTGTGTTTTTCTGCAAGATTGTGTGCTTTTGTAACAATAGATTTAAGCCTTGATTTTTGCACATTGATTGTTGCTTGAAAATTTTCGCTTTCCACTTCTGGAAAAATATAGTCAATGGCACACATACCAATTTCGGCATTATGTAGCACACTTTGCAAAAGGTCGGTGTTTGGTCTTTTTTCTGTTTTCATATATCTTTTCTCCCAAACGCTATTTTGTGCAAAATGTTATAAACTATGCAAAAAACTTAAAATATTTATTTTAAACACTATCGGTTAATTTTTACTTTAAAAGAATTTTGCTTAATTATAAAATAGCATGAAATTGTTTTAACCATATAATCAATTAACAGAATTCAATAGTTATGCACCGCTTTGGGTGATAACCTTTTATATGAAAAGTAAATTTAATATACCAAAGATTTTTTAAAAGAAAAATAACTTCGTTGTTTTCTTTAATCATTTTTTAGAAACAAAATATAAACATTAAAACATATGTTTTTGAATGACTTAACAACCTAAAACTATTATTTTCATTTTTCTCTTGCTTTTTATCAAAAATTGTGATAAAATATTTTTCGTTATCCGCATAAATTTGGCTTTTAAATTTTGTTTAAACGCAAATGCCACAATTTAGCGAGATTGGATAGAGGAGGTATTAAGTATGTACGCAATTATTGCAACAGGTGGAAAACAATACAAAGTTCAAGAAAATGATGTTCTTGAAGTTGAAAAGTTGGATGCCGAAGTTGGTTCAAAAGTTGAATTTGATGCACTTTTATTAAGTGATGACGGAAAAGTTACCGTTGGAACTCCAAAAGTTGCAGGCAAGAAGGTTGTTGCAGAAGTGCTTGCACACGGGAAAGGTGATAAACTTCAAATTTTCGTATACAAGAAAAAGAACACTCACCACCGTGCACAAGGTCATCGTCAACCATTCACAAGAATTCAAATCATATCAGTTGGTAAATAAAAATGATTGAAATTACCGTGCAAAAAAAAGCAGACAATTTTCAAAAGGTTGTTTGCAGTGGGCATGCCGAATATAATGTTGACGGCGAAGATATCGTTTGCAGTGCTGTTTCAAGCATTGTTCAAACGGCGGCGCTTGGACTTTTGATGGTTGCTCACATTAAAGCAGAGATAAAAAGAGATGACCAAAAAGGTTATTTTGAAATAAATATTCCAAAAAATCTCTCATCTTCCTCACAGCATGATGTAGATGTGATAATTGGAACCATGCTTTGTGGAATTAGTGATTTAGTGGAAGAATACAGTGATTTTATAGAATTGGAGGTAGAAAATGTTTATTAATATTCAATTGTTCGCCCACAAAAAAGGACAAGGAAGTTCTAAAAACGGCAGAGACAGTGAATCAAAGCGTTTGGGTGTTAAGCGCAGTGACGGAACAAAAGTGAACGCAGGCGAAATTCTTGTTCGTCAAAAGGGAACAAAGTTCCACCCAGGTAAAAATGTTGGACTTGGAAAAGACTACACCCTTTATGCGCTCAAAACTGGAACTGTAAGATTTACTCGTGGCGAAAAGAACAGAAGAATTGTTAACATTGTTGAAGAAGTGCAAGAAGAAGTTAAAAAGCCTGTTAAAAAAGAAAGCAAACCAGCAGAAAAAGCAGAAACAAAAGCAAGCGCAAAAACTGCTGAGAAAGCCGAGGCTAAGACAACAACATCTAAGAAAACAACAACAAAAGCAAAAAAGGCTGAATAATAAAAAAGAGAAGTTGGATGTTATCCGTTTTTATCAAATAACATCAGTTATGCTTCTCTTTTTGTTTTTTTAACTTAAAAATTTAACTATAAAAACATTTTTTGTTTGCATGATTTTTGCTGTTTTTTCATAAAAACATTATGTTATTTTTTTATATGCCAAAGTTGATTTTAGGCAAGATGCTAAAATCATTCTTTAATATTTATATTTTTGATAAGCAGACTGTCAATGTCTGTTTATTTTTTATTAGATGACGCACAAAAAAGACTGTCAAGTAAAAATAAACCAAACTTCTAAAAGTGCTCAATTTTTCGGATGCGTTTCATTTTGAGGTTGACCAAAAAATTTATTTAATGCTTTTAATTATTTTTGCGGGATTTCCTGCCACAACACAGTTTCTGGGAACATCTTTTGTTACCACCGAGCCTGCGCCAATAATTGAGTTGTCGCCAATTGTAACACCTGGTAAAACAATTGCACCCGCTCCAATCCACACATTATTGCCAATGTTGATTTTAGCCCCAATGGTTTTCCAGTTTTTTCTTTGCTCAGCATCGAGCGGATGCGTGGTAGAAAGTATCATCACATTTGGTGCAATTTTGCAATCATCACCAATTCTAATTTCTGCAAGGTCAAGAAAGGTGCAATTATAGTTTGCAAAAAAGTTTTTACCAACATGAATATTTTTTCCATAGTCGCAATAAAAGGGAGGGTATATTTCAGCATTTTTTCCAAAAGTTCCAAAAAGTTTTTTACAAATTCTAGTTTTACGCTTTATGTTATCTGGTTGAGTTTTGTTTAGTTTTGTAAAAATTTTTCTTGCCTTTTTTCGCTTGTTTGCCAAATTCAAGTCGTTAGGGTCATCGTGAATAAAATCTTTACTCATAGTTTTTCCTTTTTGTGATTAAGTGTTTATTAAATTAGTGTAGTTTTGATCGCAAATTTAAAAGTAAATTGTTAAAGTTTTATACCATTTAAAATTTCTTTTTCTGCCTTGTCAATGTTAATGATACCAACAGAAGAATTTTGTTCTGTTCCGTTAAAATTGCTTCCACCAGTAACAATCATGTTGTGCTGTTTACAAAAATCGAGCAAGAATTTGATGTCCTCTTTGCTGTGTGATGGGTGATAAACCTCTAGACCGTCAACGCCGTGTTTCAGTGCTGTGCTTAATATTTTTTCAAGATTTTCCTTATTTTTGCTTTTGCAAGGTTGACCAACCACAACAAAACCGCCCGCTCCGTGAATAAAATCAACCACTCTTCTAACATTTGGAAAAACTTTTGTCATGTTCACATATAGAGGAAAACTTTTCTCTTTTGTGCTGAGATTGTAAAAATCAGTAAGTGTCTTTATGTTGAATTTTTTAAAAAAGGCGTCATTTTCTTTAAATTTTAGCGTATTTTCATAGACATATTTATGCGCAAACTCAATTTTTCCATTAAATACGCTTTTTTTATTAAATTTTAAATCTTGTTTTTCCACGGCTTCAAGAAGTAAATCTTTAATCTTTGTCTGCCTATCTTCAAGTGTTCCATATGTTTGATAAGACCATTCCAGCGTTTTAAAAGGCTCGAAATTGTATGCAAGAAGTTCAAATGTTATACCACTTTCGCACACATCACATTCCATGCCAGAAATAATTTGACCAGAAAAAAGGTTGGAAGTGTCAAAAAGTTTATTGATAACGCTAAAAATACAAGTGTCAAAATCTGTTATTGCAATTCTTTTTAATCTAGCATCCTCGCATTTTTGTAAAACCTTTTCCCAATTAAAATCTCTGTTGCTGCTTGCGGAAAAGTTTGTTCTAATGTGTAAATCATTTTTCATAAAAAACCTCCAAAAAACTCATCAACAACTATTTTAACAAAAAATTCAAAAATTAACAATCAAATTTAATAATTTAATTTATAACTTAATTTTTGTGAATTTCAGATTT
Source organism: uncultured Clostridia bacterium (assembly GCA_944381195.1). Lineage (GTDB taxonomy): Bacteria > Bacillota > Clostridia > Christensenellales > UBA1242 > UBA7584. The sequence continues at coordinate 9,892 of CALWKH010000007.1, forward strand.
AAAATAAATGGTAAACTTTTATGATTATATACTAATTAACACAATCAAATTTAATAATTTAATTTATAACTCTTTCAACTTTATGATACAACAAAATATTTCACTAAGTTTTATAGAAATTTATTAAAAAAATTAATACAACAAAGAATATTAAAAAATGGCTTAAAAAATAACCTATTTCTAAAAATTAAATGCTAAAAAATAGCAATTTACTTATAAAGTAAAAATTTACCTATTTAAAAAATAAAAAACCAAACTAAACGCAATTTACATTGCTAAGTTTGATTTTCTGGTTTGCTAAATATTGTCTAAATTGAAAAGCCATGTTTTTTTGATTTAAAATTTTTATTTTATGAGTTTTCTAATTTCTTGTAGTTCTAAATCAATGTTGTGAATTATTAAATTCTTTTTTGTAACATTTTTTTCAATTTTATCTAAACTTCTTAAACATTCATAAATAAAATTAAATTCATCAATTACATAATGACTGTTAGTAATTATTATTGGTTTTATTGCCATTATTATTTCAACATAGATTTGAATGACAATATTTGATACTTCAATAAATTCAGAAATTTCAATGCTATGAAATGCTTTTTTATATTCATTTTGAGATTGATCTTCTATGTCAATGTGCGCTAAAAATTTATCCCTTATTATTTTAATATTGGATATAAAAATATTTTTTGTATTTAACCAATTAATTACATCTGCTTTGAACAATAAAAATTTTTTTTGAATAGTACTATCTTTTATATTTTGCTCAATATGGTTCAATATTTTTATTAAGCTTACTTTGTTATTTCTTCTTTCATCTAATAATTTGCACAAGTCCAATACAGAAGTTGCAAATTGACTAAATAAAAATCTTAATGGTAAATTTGGCATTGTTTTGCTAAAAAACATGTATAAATTAAAGTCTGTTGCGAGATTGTCCATAATATGAAAAGCAAAACCATACCAATCATCATTTAGTTTTTCCTTTTGTAAATTAGGAATTTCATTTTTTATGATATTTTTCAAAAAATCATTTGAATAATTACTCTCGCCAGTTATTATGTATTCTTTTATTGTTAAACCTTGTATTATATTATACATTGTAAATAAAGAAGTCAATTAAAATTATGATTTATTCTGTAAAAGTTTTTATTTTATCTGAGTATTTAGTATGATTGAATGTTGTTTGTCAAGATTATACTATGTGGCTTACATCAAAACAAACACATGATAGAATTGTATTTTTGATTTTTTATACCAAGCTTTTTAAAATAATTTCTTTTTTTTAAAACTTATGTTATAATATTTATATTCAAATACATAAGGAGTTTATAATGAAAGTAGATAAATATAGAGTTCTTGGAGAATTGATAGAAAAAATTCAAAGACAATTTGTGATTCCTGTTTACCAAAGAAATTATGATTGGGAGAAAAATCATTGTAAGAAATTATATGAGGATATTGTTGAAGCATATAAAAGGGATAGATTTCACTTTATTGGTTCTATAGTTTATGTTGATCAGGGTGAAGAAAATAAAATACAAAAATGTCTAATTATTGATGGACAACAAAGAATTACTACAATATTTTTATTGTTAAAAGCAATGTTAGATTTGGCAACAGATGAATATTTGAAAAAAGAATTGTCTGATATATTATTTAATGTTGATAAGTATAATAACTTGTCTTTGGATGAGCAAACAAAAATTAAATTGAAGCCTATAAAGTCTGACAATGATCAATTCTTGCTATTAATGAAGAATGACTTTTTTGAAATGGATAAATCATCAAGTATTTATATTAACTATAGTTATTTAAAATCTTTGCTTACAAAATCTATGTCAAGTGGCTTATCTATTAAAGATGTCCTATATGGTTTAAAAATGCTTAATTCTGCAGTAATAATGCTAGATCCAAAAGAGGATGAACCACAGGTGGTTTTCGAATCTATCAATTCAACTGGACTTGAATTATCTTTAGCTGACTTAATAAGAAATTATATTTTAATGACAGACAAAGATCAAGACAGATTGTTTGAGGATTATTGGGTAAAAATAGAGAAGAATGTTGGTACTAGTAAAATGCCTATTTTTATTACTGATTATTTGCAATTTTCTTGTAAAGAAATGGTTTTTAATTTAAATGCTTATACTATATTTAAAAATAATTTTATATCAAAAAATTATACGAACGAAACAATGCTTCAAGAATTGTTGCATTACTCAGAATACTATAGTGCTTTTTTATATGGCAATAGAAAGTATAGTTATAATGTAAATAAAGTATTAGCTGGATTAAGGTCAATAGATCAAACTACAATTTATCAATTTATGTTTCATGTTTTTGATGACTATGAAAACAAAATTATAAATGAAGAAACACTTGAAAAAGGTATAAATTTTTACTTTAATTACCTTTTGAGAAGAATTATTTGTGGAGTAGGTTCAAATTCTCTTAGAGGCTTATATAAAACTCTTTATAATAGAATATTTTTAAATAAAAATAACTTATTTGATTATTATGATGCGATTTTACAATTCTTTTACCAATTAAATACTAAAGACTCCATTCCTTCTGATTCTCAATTTAAAGACTCCTTAATAAATTTAGATTTGTATACTAAAAAGAATGTTTGTAAGTATGTTTTAAAATCTATTGAAAACTCTGATAATAGCGGGCAAGAGACCAAAGAGATAATAGATGTTAAATCTTTCTCAATTGAACATATTATGCCTCAAACTCTTAATGATGAGTGGAAAAAGGAACTTGGAGCTAATTATGAAAAAATACATGAAAAATATTTACATAATTTAGGAAATTTAACACTAACAGGCTATAACACAGAACTTGGACAAAAATCTTTTGCAGAGAAGAAACAGTTAATTGAGGAAAAATCACATATAGTTGTTTTAAATAAAGATGTTTTAAAACAAACTGATTGGAATGACGAAACAATTAGAAAACGGGCTGATAGATTAAGCGGGATTTTATTAAAAATTTTTGCAATAGATAAACCACTAAAAGATATAAAATTTATTAATAATTTAGAAAGAACTTATTCTTTAAGTGAAGACTTTGATTTAAGCGGAACTAAACCTTCATATTTTATTTTAATGGGAATAAGAATAAATGTTAAATCTTATTCTGAAATGTTATCTAAAATAATAACAACTCTTTATGATTTAGATAATAGTCTTTTAGAGGCATTGGCTAAAGATAATTACAAATTACCAAATGCTACTAGAACTTATATAACCAACAATCAGTCTTTATTAAGAAAGCCTACAGAGATTGAAGAATCTGGTATCTATTTTGAAAACAATTTAAATTCTAATAATATTATTACATTTTTGAAAAATTTATTTGAATTATATGAGTTAGATTACTCTGAATTATTATTCTCAGTTAATAATGATAATGAAGATACTGAAAACATTAAGGTTGGAAAACTATCCGAAATTATATTTGATTACTTATCAAAGAATAATTTATTAAAACAAGAAGAAATTAATCATTTAATGGATAAAGACTATTCAAAATTAACATTTAAGACATATTATCCTGTGCTTGCATTGAATAGAGAAGATAATAGAGGGAATAGTGAGAAACTTAGATATAAAAAAGAACCATATATCTTTAATGATAAAAAGTATTATTTGACAAATGAATGGTTTGATGAAAATAAACAATATTTAATAAATTGGGCTAGAAAATTTATGGCTATTTAAAATTCATTTAAATTGTGAGTTAATTTATCTTGAGATTTTCACTCCAAACCAACTATTATTAAAAAATAAAACGAACTTTGATGTTTTCTCAAAGTTCGTTTTATTCTTCTCTGGTGCCGAAGGTGGGACTCGAACCCACACGGAGTTGCCCCCACTGGATTTTGAGTCCAGCGCGTCTACCAATTCCACCACTTCGGCAAAAAGGTATGCAAGTTTTAACACCTGCACAAGTTATAAGGAATGCACTAAAAGTGCTTTACTTGCCGGTAAAAAATATGCAAACAGAAGTTTTTTAACCCGCAAGTAGTGTTATGATAGCACAAAAAAAAATAAAAAGCAAGTTTTTGAATGTAAATTTTTTATACAACAAAGACTAAATTAAAGTTACGTAAACTCTGAAATTAGCAAAAAATTTTGGAAATAATATTATTTTATCACTTTTTTATTAGTTTGAAAAACAATTGCCTAATATGTGTAATTTTTCAAACCAATTAAAAAGGAGTTTTATTGATGAAAAATATGACTCTTTTTTATTTTGCTAGTTTAAAAATTGTTTGATTAAATTCATGATTTTTTGTTTAAATTTTATCAAAATCATGTCAACAAACATTTAAGTTGTTGATTAGGGTAATTATATCATGTTTTGGTTTATACTGTTTTAAAAACTTTTCGAATTTAACCACAAAATGTTCGTTGTGAACTTAAAAAAGCATAAGTTATGAATTTAAGTGGTTATAATTGCTTGTTTATGCTTTCATGCTTGTTAATTTCTGTGCTTATTTTATAATATCTCATTTTTTTATTGCATTTTTGTATCAAATTTTTTCATTTTTAAGGAGCCAACTTTATCTTTTTCATTGTAATATTCATCAAAAGTAGTTTAAGAGGTGTGAGTTTGTGTATTATATAAATTTTGCTTATATATGCGAGATTTTATATATCAAGTAAAAAGTTCAGAAAAGCATTGAGATGTATTTTGATTCATGTTTTTTGGGAAATTATATTTATAATATTTTATTAATCTATTCTTAGCACTTTACACATAATGATTGCATTTTTAGACAAATTATGCTAAAATCAAAAAAGTTATTGGAGGTTTTATATGGAATACCAAGACGAAAAGTTGGATAATATTGATGTTCAACAACAAGCTGACTTGAAAGATTCACAAGTGGCAACAAAAATTAATGAGAGCGTAAGTGATGATGTGAAAACTTCTGATGATGTGATGGAAGAAAAGGAGTATATTCGGGAAGATAGCGAAGATGGTTTCACAAGAAATTCCACCGAAATTGCTCTTTTGAAGGCAAGTCATAAATATGAGGTTATTGCCAACAGGCTTTTGGGCAATTTTGATGAAGACGGGCATTATGTTATTTCAACAGATATTCTAAAAGAACTTATTGAACTTAAAAAGGTTGTTGATAAAAAGGCTGATGAAGGAATTTTTTTAAAAGCAACATATAAAGATGCAACGCCATTTATTTTCTTTTTAAGCAAACCAGAAGTTGATGATAAAAATCTTGCAACTTCAACTTTATATCTGCATGAAAAAGTAGAAAAGGTCAATGGTTATATAATGGATACTATCACTTCCACAATTGGTAGTTATAGTTATGCTTTTGATGATTACTATATGGATTATTGTTTTGGTGCTTTCAACATCATTGAAAAAAAAGGTGATGATGATGGCAAAAATCTTGACGACAAAAAATTTCTTGACGCGCGTTTGAAATATCTTCAGGCGGTTAGGGCTGCGTCAAGGGAAAAATATGTTAACCTTGAAGAAAATTATTTTAATAAAAGATTACAAATTTTAAATGAAATTCCTCAGGGTGCAATTATTTTAAGCGAGTTTAATAAAAAGCGTGCGCAGATAGATAAATATTTTTTAATTGCCGATAGAAATAAGTTTCGTGCTTTAAACGAACTTTTAACTGCAATTTTGGAAGCGAATCCAATCATTACAATGCAAATGCCAGCATATAAAATTTTAATGGGAACATTAAATAGCAAATATCTTGTTGGGGTTAAAGACATAAGTGCGGAAATAGCCAAAGATGAAGAAATTCAAGCAGCAAAGAAAAATCAAATTATGCTGGTTGAAGGAAGTGGGTTTACTTATGCTGAAGCTTTGATTCCAAAATCAAATAAGGGTGCAGTGAAAGTTGGTGCACCAAAAGCCAAAGCCGCATCGAAAGGCGGAAGTCGTTCATTTGGGGGCGGAGGCGGCAAAGGAGGCAAAGGCGGAGGTGGCAAAAAAGGTGGCGGTGGCGGAAAGAAAAAAAATGATGAAAAGAAAAAGCCAATGGGCAAACTTGACAATCACCAAACAACTCAGCCACCAAAGATTGAAGCAAGGGAAACCGTTGAGCCAGAATTGATTTCTCAAAAGAAAGAAGCAAAGAAAAAAGAAGGGCTGAACAAGCGCAAATGGAGCAATGCCGATGATATGAGTCCTAATTTATAATGATATTTTAATAGATGTTTTATTTGCAAAAGGCCTACTAAGATAAACGATGCATAAATGGAAAATGAATTTTTGTTTTAAGTTTTTTGATGTTAGCATATACTAAGTAATGAATAAAAAATGAACTTATATTTAAGTTCATTTTTTGTTTGATATATTAAAACTATTTCTAAAAAGCAAAATCTTGATATTTATTCAGTGTTTTTTGTTCCTTTACCAAAAGATCGTTGTATTCCAATTTTGACTTTGGTTTTAAAGCGGCCATACGATTATTAAGAATGATTTGTGGCTGAGTTTGTGGAATAAGGTGAACATCTGGTCTGCTTGCAAGATTGAGTGCTTTTTTATATTGTTTTTTAAGTTTTTCACAAATCTCTTGTGGCTCTTTGTTTTCCACTGCGGCACTATAAAAAGTTGCCATGTTTCCAACAAAAAGGTTGTTGTCCACAATTCTCACAGCCTCTTTAACTGGAAGTGAGAAAATCTTTTCAAGTTCATTAAAATCAAGATAAAGTCCACTGATGTGATTTCCCATTCTTCCGTGGCAAGCAGCATCTGCAAGATAGTTGATTTTATCAAAAAGTTCATATCTTTCTTTTTCTTCAAGATAGCCTTGCTTAACCGCACTTTTGCTTCCTTTTTCCCAAAGGTCGCTTTGATATTTCTCATCAATAAGAGGGTAAATCTCTGTATCATAGATTTCGGTCAATTTATTTCTGCGAACCTGCCAAAAATTCATGCCATCTGTTAAATCATGAACAGGTTTGTTGTCTTTGTTTTCCTCCAAAAATTCAGGAACATGCCACCACAAAATGCCTTTTTTGTTATAACTTTTTGGAACAAAAGGAATGTTTTTCTGGTTTTGTGAACGAGGAATTCTGACATCTGGGAAAATTTCGTTTGGGGCACTTATCATAATGCTTCCTCCTCTGTGTTTACTTTTTTAATTGCACTTTTAATTTTTGATAAATCTTTTTCGAGAAGTGATGAGACCTCTTCTTTTTTTGCTGTTTTGTAACTTTTGAGGTTTATGTCTGGGAATTTTAAGTTTTCAGGGTTCTTAATTGAAATCACGCTGTCAAAAGTTTTCTTTATTTGATTGATTTCGTCTTGTGCCATAAAGTTTCCACCATTTCTGTGGTTTGCGCTTTCTGCTATGCACCAAACACAAAGGGTTTTCATCAAAAAGTAGTCTTTTCTTGCAATTTCCTGAACTTCTTTTGTTCTTCCTTGAAGAGCAAGGTCAAAAAGAGGTTTGCAGTCATAGCAAAGCCCTGTTCTTATTCCAAGTTCACGGCGTTCATCACCTTTCAAAAGAGGTTCGATTGCCACCACGCACTCAATTGGAATTTGGTGTGTTATAGCAAGTTTTGCAAGCTCGTCATATGCAGAACTGTTTGCAATGTTGAGTTTTTGTTGTTCATCCAAAGTTAAAATGTTTGTTCTATCCCCAAGGTTGCTTTTCCAAGTTCGCAAAAATTCATTGCTTAAGAATATACAACTTTTAGCATATGGTTTCTTTAATGATGTGTTTTTATTTGCGCTAAGTCTTGCGTTTATTTGAGATATCAAAGGCAAAATTGAATTCATAGCCAAAGCCTCCTTTCTAGATAAATATTATAGCAGTTTTTATCACATTTTGCAATACCCTTTGTGAAAATTTATTGTTAGTTTGTGTCTAAACAAGGAAAAAGAGTAGTTATATCTATCTTTCAATAAGCAAGCAAATTTGTAAAAAAATTTAATACTTTTAATTATCTTTGAAACTAACGAACAGTGGGAATAAATGAAAAACTTTCTAAATTTTGCACAATACAGACTATTGATTTTTATTAGAATAGAAAATAAACATATATGTTACTAAGTTTTGCCATTTTAGTGGTGTTTTGAGTAAACATAGATTTTTAAAATAGATTAAATTCAATATATATTTCACTTTATCTTTGTCTTTTAGTGATGACTTGATTGATAATATATATCTTTATTACATCATCATTTAGTGAAGTATCATGCTTTTTTTGTTTTGTTTTTTAAAATAGATAAACAGGAAAAGTCCAAAAAATGCCGTTAAAATAAGAATTAAAATAAGCCAGCAAGCAACATTGTGCGCTTGCACAATTGGAACAAAAAACATCAAATCTTTTTTGCTGTCTGCAAGACTGAATTGCCAAATGTGTGAAAAGGTGCTTCCGTCACTTATGACTCGGTCTGCGTTTGAATAGAGATTTTTGCTGGTTGTTTGATAGATATATGAAAACTTAAAATCATTTTCATCCCAATTGATATCTCCAAAATTTTCTTGGCAATAGGAATAGAAATATTGTGCAAAAGAATTTTCCTTTAAGTTCTGAACATCAAAGGTTGTTTGGCTGATAATCAACATATCATAAAGAAAACAAAATTGAACAAATAGGTTTGCCTCATCTTCAGATTCTTGACTCCAAAAGTCTTGATAGATTTCTTGCGTTGGATAGGTTATGCTAAGCGAAATGCTGTAGTTTTGCATGTCTTTTTGAATATAGCAGGAAATTCCTTTTTTGTCTAACTCTTGATTTTCACAATAAGAAATAATTTGATTTTCAATTTCATTAAGAATTTGAGTTGCATCAATGTTGTTTTCATATAATTTTTCGCTTTCTAAGGTGATGTGATACTGCTCATAGATTGAATTGTCCTCATTGCTTCCAATAACATAATCAATTTCAAAACAGCCAGAAAAAAGGGGCAATAAAAATATGATAGCGAAAAGGGAAAATAACTTCTTCATAATAAACTATATTATTTGATAGATTTTGAAAAAATCAATTAAACAGAAATTTTTTTAGTTTTCGACAATTAAACAAACAATTTTCTTTGCCAAAAACATTTTTTTTTGATATTATTTATGTGGAGGTAGCATTGAGTTTTTTAGATTATATTTTGAAAGGATTTGGCATTCAAGAGATAAAAGAGGAAGCTCCACAAAAGAAAATGTCTAAAAATAATCAAAATATTTTAAAAAAAGAAAAGCCAGTTGAAAGGAAAATGATTGCTTCAAACAAATCTGTTCAACCCATAGACTCGCATTCTAAAAAACTTGCAATCTTTTGTCCAACAAGCATAGATGAGGTGGTGGAGGTGGCAAGATTCATAAGCACAAATCAGCCCACCATGCTTAACATCTCTATGTTGGATAAAAGCCTTGCGCAAAGAAGCATGGATTTCATTCTTGGCGCAAAAACGGCTGCTGGTGCAACCATGGAATGCGTGGGCAAAGGGCTTTATATCTTCGCACCAAAGGGAACAAAAATGATAAACAGGACAAAGAGTTATGAAAATTAACACAGAGACAAACAAAAAACTTTATTTTTGGTATATCTTATCCGCAGTGGTTTTAGTTCTAGATTTGGTAACAAAAGCCGTAACTGACGGAATTGCCTATATGCCTTTTATCGAAGGCTTTTTCTCAATTGAAAGTGTGCATAACTATGGTGCAAGTTATTCCTTGTTTTCTGGCTCGACATTTGCTCTTGTTATGTTCATAATTTTGGGCGTGCTAGCAAGCATTGGGCTTGTTTTATACAGCATTTTCTCAAAACAAAAACTCAACCACTGTTTTTTCTTGGGTGCGGGGCTTTTACTTGGCGGAATTTTGGGAAATTTGATTGACAGAATTGCCTTTGGGTATGTTCGTGATTTTATCTCACTTGATTTCATGGAATTTCCGATTTTCAACATTGCCGATTGTGCTTTAACTGTTGGTGTTATTGTTATGATTGTTTGGATAATTTTTTATGCATTTAAGGATGAAAAAAAGGAAGATAAAAGCGGTGGAAAAAAAGAGTTTTAAAATAACACAGGAAGAAAGCAAACAGCGTCTTGACCAGTTTTTGCTTGCAAAAATGCCAGAAATGTCTAGAAGTCACATAAAAAACATGATTGAAAAAGGCGAAGTTCTTGTTAACGGCAAAACTGTTAAAGCGGGGCTTAGTCTTAAAACCGATATGCTTGTTGAGGTTGCACAAGCAGAGCCAGTGCGGTCCAGCATAGACCCCGAAAACATTCCACTTGATGTGGTTTATGAAGATGACGATTTAGTTGTTATTAACAAAAAACAGGGTATGGTGGTTCATCCGTCCAGCAACTGCTTTTCAGGAACGCTTGTCAATGCGCTCTTATATTCTGTTAAAAATCTAAGTGGCATAAACGGAACGCTTCGCCCAGGAATTGTGCACAGGCTTGATAAAGACACATCGGGCTTGATGCTTGTTGCAAAAAATGATTTGGCTCATCGCAGTCTTGCTTCGCAAATTCAACAAAAAAGTTGCGTTAGAAAATATATTTCACTCAATAATGGAGTGATACAAAAGGATGAAGGGCAGGTTGAAACATATATTGCCAGAAACTCAAATGACAGAAAAAAGATGAGCGTTGCACCAGATGGAAAGGGAAAACTTGCAATCTCACAGTTTAAAGTGCTTGAAAGATATAAAAATTTTACCCTTGTTGAATGGACACTTAAAACGGGCAGAACGCATCAAATTCGTGTTCACTCAAAACACATTGGGCATACCATTGTTGGAGATTTAACATATGGAAAAACAAACCCGTTCAATTTGAAAGGACAACTTCTGCATTCATACTACATCAAATTCATGCAACCACGCACAAAAAAGATTTTGGAATTTCAAATTCCGCTTCCAGATTATTTTGAGGAAGTTCTAGAAAAAATCAAATCAAGCAAACTTAACTGGCAAAAATAAATTTTAATGCATATAAATATTGAAAAAATCATTGTGTTTTTTGTAAAAGTGTTGTATAATAAATCGCTATGAGGGGGAAAAGAAAATGGCTAACTTTGAGGGCAGAAAGGCTTTAAACTTTTTGGGCTTCTTGGCAACTGTTTTTATTGCAGCGGCAATTTTGATTGCTGCAATCGTTGGATGGGTTGAAAGTGGTCAGTTTAACATCACGCTTGCTGGGCTTACCATGACAAACTTCACTTCAGCACTTGTTTGCATTGCAAATATATTTGCATATATTTTGGCAATTGTTGCGGGCTTTTGTTATGCAAAGAGTAAAAGAAATGTTGCGTTTTTAATAATTCAAATCATTGCAACACTTATTATAATTTTTGTGATGTTAACAAGTCTGTTTTCATCCTAAAAAAGCAAAATAGGGTGGGTATACAAATGAATTTCAAATCACCTTTCATGATTGTGCTATATTGTTTGGCAGTAATCACAATTGTCAGTTTTTGCTTGATAAATGTTGTGTCCGAGTTTTCCATTGTGGGCTCTATTGGACTTATTATCATCTTTTTAATGTGCACATATAAGACATATATTAATTATCTTATATACAAAAGGCAAAAACAGGACCAGCGCATAAGTGATGCATATCTCTATGCCGAAGAAATTGGCAACGAAGAAGCAATCAAAACTTTTGCTTACGATAAAAAAACAGAAAGACAACTTCGTGCAGAGAAGTTCAGCAAAGGAATCATTCCACTTTCTTTTCTAACTTTAACCGCTATAAGCGTGATTCTACTCATTGTTTGTATAAGAATAATTTAAAAGGATAAGAAAAAATGAAATACGAAATCAAAAACAAATCTGACCTTGTTGCAGATATAATCATCAAAGTTGATGCAAAAGAATGGCAATCAGCAATCACAAAAGTTTATGAACAACAAAAAAATAAATATGAAATTCAAGGTTGGAGAAAAGGCAAAGTTCCTCAAAAGGTAATTGAACAAAACTATGGCAACACGGTTTTCTGGGAGGATGCAATCACAGAACTTGCAAATGAGGGATTCAGAAAAGCAATCAGCGAAAACAAATCTTTTGACCCAATTGGCAGTCCAAACCTAAGCGTTGATAAGGTGAGTGATAACGGGGTTGAACTCACAATCACAACCGATGTGATTCCACCAGTAAAACTTGCAAAATATAAAGGCTTAACTGTTGAGGCTCCACTTTTGAAGTTTGAAGACAAAATGCTTGAAGAAGAACTTCAAAAAGCACAAGCACACAAAACAACAGACAAACCACAGGAAAACAAGGTTGCAGAGAATGGCGACATTGTTGTTATCGACTTTGTTGGCTCTGTTGACGGTGTTCCTTTTGAGGGCGGAAAGGCAGAAAATCACAAACTTGAACTTGGCTCAAAGAGTTTTGTAGATAACTTTGAAGACCAACTTGTTGGACACAAGGCAGGCGACAAGGTGAAAGTGAACATCACCTTTCCAAAGGACTATGGCGCACAGGCTCTTGCTGGCAAAAAGGC
>CALWKH010000008.1 GCA_944381195.1 uncultured Clostridia bacterium
ATTCTAATATTATCTAAGTTTAAAAATTATAATTATAAATATAAGTAACAAAAAAGAATAGCAACCGCTATTCTTAATTCTTTATTACAATATTAACAAGTCTGTTTTTTATTGGTATTACTTTAACAATTTCCTTTCCAGATAAAAATTCCTTGATTTTTTCTTGTTTTAGCGCAATTTCTTTCATTGTTTGCTCATCAGTATCCATCTCTACAACAACTTTATCTCTAAGTTTACCATTTATTTGAATAACAAGTTCATACTCATTATCTTTTGCTTTTTCCTCATCAAAACTAGGCCAACTTTCATAAGCAATGGTGTCTTTATGCCCAAATAAATTCCAAATTTCTTCACATAAACAAGGAGCCACTGGACTTAGCAGTTTTATAAACCCTTCTGCATATTCTCGTGGAATAAAAGGTTGATTTTGAGCTTCATTCATAAAAATCATCATTTGACTTATCGCTGTGTTAAATGAAAGGTTTTCAAAATCATTTGTTACTTTTTTAACAGTTTTATGATAAATCTTTTCAAGATTTTTGTTTTCCTTGTCCTGAACCTTGTTTTCTTCAATGAAAATTCGATATATTTTATCTAAAAAGCGTTTTGAACCATCAATGCCTTTTTCATTCCAAGGAACGCTTTCACTGACTGGTCCCATAAACATCTCAAAGATTTTTAAGACATCACTGCCATAATTCTCAATGACATCATCTGGGTTGACAACATTCCCCTTGCTTTTACTCATTTTTTCATTATTGCTTCCAAGCATCATTCCTTGGTGAACAAGTTTTTTAAATGGCTCTTTATGAAAAACATAGCCATTGTCATACAAAAATCTGTTCCAAAATCTGCTATATAGCAAATGACCTGTTGCATGCTCTGCACCACCAACATAAAGGTCAACTGGAAGCCAGTGCTTTAAAAGTTTTTCATCAGCAAATTTTTCGTTGTTGTGTGGGTCAATATAACGAAGAAAATACCAACTTGAACCAGCAGAACTTGGCATGGTTGTTGTTTCTCGTCTTCCTTTCTTGCCGTCAACTATAACATTAACCCAATCAGTTGCCTTGCTTAACGCAGATTCCCCATTATGTGGTTTAAAATCAGCAAGTTGAGGCAATTCAAGTGGCAACTCATTTTCTGGAACAAGTTTAACCTCTCCATCTTCCATGTGAATAATTGGAATTGGTTCGCCCCAAAAATGTTGTCTGCCAAAAATCCATTCCCTCATCTTATATTTGACTGTTTTCTTTCCGCATTTATGTTCTTCCAGCCACTCTATCATTTTATCGGTTGCATCTTGTCTGTTCAGCCCATCAAGAAAGCCTGAATTTATATGCTCGCCATCTCCAACAAATGCCTCTTTGGAAATATCACCTCCAACAAGCACTTGCTTTATTGGAAGATTAAACTTCTTTGCAAACTCATAGTCTCTTTCATCATGTGCAGGCACAGCCATTAAAGCACCAAATGCGTATGTTACTAAAACATAATCAGCAATATAAATTGGCAGTTTTTCATTGTTAACTGGGTTTATAGCATAAGCACCTGTGAATACACCAGTTTTTTCAGTTGATAACTCAGTTCGTTCAAGGTCTGATTTTTTTGCACACTCAGCAATGTAAATTTCAACTGCCTCTTTATTTTCTGGTGTAACGATCTCTTTAACTAATTTATGTTCAGGTGCTAAAACGCAATATGTTGCACCAAACAGTGTGTCTGCTCTGGTTGTAAAAACTTGAAAGGATAAATCACTGTCTGCAACCTTGAAAGTTATCTCTGCCCCAATGCTTTTACCAATCCAATTTCTTTGCGTCTCAATTGTTGATGCAGGAAAATCTACTTCGTTTAGTCCATCTAAAAGTTTTTCAGCATAATCAACAATGTTTAATGTCCATTGTTTCATGTTTTTTCTTATAACAGGATATCCACCACGCTCACTTTTTCCATCAATAACCTCATCATTTGCCAAAACGGTTCCAAGTTCTTCACACCAGTTAACTGGCATGTCACAATGTTTTGCAAGCCCTGCCTCATAAAGTTTTTCAAAAATCCATTGAGTCCACTTATAATATTCTTTATCACAAGTTGCAATTTGCTTTGACCAATCAAAAGAAAGCCCAGCATTTTTAAACTGCACAATAAAGTTATTTATATTTTGGTATGTAAATGTTGCAGGATTATTTCCTGTTTTAACAGCATACTGTTCTGCGGGCAATCCAAAAGCATCAAAACCAATTGGATGAAGAACATTATACCCTTGCATCCTTTTCATTCTTGCAATAACATCACTTGCGGTATACCCTTTCATATGACCAACATGAAGCCCTTTTCCCGATGGATAAGGAAACATATCTAGCACATAATATTTTGGTTTAGAAAAATCATAGACATCAGTCTTGAATGTTTGGTTGTCTTCCCAATATTTTTTCCATTTCTTCTCTACTTCTTTAAAATTATACATTTGTTTTCCTTTTATGCTATAATGTTTAATTATAAACTTTTTTTTATATTTTATCAAGTAAAAATACTTTAATTTTAAGTGTAACTTATATAATTTAATATATCAAAGAACTTGACAAATTATATAAATAAAAACCAGCATTCACTGGTTTTTAAAATATTAATTCATAACTAATCAATTTTAAATTTTAACTGTAATGATAAAGTTTATGCAAAATTTATAATTATATTGCAATTTTATATTTTTCTTTGACATCATCTACAAACTCTTTCATTTCTTTATACAACTCATAAGGTTTTTCAACATGAGAAAAATTATAGCCAATTTGTTTTGATGATGCCATTGGGCTTGACATACTTCCAAAGGTGATTGTTCCAGTTTCTCTTTTTAAAACTTTGTCCCAAAATCCAACCTTTACATTAAGCGCACCAACATAGCGCATATCTAAACTTTTAAAGTCAATTCCAATAATTCCAGAACGAATTAGAATTCTAGAGTTTGTATAAGCAAAGAAATTATTTCTGTAATATACCTCCGCAAAAATTGCAGTGAAGATAAAAATTAAAACAATAACTCCAACTGGAATCATGTAGTATTCCCAAGTTATAACTTCTCCACCCTCAATCCCTGATGTAAGCATCGGCAAAACCGAACAGAAAGCAAGCCAAAAGCAAACCCAAAAAGAATATGTGAACCAATACATAAAAAGTTTTAATTTGTTTGGTTTAATTACTTTAACAATTTTTTCATCTTTGTTTAAAATGTTTGTAAAAAGCGCCTTCATTTCTTCTTCATTCAAATCTTTTGGCATAAAAATCCTCCAACCTCATTTTATGATTTTATTCCTAAATAAATTCTAACATAAACTCAAAAAGTTTTCAACCATTTTCATTAATTGTTTTATAAATTGTGAGCAGAAATATAAAAATTTTTCATGTATTTTACATTTCGTCAACAATTAGCCGTTTAATCTAGAAAAAAGATATAACTAGAATTATTCTTGGTATTATCCTTTAAAATCTTTTCTTGTAATTGTCTTTTTGTAATAAAATTGTTAAGGCCAATAAAAACTCTGCTGGATAATATGTGCAAACACACAAATAATCAAAAATAACAGTATTGCCACCAAAAACAAAAAACAAAAGCATTAAATCTGAAAAGAAGAACAAGAACGCACCAAGCATGGCAACAAGATTTTCTGTTGTTGGACTTTTAAAATAATTGCCAACCGCTTTTGAAAGCATAAGTGAAATTATGACAGCATAAACAGCAACAAGTGGTTGCATTCCATTAAATTCAAAAGGATAAAGAAAAATAACAAGCATAGAAATTAAAACAAGAAGTGCAAAAGTAATTAAATCTGCCCAATTGAATTTTTGCAAAACACAAAAATATACGAAAAAGAATATATGCCCTATTGCAAAAAATATTGCACCAATAACAAAACCTTCTTCTGAAATTAAAAAGATATCACCAATCATGGCAAAAACGAGACCAATTAACATTATAATTGATTTCCAAGCATTTTTAACTTTACTTTTATAAACAAGAATTAAGTTAAAAGCACCACACAAAACAAACAGTGCACTTGCAATTGTTTTTGTGAGATACGCAGTTGTATCAATCAGCAAAAAACACAAAGTTGCTGCAATAATCAAAATGCCAAAAACAAGGTTTCCATAAAATTCAAGTTTTCTTTCCATATTATACTCCAACTATATATCACTTTATTGTTACATAAAAGCAATTAAAAGTCAAACAAAATCAAGCAACCTGATTTCTATTGTAATTTTTTTATTTTCTCTCAATTCACAATAATCCCCTAAAAATTAAAATAATTATGCGCAAAATTAAAATGCATAATACCTGCATAGCATTTACATAATACCCCCTAAGTAAAGCAATAGAATATTTTTTAATGAAAATTTAAAAAATTTAATTTAAAATAATGAAGTATTTACATATAATAATTGTTTTTGTGGTTTATGTTATAAATATGTTTATTTTTTGTCGTTACAATATTAATAATTTTCCCAAATTAAATATTTACCTTTTTAGTTTTAATATATTGAATATTATATAAGTTATTTTAATTTTTTATTATCCCCTAGTTTGAATTTTAATAAAATAATATAATAAAAACTAAAATATTATAATACAAAACAAATAAAAAACAGGTTAATAATTTAACCCGTTTTTTATACAAAGCCAATTTATTTTACGCAAGGCATTATACTATATTAATTTTTTATGCCTTTGAATAAACTTGAATTAAAGCACCAACACCTTGTGGAAGGTAAAGTCCAATATAATCACCATCATAATATGATGCGTAAGATTCATTAAGTGAATTAATGAATTGTGTCAGTCCTATTTTCCCTCCCAATGCAACTAAAGTGTTATATTCTTCGTCAGACATAAAACTCTTAAATTGAGTAAGAATGTCAATGCAATCGCTATCATCCACCAAATTGCTTGAAATCACAGTAGTTAACAGAGCAAGTCTCTCTTCATAGGTATCTGGAATTGTTTGCCCCAACCCTTCAGGTGTGCTACTCATTCCATTTAAAATTTGAGTTACAACAATGTCTGCCATTGCACTTGAATTAAAAAGCATATCAGTGCCACTAGCGTCCAAGTCTAATGCACAATATCCATTTGTAGAACCATCTTCAACATAATAAAGTCCGTCTTTTCTTGAACTTGTTGCCGCATTTCCAGACATGTTAAGTTGTGATGCTTTGTTTTCGGATTCATTTGCATAGAAAGTATCATAGTCTTGTTCTGTGTCGAAAATTCTTATATAACCGTCAACAATTTGAGTGCTTGTTACTTCAAATGAACCACCTTTTTTAATTATACCAATGATATTAAATTGACCAACCTGTTCACCACCAATTGTTTGAGTTCCAGCAAAAACAGTTTTGCCCGTATCAATCGCCGTGCCGTCAAATAGCATCTCTAAGTTTTGAAGTTGCCCCATGATTGCGCTTACCTTATAAATTTTAAACCATGGCTCTCTTCCAGAGCATTTTGCTTCAACTGTCGTGTTGATCAAGTTAACACCAGGGATAAAACCTGTTGTCACATCATTATTATCCATTCCAGCATGGTCAGCAATTATTACAGGACCACCAGAGTTTTTCATTATGGAATCTTTAACCTCAACATTATTTGATCCGTAAACATAGAGCGAGCATTGGAAAGAATTAAAAGTTTTTGTTTTTTCAATCTTATATGTTCCAATATATTCATTCTGTTCGTATCGGCTGTCAGTTTCAAGAGGATTACCATAGTTAAAGAAATATCCAAGATAGCAATTGTTCATGATTGTGTTATATCCTGAAAAATTTATATAAAAATCTTTCATAAGCAAAATTCCACCTGAACTTCGCGGATCAGAATCATAGGTTGAGTTTCCAACAAATGAAATGTTTTTCCAGTTAATTTGCGTATTTTCATTTATTTTTACATTTTTATAGTCACTTCCATCTTCACTTGCAACATGATAAAATGCTGAATAGAATGAGGTAATATAATTAGCACTTACATAACTTCCGTTTTCATCCAACTCATAGTGAACACCATTATATGAACCACCACTCTTCTCCTCAACAACTGCTTTTGGAAATTGTGATAAATCAACTGTAAAATAATTTCCAATAAAATTAAATGTTTCACCACTTGCAATCACTCTTTTATAAAGTCCTCGTCCAGCTGTATTTTTTGGTGTTCCTTCAAGTGTTTGATTTGTTGATGCTTGTGCTTTTGCAAAGTTGGCATCACCTTCTTGCCATAAAAGATTTGGGTCAACATATTCTGTTGTAACTTGAATATCTGCTTGAAGAATAACTCCATTTATAGAATTAGGCATATCATGTTCTTGTCTATAAGTTTCATAATATGTTGAAGTGTTGTCATATACCATGAGATCTTCAGCATCATAAACATTATATCCATCACAAACAACAACTTCTGCAGTGAATGTTACATCCTCTTCAATATAGTTTGGATGTCTGTCAACCGCTGAAACTGTGATTCTAAATGTTTTGTCTATTGCTTCATCAGTAAAATCAAAAGTTGTATCTTCATTGATAACAACATATGTTGAAAGTTTCTCATCAACATTTGTTGCATCTTCTGTTAAAGTGATGTAACTTGTTCCGTTGTAAAGTTCCACAGTAACATCTGTTTTTGTACTCAAACCAACATTAGACAAAATCTGTCCATCACTGTTACGGAAAACAACATTCATTCTAAAATCAAAGGCGTTGTCGTCACCAACATAAAGAGGTTGTTCGTTGTCACTAAACAATGTTGTTTCTGATGTGATATCAGCAGACCTTTTTGCGTTATATTCATTAACAACACCACTTGAAAGTGATGAAACAAAAACATCAATTGCCTGTTCAACAACGGTTATTTGCTTTGTTGTTGTTAAAGTGTAGTCTCCACTTGTCCATGTTATTGTAAGCTCTTTTACACCTGTTGTTGAGGTGTCTAGTTGACTAAAACTCAAAGTTGAATTTCCAAAACTTTGCGTTGTTCCATCATCATATGTAACTGTTGCTGTTACACTTGATGTGTCAAGTTCTGTTCCCACCTCAACAGTTGTTGGTAAGCCTGAAACATCAAAAGATTCAGGTTGAGCAGTTGTTCCGCCACAACCAACAATTGCAAAAGGCATTATGCATAAACATAAAACCATAAAAAATTTAAGTATTTTTTGCATACAAATCTCCTTTTTATTTATTTTTTTTGTATAAATTAAAAATATTCATAAAATTTTAAACAATAAAATCTAATACGCATCAATATAAACTCTTGTTGATACATTTGAACCATCTGTAGATATCAAATCCACAATCAAAGTTGCCCGTCTTTTGATAAAAATCAAGCCCAAATCTTCGCCACTTGGAAGTTTAATCAGTTCATATGCACTATCACTTGCATTAGAAACAACAATTCTTATCACCTTGTTACTGGCATTGTCTGGGTATACTCGATAAGACAGTTGCACATAAGTACCCGTTGGTTGTCCGTTATCATCATATCCTCCAGCCTCAGTAAACCTTAGAGAAAAAAGTTGATAAGTATTCCCGTTAGTTGTATATGTGCTTTCACTCACATCAGAGCCTGTTGCACCCGTGCATTCAATCCTTGTAACAGGAACATTTGGTTGCGCTATAACAGAATTAAGCCCAAGCAAAGATATAAGAACAATTGAGGCAAGATACACCACACCAATTATCAAAACTGTTGCTTTATTCATTATCCTTTCTCCTTGTAGTAAACTTTAATTTTGTTTATATACAGCCAAATTCTAAGAACCATAAATAGTGCCACAAAAATCATAACTTTCCACCATACTGAATTGAAATCTTCACTGATAAAGAAATAAACCAAAATTGCAATTATTGCCGACATAAGCAAAGCATAAATTGTTGATTTAACTTCATTAGGATTCATTGAGTGAGTTCCTGTTGTTTTATATTGCTCTGTCTGTGGATTCATTATATCAAGTTCAGCACTCCATAAAATATGCGTTATGTAAGCCATTTCAATAATCAAAAAGATTATAATCGCATTTATTGCACTGTAATGCATAAAACTAGCAACAATAATAACAGAAGCTAAAATTCCAATTGTTATTGCTGAAATGTTAATCACGAGTTTTGAAAATAAACTCTTCAAATATGGTTGTGGAATTGATTTTTTAAGATAACTTGATGCACCTTCTTCGCTGTAAACATACGCTATACTGGTGCTTGATGAAAGTGCAAACAACAAAATCATTAAAATGTTAAATGTTATCGCCATGCTTGCACCTGCAAAACTTGTATCCATTGCCATAAATATTTTATTTAAAAGATATATTGCAATTGGCATACCAATCATAATTGTTAGAAGCGAAATCAGTTTTTGTGGCGTTCGCAAGTTTATTAAAAATTCTGTTTTAACCGAACTGGCAAAAGGTTTTTCAGCCTTTATGTTTTTATGCTTTGTGATTTTTCGTTTTCGATATTCAAATGGTGAACTTGCCATTTTAAAGAATAACGGACGAACAATCAAATAGCTTAACCCTAAAACAAGCAAAATGCAAAGAACTATACCTAAGAAGCACCAAAATTGGTCAAGAATGAAAAATTGATTAACTGAACCTGCTCTTGCCCCTATCACAAAAGTTACAATATAGGTAATAGGAGCAAAAATTTGATTAAAGGAACTTAAAAAATCTTGAATTTGCCAATATGTTGTTCCCCAAGATGAAATTAAGTCTATATTTGCTGGAATCTTGCTTATTATAAATATAAGAAGAGCAACCACTCCTGCCAAACCTATCACAGTTAAAGATATTTGCAAAGTTTTAAATTGCTTTATAAATATGGTTATATACATTAAAGGAATTGACAGCAATGCACCGATAACAACTGGCAGAGCAGTTATGATTGGATACGCAACAACAAGCCACAAATAAAAGTAAAGAGGCAAACCATTAATTATTCCATATGCCACAAAAAGTGGAAGCATATAACTGAGATTTCTTATAAGTTCATATAAATAATAAACTATTATTTTTGATGTAAAAATGCTTGTTCTGTCTGTTGGTAAGGTCAAAAGAAGTGGATTATCCTTTGTGAAATAAAGATTATTCATCAGTTTAAATGTGCAAACAATCACAGACAACAAAAACATTATTATAAATAAAGCATTAAAAAAGTTTTGTGGTATTCCAGGCAGAAGTGAAACAAGTCGTAAATATTCCAATATAAAAAATGCAAAATAAAACACAGCAGTTATAATTGCGAATTTCAAAATACCCAAAACAACTTTGAAAATGGTTGCCTTTTTGCTTTTTGTGAAAGAAAAGTCAACCTTATCTTTTAGTTGCATCATGACCAGTGCGTTAAATTTGTTCATTTTTTAACCTTTTTAATTATTTTTTACGCTTTAATTTTTTCTTTTTTATTTTTATTGTATCTTCTTTCAAATCAAAATTTTCATGCTTTGAAGCAGTTTCAAATTTTTCTTTCTTGTTTTCGACAATTAAATCAATTTGTGAAGTATCTTCTTTTTCTTCCCCTATTTTTTGATTTTCTTCACCATCAATTTTGTCTTTTCTTCTTTTTTTATCCCGAGTTCTTTTTGAGTAGATTTGTTCTTGTTCTTTTTTTAGTGTTTCTTTTTCTACGTAGAAATAATCAACTGGCGTTTTTGTTACTTCAAGATAGTAGTCTTCAAGGGATTGTTTTGACAGAACATCTTTAACGTCTGCTGTGCTTAAAATCCGTCCGCGTTTTATAATTGCGATTTTATCACAAAGACTTTCAACAATATCAATTAAATGACTACTGAAAATAACAATATTGCCTTCCTTTGCGTGTTGTCTCATACACTCTTTAACTTGAAAAATACTAATTGGGTCAAGCCCTGTTAAAGGCTCATCAAGAATCCAAACCTTTGGATTATGAACAAGTGCCGACATAATTGCAATTTTCTGTTTCATTCCATGACTATATGTCTTGATTTGGTTGTCAAATGCATCATTTAACTCAAACAATGAAACATATTTTGCAACTGCAAGATTGCGTTGTTCTGGACTGACATGATATAAATCTGCAATATAAGAAATATATTCACGTCCTGTCAGTTTTTCATAAAGTGCATAATGGTCTGGAACATAACCAATGTTTTGTTTTGCCATAACTGATTGCTTGTCCATGTCATAGCCACATATCTCTATGTTGCCACTTGATATTGGTTGAATGCCAACCATGCTTTTTATGATTGTGCTTTTACCTGCTCCATTATGTCCTAAAAATCCAAAAATTTCTCCGCCATGGACTTCAAGATTCACATCTTTAACCGCATATACATTGCTTCTTCCATAGCGCTTTGTGAAATTACGAAGCACAACTTTATTTATTCCATCTAAATTCATAGGTTCCTCCATTTTCCTTCCTGCCAGTTGAATTTCAAGTGCAAGTTGGTCCATTTTTATTTTTCTTTTTCTTTCAATTATATCATTAACTGTATCTGCAAATGAATATGCCCCTTCGTAAACAAACCAAACAGCAGCACCAAGAAGAACATAAACCAAGAAGAATAAAATTTGATAAACTGGATAGAAAACGAAATCTAGACCACCTATGCTGAATGCAAGTTGAATATTCATCAGATTAACAGCCCATGAGCCAAGTTTTTCTGGAATAAAATCACTATTAAGGAAGAAATAATCAACTTCACCGTAATTGCTAAACCAAGCATTAAAGATGAGCACTATTACAAAATAAATCAAAAATCCAATCATAGAATATTTGAATTCTCTAAGCCGAGGTCTTTTGTATACTTTTAATGCCACCATTAAAATCGGCATAAAGAATGCTATAAAATGATTTACATAAAAAGACACTATTCTGTCCGAAAATAAATTTAATGTCTCATCATAGTTTGGCATCATCATTGCAAAAAGTGCACCTAAAACATTTATAAAGTATGTAAAGTAAAACAGTTTGTTCCATTTAAAAATCAAACAAAGTGGAATTATATACATAGCCGTGTTACAGAGATGAATTGGCCAATGAGTAACATCAAGGAAATCTGCAAAACGGTAGTTAATGCTGAAAGTTAAAAGTGTTCCAAGACTTATATAAAGCAAAATTCCCCTAACTGTTTCACTGTCTTTCTTTCTTAACAGTACATATAATACAAAAGGAATAATAAATGTTAAATATAAAATTATCCTGTGAGGTTGACTTAATTCGTCAACTGGAATTGCGTAATTTAAGTTACCAAACAAAGCGCCAAGCATATATGAAGGCATTGTTGCAAGCAACATTCCAATGATATATGCAAATCCCCATGCATCATTTTTACTAACTTTAAATTTGCCATTTTCCATAAAAACGACAAAACAATATGCAAGCAGAATACCAAGTTCCAAGCCAATAAGCAAAGTTCTTGCGGAAAATTCGTTATATGCATCTGTTCCAACAATTCCAATTGTCAAATAATAAATAAAGCCTGTGCACAATATGGTAACAATAAAGCCAAAATATTTAATTACCGTTGCATATTTGCTGTTTTTAAAAAATGGATAAAGAACAACAAGCAAAACAACTGCGTATAAAAACCAGTTTAAAATAAGACTTATGACAGTTAAAAAACTATTATCTATTGGCGAGTTTGTTAAAGCGAAAATTTCACTTATCGCATCATATCCCAGCATAAAGCGAAAAAAGAATATGAGCGCCAAAACTCCAGAAACAATTTTATATGCAAGGTCTGGAATTTTGATTTTTTTAACTTTTAAGATAATGTAAGCACATATCATAGAAACTGCAATTACCGCCAAAACAACAATTTGTGCTATTAACATCTTTTTCTCCTAAATTTGTAATGCTAGATTGTATTATATGTAATTTTAAAATATCTAACATAGAAATTTAGAGTAAATTAAATATATTTTTTCAAAACTTTTTCTGCTCTGTTCTTTTTTGTCTTGTTGTTCTGAAAATTTTAATTCTAACTTTTTATCCTTTTTGCAAATAAAAATTCTAAACAATATAAAAATTGAAACAACAAAAAAGGATAAAACAATCAAACAAATTAAAAATGTTGCAAAATGCGAAAAATACAAAGATGACAATTTTAAAAACACTTCGTCAAAAAAGCATGCTATATTTCTAAAAAAGAAATTTAGTGCAGATTTTATTTCACCAGCCAAACCATTTTTGGAAAAAATAACAAATAAAACCACTATACAGATAAACTGTATAGCAAGAGTGAACATTATATTTTTGCCAATCTTTCCTTTTTGCATAAAATCTCACCTTTATTAAAGATTTTATCAAATATAAACTATGATGTCTAGCATTTTTCAATAAAAACCTCATTTTGTGAGAGTTTTTTCTATTTAATACTGAAACTACGCGCAGTTTTATTAAGTTATAGCACTACATTTCTTAAAAAATAAAACAGAGCGCACCCCCCCCTCCCTGTTTTTTAACGAATCAAAGCGTTTGATTTTTGTTTGTTATGTGTTGTCTTAAAATGTTTTGCAATATAAAAATCTTCGCAATTTGTGTTTAACAAGTTAAAAAAACTTTTCTTAGACATAATTGATTTTTGAGTTAACGGTTGATTTTTATATTGCATTTTATCTGCAGAATCTTTCTTTTCTTTTTTTGCTAAATAAACTGCAGTCACAGCAAAACCAACAGCACCTAGATTTGCACCAATTTTTAATAAACCATCAGGAGCAAAAAAAATTCCAGCAACCATTGAAACAGCAAGGGCGTCACACAACAAAGATTTTTCATTATTAGATAATAAAGGTAAAGAACTATCCAAATAATTTTTGGTAAAATCTTTTGCTGCAGCAAAGCCAACTATATCTTGCTCAAATTCATTTAATTGCTTCTTTTGTGGATACATTTTTTGTCTTATTGGTTCATAACACTTATAATAATAGAGTTTTAAGACTTTTTCTGCTTTTTTATTTTGTTTTGAATCTGGCAACAATCCAAACCCAACTTTATCCCACAACTCTTTATCTTGTTGTAAACACCAACTAATTGTTTTTCTTTGCTGAAAATAGTCAGCAATGTCTTGCATTTATTTCTCCTTAAATTTTAACATCAAAATTAAAACTGCTTATCAAGTCTACCATAACAATAAATAATTGTCAATGTAAAGAAATCACTTTTCTTTTTTAATTTTTTATGCTATTATAACCAAAGAGGTAAAAATGGGATTTTGGCTTATTTTAATTGTATGTATTTTTTGCTTTGTTTTGCTGTTTATAGTAAAACACCTTTTTGGCAGTAATGGTTTAATTACTTTAGGTATTGGAGGCATTGTTGGTTCGAATGTATATCACATCATAGATTATCCAATTACTGATGGGAATTTTATTTTTGGAATTGATTCTGTCATATACACTCTATTTTTGTCTTGTGTTATTTTGCTTGTCTTGGAAAATCAAACTAAAATCGCATATCTTTTGATGTATTCAGGAATTGGTGCAGTATTATTTAACGCTGTTTTGCAATTCTGTGCAAGTTGGGGCTCAACTGGAATAGAAAGTGGTGTTATATATGGTCTTCTATCAAACTTTTTAAGTGCATTTGCAACCTTTGTTGCCGTCTTCTTAATTTTAAAATTACCACAAAAATTACAACAGAAAAATTGGAATAAATATCTAATTTTTATTTTGTGTGTTTTGTTAGCAAGCCTAATTAACTCCCTAATCTACTATGGTGGACTTGCTGTCTTTGAAGGCGGTTTTGATGCAAGTTTTGGGTGGACACTACTTTCGTCCTATATTGGCAAAATTCTATCAATCGCAGTTGCCGTAGTTTTGTGGCTGATTTCAAACAGCATTTATAAAAAGAAAAGTCTAAATAAAGAAAAGAAGCAAGAGGAAAATAGCATCGAAAAAACTAAAACAGAAAAAGAGTCTAAATAACGACTCTTTTTCTAGTTATTTATTTCGCACTCGCAACAATAGTCAAACTTTCGTTTGGAGTAAGGAAAACAAGTTCATTATTTGTATATCTGGAAAAATCTTCTTCATCTTGTCCTATACCTTCGCCTATACTCTCACCAAGAACATAATAAAATCTTTCCCCTGTTGATTCAACAAATCCAAACAAACTTACTGTGTAAACATGTCCTTGAATAAATTTCATATTCACAGTAACCTTGTCATTAACAGCATCAAGATTGTTAAAAGATTGATATTCCTCATTTGTTGAACCAGAAACATGTGTCTTATCCCATATAGTAACGGCAAAATAATCAACTCCACTTATTTGTTCAACATCAAAAACAAGCGTTTCATCCCATTCGTCCAAAGTTATCTCAGATTCCACAACTGTAAGTTTAACAATCAAACGGCAACTATAGGATGATGAGGAAATATTTGGATTATCCAAATCAACAACAAGCCATGTGCTTCCAGCATTAACAAGTGAAGTGTCAATTGTTACTGAAGCAGTTGTTACAAATCCACTATCATGGCTTTTAGACATTGTCAAACTCACCGCCTCTGTTGGAATTACATTTTCATTACTTGATATAAATTCACCATCAAGATTCCAAAGTTGACCAATACGATTTAATGATAGAAGTAAATCAAAATCATTTGAAGTGCTTGTCTTAACCAAGGTTTTTGAAATGCTTGCGTCAAAATCGATGAAATCATCATCTAGAACTTCAACAAAATCTTCTAGATTCACACTTATTATTGTATCACTTGTTGCTTTAAAACTATATGTTCCTTCCCTTGCAAAATCTTCAACATAAATACTGCCATCATTTCTTGTTATTGATTCAATATACTTGTCTTCATTAGTTACCTTAACAGAAAACGAAACAGTTTCCCCAAATTCAGCAGAGGTTTTGTCTGCCACAACTGTAAAATCACTATTGCTTTCTGGAAAGGTTATAGTATAGCCCGTTGGAGTTGGATTTTCATCATCACAGCCAACAAACAAGACAGCGAACATTGCAATTAATATAATCGCAAAAATTGATAAAACATTTCTTTTTATCATTTCCATAAATAACACACCCTCCTTGCTTATGTTTTATATAAATCTATAATCTTTTGTCAAGATAAATAACTGAAATTTTTATTGATAAGTTTACTATTTTTAACACTTTAAACTTTAAGGCTAAGAACTTATCAATAATCTCATATGTTATTAAAAATTCACACTGAAGCATGCCTAACAAAATCTTCCATTTTCTTTTTATCTGTTAGTCCATTTTTTCCCTTGCAACCTGAGTTAACATCAACACCAAATGGATGACAAAGCCTCACCACATCACCCACATTTTCAGGAGTCAGTCCTCCCGCAATAAAAACTGGCTTGCTTAAGGTTTGAACCAATTTTCTATCTGTTTCAAAATTATGAACAAGCCCCGTTCCACCAACTTGCCCTGTTTTTTGATTTCTGCTGTCAGTAAAATAAAAATCTGCAGTTTTCATCTTTGTATAATCTGTCAGCACTCTTCCATTTTTCGAGACATGAATAACTCTGATTATTTTCTTATCTGGAAGTGCTTGTTTTATTTTTATAACCTCTTCTTCACTTATTGAAGAATGCAACTGAATATAATCAACATCAACATATTTTGCTATTTCAATTATTGCTTCTGCACTCTGCAAATGTGTGATAAGTGTTGTTTTTATATCTTTTGGTAAAGAATTTTTAATTTCCTTTGCCAGCTTTTTTGTTATAAATTGAGTGCTTTGATGCCTTTGTCCAACCAACAGTCCAATTATATTTGCTCCGCACCCAACACACAATAAAGCCTCTTTAACACTTACTATTCCAGCAACTTGTATATTCATTATTTTCTCCTTTGATTTTTAATTAACAAATTTAATATTTTTTGCTGTTGAAAGTAATATATTAAACTTACACACGCTGATAAATTTTTACATAATCTATTGAATAATTATTTGGAAATATTGTTGAACTATCTGGACTGCCAGCCCACTGACCACCTATTGCTAAATTTATAATGATATATTTGTCATATTTTCTAAAAGTATCACATTCTGGACTTGTGATATCTAGATACGCATGAACCACATCATCCACATAAAAAAGCATTTGTCTGTCTGTTATAATTACACCAAAAGTATGAAAATCATTGCTAAATTTATCTTCCTCTAAAACATATGAACCACCATCTCTATAAAGCGAACCAGAGAAGATTGTTCCCCCATAATGAATTGTGCTGTGAACAGTGTTGTCATTTTCACGACCACAAATAGATTCCATGATGTCAATCTCACCGGTTACTGGCCAAAGTTGTGCATTAAAGAAGTTTGTTTGTCCCATAAGCCAAAAGGCAGGCCAAAGACCATTTCCAAACGGAAGTTTTGCTCTCATTTCAAATATTCCATATCTATAGGCAACTTTACCTTGTGTTGTTATACTTGCGGATGTATAATTTTTCCCATTCCGACTTTCTTTTTTTGCAACTATATTAAGACAATCATCTTCAAAAAAAATATTGCCGTCTTCCATGTTATCTGCATATGATTGTAGTTCATTATTTCTGTTTACTCCGCTTCCCTCAAAGTTCCATGAATTCACATCAAGTGTTCCGTTATTAAAATCATCAACAAAGACTTCTTGATAGTTTGCTTTGATTTCACTTAATGAAACATCTTGAGATATAAACTCATCATCAATTGTGTCAGCAATGGGAAAGCATAAAATGCAAAAAATGATTGCAAAAATAAAAATTGCAGACAGAAATAAACTTAAAATTGAAATTGTTATCTTCTTCGCTTTTGTCATATTAAATACCTTACCTTACACTTATATAACAAGCGCCTTAACACATTTATTATAACATCATAAAATTTAATAAGCAAGAAAAAAACAGATAAATATGTCTGCTTTGCTTTAAAACATTTTAAAAATGCATTTAAACGCCTTTTAACTCTTAATATCAAAAATAGCAAAATGTAACCTGAAAAAATCTTGCTTTAAAAAGTTAGTAACATTCTTCTTCAGTTTTAGGCAAACAAACCAAAACAATTTCAGTTGGATACACACAACCGCCATAATAGCGAAGATAAAAATTATATTGTGGAGTTATATTGTTTATCATTTTTGGTATCTCAATCAAATCAATGTTGTTATGGTAAACTGATAAAAACATCTTTGGTAAGTCTTCTCTTATGTGACGAAAGCTTCCACGAATCGCATCTTGCTCTCCGCCTTCAATATCCATTTTTATAAGTGTAATTTTGTCTTGAATATCATCATCCAGTTTAATTGACTCAACCTGTATTCCATTTTGTTCAATGCTATCAGTTTTATTTGCCGAAGCGGAAAAAGTGTTTTCACTCACCGCAGTTATTCCAGCAATGTTAGAAACCGCTTTATTTCTAAATTCAATATTTTTATATGTGCTTAAATTGTTTTTTGCTGTATCTAAAATTTTGTCTGTAATGTCATAGCAATATATTTTTTCATAACTGTCTTGACCATATGATTTAATAAAATCAATAACAGTATCTCCAACATATGTACCAACATCAACAAAAATTTCATTTTTGCATTTTGGCAATAAATTTAAATCAAAATATTGTAAAAATACATTTTCTGTTGCATTTTTTAAACTATTAAAATCAAAATTATAAAAATTGTTCAAAATTGCATAAAGAAGATATTTAGATTGATAATCTGCCAAGTTTTCATAAAGCCAAATATAGTCTTGTGAATTTTCTTTGAATATTTTTGCTTTTTTAAAAAAGACTTCAAAATTTTCTTCTGAAATATTAAAACTTCCCCAAAAGTTGTAACGATTAAAATAGGACTCCAACGAAGATTGAGTTACCTTTGGTATTTGTCTAAATTTTTTTACCATATGTGAATAAATTTGATAAAAGTCATTTCTTTCAAACTCGCCAATCAAAGAATAGAACTTTTCATCTATGTAATTTGCCATTCTTTCCTCCTTTAACTTTTATTTTATATATTCAAAACGTCTTATTTTCGTGCAAAGTTATAAAGCAGTAATAACACCAAGTTATACGCATTTCATTTGACTATCACCATTTATATTTGTATAATAAAAAAATCTAGTCGAAAAATGGAGAAATAAAAAATGAACAATATATGGTCAAAAAAAATTCAGTCTACTGAACTTTTACACTATTCAAGGATGGAAAGATTTAATGATAACAATAAAAAAATATGGTTTGAAATTTTAGAAGTCAAACCTAATTTAACAATTCTAGAAGTCGGTTGCGGAAGTGGACATTTTTGCAATATGATTAAAAGTAACTTTCCAAATTGTAATATCTTTGGAATAGACTTAGATACAAACCACATAAACTTCGCAAAAAAAGAAAGTAAAAAGTTTAATTTGAATGTTAATTTTCAAGAGGCAGATATATCTTCATTGCCATTTGCAGATAATACTTTTGACCTAATTTTTTCACATACAGTAGTCGAGCATATTCCATTTGATGTTTTTATAAAGGAGCAAAAAAGAGTATTAAAAAAAGATGGCAAATTGATAATAACTTTGGTTAATGCATCATCCAAAAACGACTGTCCATTTGAACCATTTCAAAATGAGATTCTGTCGTTATATTCCAAAATGCAGTTTAACCAATATTCTAAGCCCATGAAATTCTTGCAACCAACAGACAAAATGATGCAACAACTTTCAATGAACGGATTTCATAATATTGACCTGCAATTCAAAAAAATTATTTACTATATGCCAGATGTTCAAGAAAACAAACAAATTGCAAAACAACAAATTGAAATACATTATAAATCAAAACTTAGTGATGCCCTGTTTAATTTAAGCCGTTCAAAAAACGCAAAAACTTTAAAAGCACCTTTAATTTCATTACTTGAACAACAATATGAAAAAAGATTGAATTTATTAAAAGAGAATAAAAAAATTTTCGATTTTGAAACAACACAAATCGCCATTATATCAGCAATTAAAAAATAAAAAGCAAGCATAATGCTTGCCATTTATTTTTAGTTCTTAATGTTTTAATCCTATTAAAATAAAGAAAGCAAGAATAAAATAAAAAGCATTTTTTATACAAAAGCACAATTTTATATATTTTTTATTTAATTTAATACTGTATCAAAAACCATTTAAAAATATCAATTAAATTTTCATTTAACTTTTTGAGGTGCACTTTGTTTTTTCTGGTCACTTTTGGCTAATTTTTTCATTTAAGTCACTGTTTTTTAATAAATTTTAATTAAATTTGTATTCGAATTGTTTTTTCTTTGTCTATGTCAAACAAATCAAAAGCCTTTTGTATTTCTTCAAAAAACTGTTGTTTCTCTTCAATTATATAGTATCTTGATTTAAATTGCGAAAACCTTATGATATCCTCAAGAACAGAGATAATTGTGGTTATTTGGTCAAATTCTTCCTGAGTGATAATTTTCAAATTAAAATAAAAATCTTTATTACCCATGATTTTATTTAATTTTTTCAGTAAATTTTCATAATTAGATAAACAATTTACACATAAATATTTATCTTTATTTTTATCTAACTGCAACCATTTTTCATCAATTTTTAAGTTGTTTTCAGGTTTTGAATCTTCGGCAATATAGTTGTTTATTTTGTCCGCATAATCTTTTAATAACACAAGAATGTTTTCTATTGATTCTTCTTTTTTTGCAATTTCTTTTCTTTCGGAATATAGATAGCAATATGATGAAAAATTAAAAACTTCATATTTAATAATATTTAGAACTTCAAATTTAATGTCCTCAAAAACAAAATCTCGTTGATTTTCAATTTCTGTTTTGTATCTTATATCATTTGAAATTTCCAGTAGTAAAGAAACAAAAGAAGAACCAAAAATACCTGACCCAACAGCCATTAACACATCAATGTTATAAACAAGTGTTGAACCTAAAATTGTTAAAACTACCCCTAGAACAATAAGGCTTATAATACAAATATATTTTAAAATACTAATGTTTTTCATGCTGCCACTCCGCTAATTAATTTTATTAAAACGAACTAAAATTATCTTTCCATTTGTTTTTTATTTACCGACCCATATTTTTTGTTTATCCAGTCAACCGTTTGTTCTGGATAGAAATATAAAAGTTCTTTGCGCACAAATCTGCCTTGATTTTCGTCATTATCAAGTTTGTTAAAAACTTCTTGCAGTTGATTGTTCGTTAGATTTTTAAAGCCTTTTCTGAAATTCTTTTCAAGATTACCATTCACAACTTCCTTTACAACATCTTCATAGTGTTTCACAAGACTGATATTTATCCAGCCAGATTCACAAGATTTCTCTATTATTGGTTCTATTCTGTTTCTCACAAACTCATTATATTCATCAGTATTTTTATAGTAATGAATAACAAATTTTCCTTCTGCTTCCAGTTTTTTAATTTCTGCCAAGATATCAGTGATATGCTGAACGCCAATAACTTTTGTCTTATTTGGACTCACCCATTCTGGTGCCCATGATGTCTGATTTGGCAAAAAACCACTGTCTTCCAATTCATAGATATAGCAATCTTTATTTTTCAAAATTTCATTCAAACAGCCTTGATATAACTCAAAAACTTCTGGAATATTATCTTTAGTCACTCCATATTTTGTAAATTTATCATCAGCCTTATTTCCTAAATCATCTCTTCCAGCAAAAATTAAACCCACTGCAAAATTTGTCAAGGCATATACCCACGGCTTACCATGAGTGCTCACCCTTGGCTCTAGTTCAGTTAGACCTTTTTGTGATGAAATGTGATAAAACATATCTTTTCCTCTCTTTAAAAAAGCGCAAGTCTAGGTGTATATAGACTTACGCTTGCGTTGGCGGAGAAGGAGGGATTTGAACCCTCGCTACGGTTTCCCGTACTAATGCCTTAGCAGGGCATCCTCTTCAACCACTTGAGTACTTCTCCAAAGATAATTTCAGTATATCATATTGAAAAAGTGTTGTCAATCATAAAAAACAAATATTTTAAATATAAAATATATTTTTAACATTCTTTAATGAAAAAATTCTTAAATTAAAAATTAAGAAAAAAGCACAGATATCAAATCTATGCTGAAAAACAAGTTAATAATGCATCTGAAAATATTAATATTTTACTTTGTGGCAATATATTTGAGTGCCAAAGTGCAAGTGTGTTCTCGTGTGTTCCATAGTGCGCTGCGCAGTGTATTCTACACAAGAAAGATGCTCGCTTTTGCGTTTTGTGTAAACTTTTTGATAAAAATTTACTCGTTTGTTATTAACTCTCCACTAAAAATCTTTTTTACGCTGTTGCCACAGTGTGTTCCACACTCGATATATGTTTGCTTTGCGTTTTTAAATTACTTTTTAAGTAAATCTAGTTTTGCGCCTCTGCCACATATTTCAGTGCCAAAGTGTGTTCCACACAAGAATCATTGTTTGCCTTTGCGTTTTTGTCATAATTTAACATTAAAAAACTAGTTCTGTGCAGTCGCAACATATTTTAATGTTGGGTATTGTCCACTTACAAAGTTCCACCAAGTGCTTGAAAGATACATATAGTTTTGGTTTTTATCACCTTGCATTTGGGAAGTTGTGAGACCATAGCATTGATATCCGTTTCCAGAGCCAATTGCTTTTGTTACCACACTGCCAACAGTTTCTGTGTTGTAATAACACCAAGAAATTGAGACATATTGTGAAGGATATCTTGTGATGTTTTCAATATATCCAACCACACCGCCAAAATATGTTGAACTTCCACTTGTGCGTGTTACCGCACCAATGCTAAAGCAACTGGAAATTAACGCTTTTCTTGAAGAACTGCCTTCAACATATCCAGCAACACCGCCAACATAACTACCTCCACTTACTGCCCCTGTGTTATACGAACTGCTGACTGTTCCAGAATTATATCCAGCAACACCGCCAACATAACTACCTCCACTTACTGTCCCTGTGTTATATGATCCGCTGATTGTTCCACCACTATTATTATTTCCACCAACTCCGCCAACTTGACCCGATCCACCACTTACTGCCCCTGTGTTATATGAACTGCTGACTGTTCCTAAAATATTATATCGAGCAACCCCGCCAACACAACTACTACCAATTACTGT
>CALWKH010000009.1 GCA_944381195.1 uncultured Clostridia bacterium
ATGGACACCAATCAACAACGCTTCTTCACGACGTGCCTATTTTTATGACGGAGGCAATCACACCATTTCAAACCTTTACATTAACACCTCCGAACAGACTTTGACATCAAGTAGTTACATCGGTCTTTTTGGTCTTGTCGGTGGCTCTTCAAGTAATCACTGTTACATCAAAAACCTTGGCATTGTAAATGGTTCAATTGCTGGAGAAGGTTCACGTTATGTTGGCGCTGTGGTGGGATACTCTTACTGCACAGATATCACAAATTGTTATAATGAAAAGACTGATATAACAATGACAGGCTCATCAGAATATGTTGGCGGAGTTGCTGGATCTAGTGAGTATGGAACAATCAGCAGTTCATATAATACAGGGACAGTAAGTGGATTGGATTATTCTGTTGGCGGAGTTACTGGATATAATGGAGGAACAATCAGCGGTTCATATAACACGGGGACAGTAACAGGAAGCGGTAATTATGTTGGCGGAGTTGTTGGATTAAATTATGGAACAATCAGCGGATCATATAACACAGGGACAGTAAGTGGAGTTGAGCAAGTTGGCGGAGTTGTTGGAGAGAGTCGAGGAACAATCAGCGGATCATATAACACAGGGACAGTAAGTGGAGTTGAGCAAGTTGGCGGAGTTGTTGGATTAAATTTTGAAACAATCAGCAGTTCATATAACGATGGAGATATAACAGGCTCATCAAGTGAAGTTGGCGGAGTTGTTGGATATAATCAAGGAACAATCAGCAGTTCATATAACACAGGGACAGTAAGTGGAGACATGGGTGTTGGAGGAGTTGCTGGTGTGAATGTTTCTGGAACAATCAGCAGTTCATATAACACAGGGACAGTAAGTGGAAGTAGTGAAGTCGGCGGAGTTGTTGGATATGTGAATGGTTCAAGCTTTTCACCTGCGGTTATATCCAGTTGCTTTAGCACTGGTGCGGTAACACGCACAAGCGGCAGTTCAACATATTTTGGCGGTGTGGTTGGATATATTGAAAACAGAACAAGCAGACCTTCTCAATATGTGTCAATATCTTGGTGCTATTACAACACAGAAACTGTTGGCGGTGTGGTAACAAAAGCAATTGGCTATGGTAATGGCTATCAAGTGTATGGCCTCACAACCGCACAAATGCAAGGTGATAAAAACCAAAACTATATGTATCTTTCAGACACAATTTGGAACTTTGCAAGTGGACAATACCCAACTTTAAAGTATGTGGCACAACCACAAAATTAAATCAACATAAAGTTTATACAAAAAATCAAAGGCACTCAATCTATTGAGTGCGGAACGCACTTTGGCACTGAAACACTTTTCAGAAGAACAGAGTAAGATTTTTATTGTTAAATTACAGCAAAAACGAAAAGCGAACAATAACTCCCGTGCGGAGCGCACTGTGGCAAAAGCACAAAACTAGATTTACTTAAAAAGTAATTTAAAAACGCAAAGCGAACATATATCGAGTGTGGAACACACTTTAGCACTAAAATATTTGGCAGAGGCACAGAGTTAGATTTTAGCAAAAATTGATATAAAAATGAAAAGCTGTCCATATTTCGAGTGTGGAACACACTTTAGCACTTATAAATATTGTAACTGCATAAACAAAATTTAAATTAAATTTTAACACAAAAAATCAAAAGAAAGCAATGTTTCACAAGCAGGGTGCACTGCGAAGCAACCTTAAAACTGAAATTTTGCAAAAATTGGATATAGGAAACATGAATTTTTTGTGTTTTTGAGTGCAAAATTTCACTGATTGCAAACACTTGCAAATATCAGCATATATTCAAAAGATATATTAAAAAGCATGGAATTTTTTCTGTGCTTTTTGTTTTTTGTTTTAAATTGGGGTATTGAATTTCTTACAAAAATATGTTAAAATATAAACAGTTAAAGTTATAAAATAAACCATTTCAAAAGAGGTAACAATGAAAACAAAACAACAAAAACAGACAATTGATATCATGCGTAAATATAAAAAAGAATCACAGGAAACTTTTGATATAGTTGCCAACTTTATAGTTTCAAAAAGTATGAAAGAGGAATATAATCGAACTTTTGATGCTCTTGATTGTGATGATATGAAAGATACATATTTAATTGACTATTCCTTCGATGATAATGCACTTAAAAATAATCACCTATATGGCAAGTCCGTTTATGACACCATGACAGATTTTGATTACAACAAAGGGCGTTGCCACAGCGCAGTTTTGTCTGAAAGCTTGTGTTTTGACAATTTCACTTGGGTGATTGCAGACATAAAAAACTATGCATTGGTTGAGTTTGCGGAAAATCTTCAAGATAATGATGAGGAAATGCTTGGCAGCCAGTTTGTATATGCAAGACAACTTGAAGAAATCGAACCCGCTTTTGTGCATTCCTATTTGGAACTTTCAGGTGACGAGGTTATAAAAAGGGGAATGGTGGGCAAAGCGAGTGATAAGATTGACAGAAACAAAACCTATGTTTTTGATTATATGCTGAAAAATGTGATAATGGAAAAAGATGCTTTTGTTAAGACCTTTCGACCAGAAATTCATCAAACTTTTTCAAGCGAAGAAATCAAATCTTGTGGCATTTGGCAAGAGGCAAAAATGCAAGCAAAGTTTGATAATGAACACTATTGCTATGCTGACTATTCAAAACTTTTTAAAAGAGCCTGCAAGGCAGAGGACAGCATGGCGAGTGAGTTTTTAAGAAATGTTATTCTAAACGACATTGACTCCCTCTCAAATAAAGAAATCAGATTCAAAGAATATAGTTTTGGAATAATCTTGGAACGACTTTGTGGAAAGATAAAAATTGAACCGCCAAAATTTTTCTATAACAACAAAATGCAAAAAGTTGAAAGTGAACTGTTAGATTTTTAATGTTCACTTTTTTTGCAAAAGGTATTTTATAATTTTTATAAACCTTTTAAATATGGTATGAAAACAAAAGCAAGTTCTATCAATACATGGCATAACATTAAAGCCCAACACCAATTAAGCAAACAAAAAAGAGCATTTTTAATTGCTCTTTTTAAAAATTATTTATAAAGATTTATGTTTTTATCGAAGGCAAAATTTTTGTGAGGATAACTTTTTTCTCATAAAAACAAATTTGTTTATAATAATTTAAACACATTTTTTGGTTTCTTTTTTATAATTAAAAAATTAAATGAAAAACAATTTTGCAAGAAAAATGAATAAAAAAAACGCAAAAAACACTGTTTTTATAATTAAATTTCACTGTTTTTTCAAAATTTTAGCAAAATTTTTTGCAAATTCATCAATATCGCCTGCTCCAAGAAAAAGAAAAAGGTCATCATCTTTTTTGATTCTTAACAAGTGTTTTGCGCATTCGGCAAGGTCATCAAAATAGACTGCATCAAGGTTGTCTTCAAGTTTTTCAAAAAGTTGCTTGCTGGTTAGTCCGTCTTTTTCTTCTTCGCGTGCCTTAAAGGTTGGAATGAGAACAAGAGAAGTTGTTTCATCAAAACAGGTTAAAAATTCCTCTAACAGTTTTTCTGTTCGAGAAAAGGTGTGGGGCTGAAAAATGCAGATGACACGCCCGTTTTTGTTTGCAAGTTTTGCTGTGCTGATTGCAGATTTAATTTCAGTTGGGTGATGTGCGTAATCATGAACCACTTTAACACTTTGGTCAAGCAAAAATTCAAAACGGCGTTTGACAGATTTAAAGTTTTCAATCTTTGTTTTGATGTCTTGAAAACTAATTCCAAGTTCAAGTGCGGTTGCTATGGTT
Source organism: uncultured Clostridia bacterium (assembly GCA_944381195.1). GTDB lineage: Bacteria > Bacillota > Clostridia > Christensenellales > UBA1242 > UBA7584. The sequence continues at coordinate 3,767 of CALWKH010000009.1, forward strand.
GCCACAGCATTATAGACATTATGCCTTCCAAAAACTGAAAGTTTGATGTTTCCAAAATGGAAATTATCAGCATAAAAATCAAAAGAAAAACATCCGTTAATTTCAGTTAGGTTTGTTGCCCAGTAGTCGCTTTTTTTATCCACATCAAAACATATAAATTTCTTTTTTGTTAAAAATGGTGTGAAAAAATGCAAAAAATTGTGATTTATAACCACAAAATCGCTTGTTTTGTTTATAAATTGTGCAAAGCTTGCAATTAAATCGTCAAAGTCCTGATAGCATTCCATGTGGTCTTTTTCAATGTTTAAGATAACAGCAACATTTGGTTTAAGTGACAAAAAACTTTTGTTAAACTCACAGGCTTCTGTGATAAAAAATTCTTTTTTTCCAATTTTCAGGTTGCCAAAACTGCTTTCGCCACCCACATGAACGGTTGGGCTGAATTTTTCCAAAACTTCTGCAAGCATTGCCGTTGTGGTAGTCTTTCCATGAGTTCCGCTGACAGCAACGGTTGTTTTATATTTTTTGGTAACCATTGACAAAAACTCTGCTCGTTCAATAATTGGCTTTTTTAGATGTTTTGCCAAAACAATGTCTGCGTGGTTTTGGGGAATTGCACTTGTATATACCACAAGGTCGGCGTTTATGACACCACTTCTATTAGAATGTTTTTTGATGTTAAAGCCACTTTTTTTCATTTTTTCAGTGCTTTTTTTAATTACATCATCACTTCCAGAAATGATTTTGCCCTCTTTGCTCATAAGTTTTGCAAGCGCACTCATGCTGACTCCACCAATTCCAACAAAGTGAATATGCTTAATGTTTTCTAAATTTATCATGAGATTATATATGTTTTAGTGCCAAAAATGGTTAAATAAAAATTTTTAAAAAGTTGGCACAAATCGTTTGATTTTTTATAAAACTATGGTAAAATATGAGTGGCTAGAAAAAGATTGCTTTTTTGATGCTAAAATTAAAAAGGAAGGTGAAGTGACTTGATGAAGATTTCGGACATTCGTATTCGCATTGTGAAAAAGGATGACAACAAACTTAAGGCTGTTGCATCATTGACAATTGACGACTGTTTTGCTGTTCATGACATCAAAATCATTGAGGGTAACCAAGGCTTGTTCATTGCTATGCCAAGCAGAAAGACCCCAGACGGCACATTCAAAGACATTGTTCATCCTTTGAACACCGAGACCAGAGAAGAGATTCGCGACCTTATTCTTGCAGAGTATGAAAAGGCTTTGAAAGAAGCTCCTCAAGAAGAAGCAAGCGACAATGCAGAATAATCTGGCTTAAAAATGGCACTTCACTTGAATATGTGAGTGCAGGAAGAAAAAGAGAGCAAAATGCTCTCTTTTTGTTTTTGTTTAAAGATTTATTAAAAATAAGCTTTTTTAATTGATAAAAAATTTATCTTTTTGCAAAAATTTTGAAAAAATCAATAAAAACGGTGTTTTACAATATTATTTTTGCAAATTTTAAAATTCTGATATTTGTTTTTTTGAGTTTTTTAATATTTTGTCAAAGTTATCATCTTCAATTGTTTTAAGTTTCGCAATTTCTTTTTGAGCCAGTTTAAATTGATATTCGGCAGTTGCAAAATTATTTAGGCTTTTTGTGATGTCATCAAGTTCGTCAAGATTAACATAATTTTTTTCATCAAAATAGATTGTATTTGCAACAATAAATTGCTCGTCAAGAGAGTCATGTTTGTAAGCCATTCTTGGTGGCTGGTTTTTGGTTATTTGTTTTATCTCTGTATCTTTTTCATCAAAACCACAATCTTCAAATATTTTTTCATACAGCATTTCTTCTGTTGTAATTTTTGTTGATTTTTCAAATGTTTTTGTGTGCAGTTGTTGTTTTTGTTCAACTTCTTTCTTGCTTTTAAAAACATCTATAATCATACCACCATATGTCTTTTGTTTTTTACCAAAAGTTTTTTCTTCAAGTGCTTGATATATTTCATCAGTTTTATTTTTTACTCTGTCTTTGAACTCTTGTGAGGTAATATCAATTTCATAAATTTTATTGTCGTTAAGCGTTTTTATTTTGTTTGTTGTTTGGTTAAAAATGAATGGAATATAAACAACTTCTTGCTTTTCCACATCTCTGTGGATAAGCCAATGAATTTCATCCAGTTCCACAAAACCTTTATCAGATGTTCTTTTAGGGTTTGCTGTTCTTATTTTCTTTTCAAATAAATCTCTATACTCATAGAAGATGTCTCGTGAAGTGAGAAGTCTCCAATCAAGATAATCTTTCATGCTGTAATCGGTTTTGTGCCCGCTTTCTGGTGATAAAGTTTTGTTCCAGAACTGGATGCTGTGCCTTAAATGTTCGCTGTTTTCAATCTCTAAATAATAGTCTGAACTTTTATATCTCTCCCAATCAAAATCTGTGCTATCCAATTTTTTACTTCCTTTATTTTTGAAATATTTTTTATAATTGCAAGTTTGATTTTCTGTAAATTTTTTTGCTTATTCAAAAATTTATTTTTTTATCAAATACCTTGCTTTCAATTATAGCAAATACTGGCATTTTTGTCAATATGGCTATATTTTAAAGTTTTATGCAACGCTTGTGTTTTTTGTGATTTAATTGAAATTTACTAAATAAAAAATGCTTACTAAAAAATAAGCATAAAAATTTTTTATAGGTTTGCATAAAAATCTTTTGATTTTGATTTTTTCTCTTTAACAATTTCTAAAAACAGTTGGTCAAAGTCCACGCTTTCAATAAAATCATTTGGCTTAAAACTGACAAGCCCCAAGTTGTTAAAGTGTCGGACATGGTAGTTTAAAATAATCGGACAAGAAAGGTCAAGTTTTTCACAAATTTCTGCAACATATTTGGAAAAGTCTTGCACATCAAAAAGAGCGGTATCAATAACAACGCTTTTTTTGATTTTTTCTTCTTTTAAAATTTTTGCCCAAATTTTCATTTTAAATTTTCCTTTTTCAAAAATTATAGCATAATTTTTATAAAAAAGCATAAAAATGTTTGATTTTTATTTAATTTTTTTGTATTCTTGTTAAAAGAGGTATGAAAATGAACAATAATGTAGCACTTATAAGATGTGATTCATATGAGCAAAGCGAAGTTGATGAAGCGGTAAAAAAGGCTTTTGACTTATTTGGTGGAATTAAAAAATTCATAAAAAAAGGGCAGGTTGTTGCGCTTAAATGCAATCTGGTTGCAAAGGCAACGTCCGAGCAGGCTGTGACAACGCATCCAGCAGTGGTGCTTGCTGTTAGCAAACTGATTAAGTCTGTGGGTGCAGATTGCTTTGTTGTTGACAGTGCTGGTGCAGCATATACCGCCGCAGCGATGGAGCCAATCTATCAGGCAAGTGGCATGAGAAAACTGGAAAGTGACTTTGGGGTTAAGGTTAATGATAACTATAACACTTTGGAAGTAGAAGCAAACGGAGTTTTTAACAAAAAACTTGTCATCCTTGAGGCTCTTAAAAAGGCAGATATAATTTTTAACCTTTGTAAACTTAAAACTCATGGTTTCACAGGGCTTTCTAATGCCGTTAAAAATATGTTTGGTGCAATTCCTGGGCTGTTAAAAGCGGAATATCATGGAAAATTTCAATCACTCACAAATTTTAATGAGTGTCTGTTTGATATTCAAGACTTTTTTAAAGACAAACTCTTGTTTCACATCAGTGATGCGATTATTGGCATGGAGGGTGACGGTCCAACTCGTGGAACACCAAGAAAAATAAATGCAATCATTCTTGGACAAAACCCAGCAAGTGTTGATGTTGTTGGTGCAAAAATCATGAATGTTGAACCAAAAAGTATTCCAACAATCACAGTTGCACAAAAGCGAGGTTATCTTGATGAAAATCTGACCTTTGATGTTTTGGGTGACAAGGTGGAAGATTTTGTTATCAAAGATTATAAAAGCATCATGCCAAATGAATACACACCGTTTGCAACAAGCATGCCAAAATTTTTGCAAAGACCACTCAGCAAATGGATGTCTCAGCGCCCTATCATCAAACCAAAAAAGTGCAAGGGGTGTTCAAAATGCGCTTTGCATTGTCCTGTTAAGGCAATTGAAATGAAAGACAGAAAAGGCGGGAAATATGCAAAGGTTGACTATACAAAATGCATTCGTTGTTTTTGTTGTCAGGAACTTTGTCCATTTGGTGTTGTAAAAATAAAAGATGGTTGGATATACAAACTCAAACATCGCAAAGATAAAAAATAATTTTAAGAATTTTTGCAAAATTTTGTGAATAAAAATAGTTGACAACTTGTTGGTTTTCTTATATAATCTAACAAGCAATGCACCCAAATTTTTTTGGGTGCGTGATTTATTTTTTTATTTTAAGGAGTGAATTATGGCTGAGAATGAAGAAGTTGTTTGGTTGACCGCAGACGGTTTAAAACAACTGCAAGAAAGACTTGATTATCTTAAAAATGTAAAAAGGGCAGAGGTTTCCGAAAAAATTGCTGTTGCAAGAAGTTTTGGTGATTTAAGTGAAAACAGTGAATATGCTGCTGCAAAAGATGAGCAGAGCGCAGTTGAAGCGGAGATTTTTGAAATAGATGAAAAAATTAGAAACGCAAAAGTAATCAGCAATAAGGTTGATATCAGCAGTGTCAGTGTTGGCTGTAAGGTTAAAGTTGAAGATTTGACTTTTGATGAAGTGCTAACATATAAGATTGTTGGTTCAACAGAAAGTGACCCACTTAATGGGCTTTTAAGTAATGAAAGCCCAGCAGGCAAAGCGCTTATGGGTGCCAAGGTTGGCGACATTGTTAAATATGAGTCAATCAACAGTGGAACAATAGAGATGAAAGTTCTTGAAATTTCTAATTAGAATCTAATAAAAATTAAAAGATAATGTGATCACATTATCTTTTTTTGATTTTAAAGTAAATTACTAAGTTTTTCTATAAACATATTGTAAAAATTTTTAATCATGCAATTAAAGGTGCATTTCACCAACAGTAACATGTCTTGCTTGTCTGTCTTGTTCAAGAAGTTCGGTGATTAAATCACGCACACGGTATGGATTTTTGATTCTCACAAGTTTTAATTCTGGAGTTGAATCATCTTGGGAATAAATGGTAACAGTTCCTGTTCCCCAGAATTTATTTGAAAATGTTTGAAAAACTTTGATGTCTGTAACACGAAAAAGGTTGATTTCCTCAACATCAGAATGCAGAAGACCAATGTCTGAAATGATTTTCACCCATTTTCCTGGTTTTTTTATAATTCGATAACGAGTGAAAGAAAGTGGCATTCCACACCAACGTTTTCTATCCTTCCACAAAATTTCAACACCTGAATATATTTTTGAAGACATATAAACTCCTTTACTATCTAAAACATTTTAACATAATAACTATTTTTTTGTCAATGATATATTTAAAATATTTTTAACACATAAATGTCACAAAAGTGCCAAAATCATTTGACTTTACTGGGTAATATTATATAAAATATAATATACTGAATATTCGACTTTTAATAAATAAAAAATTCTTACTTAGTTAAACTACTATAAAGGGAAAAAAATAGGAGAGAAAATGAAGAAATATTTTTCACTAATGATTCTTTTTGTTATGTGTGTATTTGTTGGACTTGCTGGTTGTGGAGACATCTATGAGAACGTCAGCATTAGGACTTCAACAAATGAGATAACACTTTATGTTAATGGTGATACTGATGAAAACGGTAACAGACCAGCATCACAAACAATAACTGCAAATATTGAGGGGATTCAAGATGCAAGCATAACATCTAATATGTTTGTTCGTTTTGACAATCCCGCAATTGCAACTCCTGGCGATTTTTCATATGACGGAAACACTGGAACGGTTACTATAACGGCTCAAAGTGGTGGTTCTACTGATATGTATATTGTCAGTAGTGACAACAGTTTACGAGTTGAAAGTGAACCAATCAAAGTTACCGTTATTGAAGAGGTTGAAAGCATAGTAGTAAATGATGCTGTCAAAGGCAGTGTTGCTTTGGGTGAATCAATCAGTTTAACGGGGCTTGATAATATCACCTATCATCGTGTAACAGCAACTCAAACTGAACTTGATTTTTATTTCTATCAAGAACAAAATGGCGTTGTAACTGGTTCAACAACCGCAGACAGTGGAAATTTGGTGATAACTCAAAGCGAAAGCGGGGAATATTTTCTCTATGCCTCCCCCCAGGCCACTGTTGGCACTGTGAGAATTTTGGTTAAAAGTGCATATGCAAATGGTTTCACAGACAGCAAGCTTGTTAAAACTTTTGATGTGATGGTATATGACGGCTTTGACGAAAGTGGTATAAAGGTTTTTGACATCACAAGCGGAACAGAGCAAGCAAGTGAAATTTCTGCGCTGACTTTGCTTGAAAACTACGGTGGAACAAATGTTGTCTACAATCAAAAAAGACTGTCATTGAGTGTGGAAAACTATGACGGCGAAGTGATAAGTGAAAATTTAAAATATAGTTTGGTTCCAAAAACAAACAGCGACAAAGGTTATGTTGGTGTTACTCCAGTTAATGGATATGAAAATTTCTTCGATGTTCAAGCACAAATGACTGGAACAGCAACATATGAAATTCAAATCAGCGTTGTTGATAGTAATGGCACAGAATATCTTGTTAAAACAAAAGATTTTGTTTTCACTGTAAGCAGAATTGTCGATGCAATATCGATTTCAAATAACAATACCACAACAAATTATAACATTGATGAAGTTAACACTCCTCTTGAAGTAAATGTCTTTCAAGCGGGCAGTTACAGTGGTGGACTTTATGGGACAGAGATTATAAGTAAGGTGAACACTGCCAGTGTGTCAAATGACCGTTTTATGCTTGCGTTCAGCGAAGTGACCATTTTAGATGAAGAAACAAATGAAACAACAACCTATGATTCTGCTTCGGATGAAATTACAAACTATCAGCAATATATTCAACTTAGAACAGAAAATAACCGTTCAGTTAATTTTGGAGACATAATTTCTAATGAAATGCCAATTTATGTGGCTATAAATGGAACTCCAACAGGTGAGCGCATAACAAGTTTTGTTTTAAGTTTTGTTGCAAACTATGAAACAGGACTTCCTTCTTTTGCTGCCGATGTTCGCTGTTTGGTTTGTGAAAGTGTTGAGGAAATTATTGCACCAGAAGATGTTTTGATGAAAAACGGCACAACCACCACGGTTACCTTTACTGCTGGTGTGGGCGTTGCTTATAACTCACGATTTGATTATTCTTGGAGCAATCAATCTGTTGTTGATATAGATATGCTTGCCACATCATTGACTTTTGAAATCACTGCTTTAAGTGCGGGAACGGTAACATTAACAGTAACAGAAAAAGATACTAGAATTAGTGCAAGCATAACAATCACTGTTGTTGAGGTTGGTGAATATACTTGGCTAAGCGTAAACAGTTCAGATGAGGCATCAATCAGACAAATAATAATGCAAGATACACCAGTCTATGATGATACAAGTGAAGCAAATCAAGACATATATTCAATCAAAGAAGTTGTTGTCACTTGTGGAACATCTTTTGGTGTTGTGCTTAACATAAGTCCAAGTAATGCAACAATTGTTTCAAGCACTGTTACACCTGAGGTTTCAGAAAACTCTAACATAACAAGCGCAGTCATATATGGTAGTTTGTTAACAATAAGCACAAACTCTGTTGAGTCTTCAACGAATATAAGCGTTAATGTTTCATATTATGTTGAAGAAGATGGAAATCTTGTTTTACACGCAGAAACTCTTGTTTTCACTGTTACTACTTTTGTTCCTTATACTTCTTTCAATTGGGGTGCGGGACAAACAACCATTAACACAAGTATTTACGACAGAGATAGTCTTAGCATTGCAAATCAAAATCAAGAAGATGTTGGTTTCATAATTTTGACACCATATCTTTCATCTTCATCTTCAAGGCAATATCAGTTAACATATGAATTTACCACCGACACCACAGGGATAACAATTGAAATGGTTGACCCAAATAACAGCCTTGCTGGTGTAAGAATATATGCAAATCTTGGGGGAGAAACAGACAGTGTTCGTCTGGAAGTGTTCTTTGAAGAATATGGCAGGCTTGCAAGTATATATTGTGATGTTTCAATATTACAACCAAAACAGGTCGAAAGCATTCAACTTCGTGGCGATGAAGAACTCTATCTTGAAGCAGGTGCAACAGAAAGTAGCAGTTATTATCAAGCAACCATTCAAACACAAACATCTCCAGTTGATGCTCTTGACAGTTCACTTACATATGTTTTGATGCTTGGTGATGAAGTAATTTCTTCAACATACATAAACAGCAATCAACTTTTCACAAGTTATTTTGGTGAATACACATCAGCAACTTCACCACTGCTTTTTAAATATGAAAACGGAAATATCATCACTTACATAAATTCAAGCCTTGATGTTGACAGTTTTTCAAGTGAATATACCGTCAGAGTTGTGCCAAGCAGTATGCTTAATCTTGCTACAACAGATGAGGCTTATTTGAGTCTTTTTGAAAGCATAACAGTTTTTGCTGACCAAAAAATAATTGTTGGAACAGGAACAGAATTAAATCCATTTAGAGTTTCAACAGAGCAAGACCTAATTGCAATCAGCACAAAAGGGCTTGACAGACATTATGTTTTGATGAACGATATTGAACTTACTTCTGCATGGAACATTCCTTCTGGAACTTTTTCGGGTTCATTGTCCAGTTATCAATACACATCAGAAACAAGCAACTTCATCATTTCAGGCTTCTATTTTGATGAAGTAATAACAACAGCAAATGTTTCTCACAAAATTGGCTTCTTTGAAGAGTTGTCCGCAGATGCAAGCATTACAAATGTTGATTTTGAGTTTTTAAACAGCACAGTTCTCATCAACACAAGTGATTCAAATGTTGTCAACTTAACAAGTTATGTTGGACTTCTCTCTGGTGTAAACTATTCAAGCAATGTTTCAAATGTATCATTCTTCCCACAAGGAATAGCAAGTTTAAGTGTTCAAATTGGAGAAAATGCACGAAGAACAGTTGGCGTTGGTGGTTTGGTTGGAATCAACGAAAGTGGTTCAATCATCTCTGATGTTTCAGGTGAGATTAACATAAGTGTTCAAAACCTAAGTTCAAACGTCAGCCTCTATGTTGGTGGTGCTTTGGGTGAGAACAGGGCAACACTTTCAGGAGAAAGTGTAAGTTCAAAAAATCTTTGGACTTCTTCCATAAGTGTTAACAGTAACATTTCACCTGCATCATCGGGAGTGGGTGGTTTGGTTGGAAGAAATAACCAACAGGTTTCAAACATAAGTAACTTTGAAGTTATGACCACCATTGATGCAAGAAATATAAACTATGTTGGTGGTATAACTGGCTTAAACAGTGGTGTTATAAATGAAACCTTTGTTTCACCAAAAATTGTAGCAAACAACTATGTTGGTGGCGCTGTTGGAAATAGCAGTGCAAATGCTTCCGTTACAAATGTTTATGTTGAATTCTTCTATGACCAAACAAACACCAATCATACCAGCATAACAGCAAATGAATATGTTGGTGGTTTTATAGGACAAAACAGTGGACAAATCACAACAAGCTATGTTCATTCATATGTTCCATTGACCATGGTAACGCAAACAGAAACGCTTGACAGCACCACATTCTATGGAGATATCATTGCATATAATTATGTTGGTGGTTTTGTTGGATACAGCGAAAGTTCACAAATTCAAAGTTGTTTTGCAAATCTTCAAATTGGAGTTTTGGGAAGTTTTTCAGATACAGACAAGATTGCAGGTGGTTTTGTTGGGAGACTTTCAAACTATAACGCAAACCAAGTTGTGCAATTTTCATATGCAATAACAAAAATTCTTGTAAACTCAAATGATGTTACAAATATTGGTGTTTTTGCAGGACAGCTTGACATCACGGCAACTGCAATCTATAACTCATATGCAGTTTGTGATGACGGCAATGGCTATGAATATTTGCAAACAGAGCAGACACTTACAAACGGAAACAACTTTATTGGAAGTTCCAACCGTGCCAGTGCAACAAGCAGATGTTATTATGCAGACAGCGGGGTATCCGAAACCAGCGGAACAACTGATAACATTGACAGTTTTGGAGCATACAAGAGAACACTAACAGAAATGCAAAACATAGGTCAAGATGATAACACATATACTGATTGGCTTGATGGATATGTTTGGGTTACTCCAAGTATGTCAAGTGGATATAACGACTATTTGCCAATCCTTTACAAATCATACAGAAGTGACACAGACTATGAGATTTTGTTTAACGAAGAACTTACATATGTTCGAGTTCATCACAACAGCTATGTTGCAGGAAATGTTTTGCCAGTCTTTTGGACATACTATGCAGAAACAGTTTCTGCCGACATATATTCTTATGACACAACACTGCAAATGGTTGTTGTTCTTGAGGAATTGGACCGAGAATTTCTGTATTTAACTGACCTTGTTGAAGTTTTCACTGATGCAAGCAATTCTTCAAACATCAGGCTTAATGTTTCATCTAGTGACAGCAGTATCATTCAAGTTAATCAAGGCTCTCTTGGCTATGATGATGTAAGATTGCAATTTTTAAACACTGGAACAGTTAAACTGACCATAACTCCGCTTTCAGACACATCAAAAGCAATCACGATGCAAATTTGTGTGATATCAGGCTTTTCAAACTATGAATTAACAGACGAAAATGGTGACGAACTAAACGAAGACTCAACTTTACTTGTTGTATTGGGCGAAGAAACACAAATCATGCCTGAGGTTGATTCAAGCTATGACTTTTCTAATCAGTTTGGAATAACCTATAATATTGGCGCACTTTATAATGATGAGGACAGTGTTATTGCGGTGTTCCGTCAGGGCAGTGATGAACTTGCTTGGAACAATAACGAAGTAAGTATCAACATCAGCGCAAACGAAGGGCATTATTTATATGGTAATGCACGGCAGACAAACTCTGTCACAATTGTTGCAACCCTTTTTGCAAATTTGCAATTCTATGACGTAAATGATGAACTTGTTACATATAAATTCTATTTTGACGGAAATGCAACAAGCGAATTTCCAAGCATAATTTTCCAAAACACCTTTGATATTCGTGTGCTACGGGGAATTACCGATGCAAGTCTTTCAATAACCGATGCCGAACTTGAAAACAAAGAAAGTTTGCCTGTATCTTTAAGTTTAACAACAGATAACATTGAAGAAGTTGCAGATAACTTGAACGCATTTGTAAAAATTTATAAAGACGGCGAACAAATATCCGATGTTAACACCATTTTGACGCACGTTTCAGGCACAAATAATTTTTCAGCAATTTTTGACTATGAAAAAATTCAATTAACTGAAAATGTAATTGAAAATTGGCAATTTGTTATCAGCAATGAAAGTGGTGAAATTGTTAAAGAATTAAATCTTAAAATCACTTGGAAACCAACATCAGTTGAGAGTGTTGAAGCATATCACTATATTGAGCGTTTGGAATATAATCTAGACATGGGTGACAGCGAAGCAACAACCGAAATTGGAAGCGGGCGCACAGGTGTTTTGAAAGTGGTGGTTTCACCAGATTACGCTGATTATGACTATATTGTTGTAAGTAGTTCCGAGGCAGAAGGTGATAAAATCAGTTTTACACACCTCTATCAAGACGGAGATGAACTTATTTCAAGTAATCAATATTCATATTATCTTGAAGATGGTTCAATTGTGATTCCAAAAACAAGTGCAGTTAACGGAATTTATCACCTTTCAACGCTTATTGCAGCAGGACTTACCGAAGGGACAATTTTCACAATAACTATTCAAGCATTTAAAGATGGGGAAACCGAGCCAGTTGCAACGGGCTATCGCACACTAACTTCTGTTTTTGCACCATATGTTAACATGACACTGGAATCTGATTTCAGTGGCAATTTAATGGGCAGAGGAGCTGAGGCAACTATTTCGGTTGAAGGTGTGTGTGAAAACTCGACAGTAACTTTTAGTATAACAGGCTTAACAAATTCAGTTGATGTCTTAGGACGAGTGTATTTGACAAGTGTAGATGGCACATCAATGTCTTCATATACAAATTTAAACGGAGTTGTTTCTTTTGATTTAAGTCTTTATATTGGAATTTTGGCTTCAGCAAGAGATGGTTATATCACTATCACTGCAACGGTGGAATCATTGCGAGGTAGTTCAGTTATAACAACCACAAGTTCAATAAATATCTATATTGTGGATTACATTTTGTCAAGCATATATGTGGAGAATGCAGAAAATGATGTTTTAAAGGCAATTATTCAAAACGGATATACCGATTTAAAGATTGGCTATACCACAACACTTGGAACTTCAACAGAGGCAATAGAGAGGTTCCAAAAATATACAGGTCAAACAAACACTGACGAATTCTATGAGGCATATCTTGCAATAGTAACCGATATTACGGCAGATATTACGGCAATAAATGGGCTAACTCGTGAAAGCATTTGGTATTACGAAAACACTCAACTCACAACAGACTCAACTTTCAGTGAATTCTATGTTGCGGCACTTGATGATTGTTTGGGTGTTCGTGGAAGAAGAGATATAACACTAAACTTCACGGCAATGCTTGCAAGAGCATACATTCTTGACAGTAATGGTGGATATCTTGTTTGTAACCTAGATGTTGACTTCTTTGACTTTGAGGGCTATGTTGACGGTTCGGAATATGAATATATAATCAATTTCCAAATTGCGTTCCAAAATGACAGCACAGTTGACGAGCCAGAACAAATCACATCACAAGAAGAACTTGCTGGCATGGAAGCAAACGGGCACTATATCTTAATGAATGATATAACTCTAACAAATTGGGTGCCACTGACAACCAACATTGGAAGTCTTGACGGGAATGGACATATCATATATCTTGAAAGTTTCTCTCTTAAAACAACAAACGAAAATGGTGGAAAGCTATCATCAATTAATGTCGGGCTTTTTGAAAGCATTTCAACCTATACCGATTCATCTACTAAAACAACCGAGTCAACAAGACTTACAAATATCATTCTTGATGTTTCAAGAGCAACTTGGATTGATTTAACTGGAATTGCCACTGTTAACTTTGGCTTTTTGGCGGGAGTTAATGAGGGCGGAATAATTTATAACTGTGAAATCATAAATACTGTAACAAATCAAGGTTCTGATGAAAATTTAGATCCAGATTCTTGGCTTGCTTATTATAATACTGACGCAAACAGAATAGATTTAAGCAGTTATGTTTATGCAAGTGAGATTTTCACCGAACTAAAAAATATTGCTAAAGAAGATGAAAATGCAACCATTGTCAGTTCGTTTATCTTTGTAAGCCCAACCATTACAACATCAGGCGAAACAACAGTGGTTGAAGCAAATATTGGTGGACTTGTTGGTTCCAACTCTGGCTATATTACAAACAGCAGAGTTGGTCGAGTTGCAGACAGCATTGGCGTTACAACCGATAACATTGCAACATCAACACGATATGGAATCAACATTTTTGGTGGTGGAAGACTTGGTGGACTTGTTGGATATAACACCGGAACAATTGCATCAAGCTATTTTGCAAATGGAAGCATTGTTCATATGTCATCAAACATAACAGCAAACACCATTGTTGGTGGTTTGGTTGCATATAATTCTGGAACAATTACCACAAGTTATGTGGAAGGTGTAAAGCTTGAAAACTATGAAGATGCCACCGAACTTGATACAATAAGAACAGCAAGTGGAGCAATCTATTTCAGTGGTAATGTTGGAGGTTTCGTTCATTCAAACTATGGAACAATTGAAAACAGTTACACAAACATTACCATAAACAGTTCGCTTGGTGTTGGGGGCTTTGTTTATGATAACGCAACAGAAACAAGCACAATAAGATATTCCTACTCTGCAAGCATTATCAACTCTTCTTCTGGAATAAATGGTGCATTCACGGGGCTTGACAGACAACTTAACACCCTAAACAGCGGAATAATTGAAAATTGTTACTACTTAATTGACGGCTATGTTGGAGAAAGTGAACAAGAAGTAGCAAATCCAATCAGTCAAACAGACATCATGTCCGAGCAAGGTGAATATTTGAATGGTTTTGTGTTTGGAGATGGGGGAGTTTGGACAATTGACACAAACAGCAACTTGGGACCAAAACTTGTCGAGGCAGATAACATTGCCCTAAGTAATCGAGTTGTAATGTCTGAAGGTGCTGTTGTTGGAGAGGGGTTGACCTATCAAAGCGAACAACCAGGTTCTGCAAGCAATCCAGCGCTTATATATAATGTAAGCACATTCAATTCTGTGTTTGACAACACAACAAGCACAAATTCACAATATGTTAGGCTAATTGCAGACATCAACTTTGAAGCAAGCAGTCCAGCAAGTTCAATGGCTCTCACTTTCCAAGGCGAGTTGCAAGGTAATGGCATGAGGATTGAAGAGGTGGCAATTCTAAGTGAACTTGCAAGAACGGTTTATCTTGGATTGTTCAGAGACCTTAATGGTGCTGTTGTTTCAAACCTTAGCATAACAGTAAATGAAATTCAAGGAACACAATCATATGCTGTTGGTGGACTTGCGGGACAAATCAAAGATTCAAGTGTTAATAACATAAAAATCTTATCATCAAGCACAAGTTCACTTATCAGTGGTTATAATATAACTGGTGGTTTAACAGGAATTGCGGTTGGAGAAGAAACAAAAATTGCAAACATAAAGTCGCAAATTTCAATCTATTCAACTTTTGATGTAACACCTGGAAACAACGAAACTTATTTCAGTTACAGTGATGAAACTCGACAAAATAACATTTCATATGCTGGGGGTGTGATAGGTGTTGTATCTCTGCAAAATGAGTTTGCAACAAACAGAGCAAACCCACCAGTCATAAACTGCGAAGCATCGACTGATATCATCATAAATGCAGAAATTGCAGGTGGTGTATTTGGACTGATAGATTATAATTCTGTTGCATCATATGCAAAATTTGTTCTAGCAAACAACACATCAACAACACAAAGGATTGAAGCAGGTGTGATTGGCGGAGGCGTTGTTGGTGAAAACAGGGGACTTCTCACAAATTCATATATTGCAATGGAAAGCGAAAAACAAAGAACAAGTGACACGGCATTTTCACTCACTGGCGATACTGCCAGTCAAACACAACTTACAACATTTTTTGCGGGAACACCAAAAGTAGTTGCAGGGCTTGTTGGACTTAATGTTGGAACAAATGGAACCAACATTGAGAATCAAACAGGTGGAATTGAATATTCATATTCTCGTGTTGATGTTATAAACAGCTCTGCTCAGGTTGCAGGTGGCGTGATTGGTGTTGCTGTTAGCAGCATTAGTGAACTGGCTGATGGAATTAGTGCATTGATTCCAAGTGCAAATAACAACTACAACAGCGAAAAGACACTTTACTCCACAACCACTCAGGGCAACAATTTTGATACATCTTTTGGCAATTTTTCAGCATATGTAAACAGTATCTATAACACAGGAGCGGTAAGTGCAACCACAGTGGCAGGAGGCTTTGTTGGACTTGCAACCGCACCAATGAATGCTCAATATTCAAACACAGCACTCACAATCATTCCTGCAAGCGTTCAAGCGACAGAGCAATATAACACTTTCACAGGTAGAATTGCTGGTCAAATTCTCTATGAAAACAGGACTTCTGCGGGTGCTGACACTTCAGATATACTTTTTGTTGACGGAACAAACATTGCAATAAGTAATGCAATTGTTGCATCAAATTCGGCAACCAGCCTTGCTGGTGGTTTGGATGACAGTGATGTCTATGACTGTCTTGCAACAAACAGTCGTGATTTAACACTAAGTCAAATTGTTGTAAGTATAAGCAACATGAACAATGTGTTCAGTAACTTTGAACAAGACCACAGTGCAGATAGGTGGCTTCTTGATGACAGTTTATCTAACTACATATTCCCACGACTTACAGAAGGACAAACAATCACAATGCAAGAGATTAGCACTGTTGATGAATTCTTCTACTACATAAGAGGTGGACAAGGTGGAAACTATAGAATTGTCAACGACTTAACCTTTGATTTAAGCATAACTTCGGTAAGGCAAAATTTTGAAAGTCTTTCAAATGCAACTCAAGCGGTAACAGGTTTAATTCAAGGCTATGGAACAGACGGTGCTGCTGTAACTTTAACCATAATATATAATGGAACAGCAATGTCTTTATTCAACATCATTGCAAATCTTGAACTTTCAAACATCAATTTTGTGTTTGAGGGAGATGCAACAGCTTCAAATTATGAAAACTTTGGTCTAGTTGCGAGAGAGGCATATAACAGCACAATTTCAAGAACTTCGGTTACAACAAGTGGAACAATCACTCCAAATTCAATTAGGAATCTTGGTGGATATTTTGGTGTGTCAAGTGGGTGTTCTTATAGCAATATTTCTGCAAATGTAAACTATTCAAATGATGCATATACAAACCACACTTCTGGTGAGTTATTAACAGGAATGATTGCTGGAATTGCGCAAATAAGAAACATTGTTGACTACTGTGAGTTAACACCAAACTTCAATATGACCTTTGGTTCTGGCAATATCTATGCGGGTGGAATGTTTGGGCGAGTTGAAGGAAATATCACAATCAGTTCCTATGGAAGTTCAAACATATCTGTTGCAGGTTCAATTAACCTAAGCGGCGGAAATCAAAATGTTGGTGGTGTAATTGGTGAAATTGACGGAACATCAGTAAATTGTATGCTAAATAAAATTGATGTTTCAACGCAAATTACAACATCAAGTAATCAAAATATATATGTTGGTGGTGCTATTGGTGTTGCAAATCAAATTGCACTTTCTGATATAACAACAAGCGGAAGTATCAGCATTACTGGTTCAGCGCAAATTTACGCAGGTGGAATTGCTGGATTTTATGAAAATAGTATTGAGTTTTCAGAGACATCAATCACACCAAGTGCAACATTCACAAATTGTGCTTCTTGGACAGATATAGAAATCACAAACACTTCAACACAAACAAGCACAACCTATGCTGGTGGTTTGATGGGAGTTCTATATAACAACATCACATCAAATAATCAAAGCAGCAAGCTTGTTCAAACAAGCATCTATCTTAACAACTATGCAAGTGGAGAAATAACTGCAACAGCGCCAGCAGAAAATCTTGATAACACCGTTATTTATGCGGGTGGGTTGTTTGGTCAAGTTTATAATAACAACACACAAAACAGCAGTGAGGAAGTTTCAACTTTGCCAGCAATTGCAAGCAGTGCAAGTTCAGTTATGATTTTTGCAACTGATTTTGGTCAAGACTATCTTGGCGGAATTGCTGGATACAGTTCAATGAACATAACAAATGTGATAAGTTATGGTTCTATAAGTTTTAAAGTAACAGATAAAACCAACTTTACAACAAATAATAATTTATATCTTGGTGGAATTGTTGGCTATTCAAAGAACAATCTATCCACTGCTTTAAGCCTTGGCATGCTTTCTTCTGGTGGAATTATTCAAAGCAGTGTTCAGCCAATCATTGGCTATCTTGACGGTGGAACAATTACATCATGCTATTATGTTTCTGATTTGACTGGAATTTTCCAAGACACAAATATAACAACAGATAGGCAAGGAAATAAGAACATAACAAACCTAACGCTTGAAGACATCATTTCTCCGTCACAAGAAATAATTCAAATCAATGTAAACTGGA
>CALWKH010000010.1 GCA_944381195.1 uncultured Clostridia bacterium
GTTCCATTTGTATCACTTGTTATATGGAAGACTCGGCCAATGCTTATTGAATCTCTTTCTGCAATGTATTTGTCAAAATAAACAATGCTTTCGTCTTCGGTATTAAGTTTTGAAATGCCATAGTTGTCATATTTAGCGAAAAACATATTCGTTCCATAATCGCCACTTATTGAGTAAAGCGGAAAGGTGGATATGTCAGTTGAAAAAGTTTGCCCTGTTGTTTGGTTAATGATTTGGTTTTGCCCGTTTGATGTATCATTGTTTGAAATAAACAAGTCGCCGTTTTTGTTGTCTAGGGCATAAGCCGTGTCAAAATTTTCGATAAAAATGTTTTCTTTCTGCGAGAAATTGTCATTAACTCTTATTTCTTGAAGTGAAATAATTTGCTCATTGTTTGAATCATTTAAGAAAAGGCTGTTTATAACAAAACAACTTAAAACTGTGAAACATAAACAAAACAACCAAATTTTCTTCATAATATTCCTTCTTAATATATGATATAACAAAATTTTCAAAAAAGCAAAGAAATTTTTATAAAAATAAGCAGTTTTTTGAAAATGAGACATACAGTTGTCATATTAGAAGATTTATTATTAGAACATATGTTCGAAAAAAGTCTTTGTAAATCAAAAATTGTGGATAACTTTGTAATTTTGTATAATATTTTAAAATATTTTGCAAAAATGTGACACTAAACATTGACAAATCGCGAATGTATATTATAAAATGCTTGTGATAGGGAGTAAAATCCCTAGGGCAATTAACTTATTTTTTTAAAAAAAGGAGAAAAAATGGAAGGTAAATTTTTAATGAAAACACTTTTTGAGTCTTATGGGGAAATTTCACGAGTGATAAGCGCAATCGACCGAAAGGTGCTTCATCGTGGGGTTCATTCTCATTCGGCGGTTGGTTATGTTGAAACTTTGGACACAATGAATGATATCTTAAAACTTATCATTCGAAAACGGGAACTGGCATTTATAAAAAACCTGATGAGTCAAAGTTTAACAGAAATGCCTTTGGAGCTAGCAAAACTTTTGGTTTTAAAATATATTGAAAAACAAAAGGATAAGACAATTTCAGAAGTTTGCAAAATCGGAACAAGAACGGTTCACAGAAGACTTGATAAAGCGCTTAAAGAAAGCTATATGTTTTTTGTGAAAGAGGGGTATGGGAAAAAAGAGTTTGAAAAACTTTTTGCAAAAGAAAAATGGCTTTCAGGAGTTTATGATAATTTGCGCCATAAAAACAAGGTAAAAATTGAAACTGCAAAAAAATTGCAAAAAAATAACTCAAATTTTGCAATTTATGACCATTTTTCATATTAAAAACATCAAAAATCAAAATCATTGTTGTCAATCTTGTTATTATCAAAAGTCAACTGCGTTTTGTTTGCAACTTGCTCTTTCTCTCTCTTGTTTCTTCTAAGTGGCAAAAGCAGTGCAAGAAGCAAAACAACACCAGCAACGCATAACCCTAGAATTATCAAAAGATTGTTTGTGTCCAAAAGTTCTGGCGAAATGATTTCTTCAATTCCACCAGAAGTCGCCTGTGAAAATTCTTCGGTATTTGGAACTATTTCAGTCAAATTTTCAGTTAAGCCCGCATAGACGTATCCAGAAATAACACCTTGTTCAAGGCTTTTATAACTGATGTAATACCAAACATTTCCAAGCCCTGTAACCATTTCTTGCCCTGTTGTTTGCGCAATATATTCAGCACTTGCACCATATGGTAAAAGCCCTAGATATTCGCCATTTTCACTGGGTAAAGAACGAACAATCAAAGAAACACTTTTGTTTATATCAAAGGTGATGTTTTCTGGATACGGCGTAATGGGTGTGCCATCTATAAGCATAACATCATCTTTTAAAACAAAACCAGTTACACCGTTATATGAAACTTCATAAAAATTGTCTTGTTCACTTTGGACCTTTGCAAAATATGTCTCTTCAAGTGTGAAAAAAACATTTTCCATTTCCAGACTTGTTTCAGCAGATTTAAATAGATATGTCTCTGTCATTATTCGGCAATATTGTTCGCCACTTGCTGAAACGCTTTGAACCTCAAAAAACGAGCAAAAAGCAATAGATAATAAAATTAAAGATGTAACAAATTTCATATTTTTCTCCTAGTAAAATTTTATCAAACGATAATTGTAAATCTATTTGCAATTATTGTTTTTTATTGCCATAAAACACCAAAAAAGAGGAAAACAATGCAATATTTGGAAATTTTGAATGAACTTAGTGTTGTTGAAAGTTGTTTAGAGAATAAGAAAAAATATAATCTAATTGACAGATACAACAAAGAAAAAGTTCATAAAAAGCAAATGGAATTTCATAAATGCAATCGTAGAAATCGCTGGGTGTTTGGTGGAAACAGAAGTGGTAAAACAGAATGTGGTGCTGTGGAAACGGTATGGCTTGCAAGAGGAATTCATCCGTTCAAAGAGAACAAGGCTGGTGTGGAAGGGTGGGTGGTGTCGCTGAGTTCTCAGGTGCAAAGAGATGTTGCACAGCAAAAGATTTTGCAATATTTAAAGCCAGAATGGATTGCCGACATTGTTATGCTTTCGGGCAGAAAAGATGTTCCAGAAAATGGAGTTATTGACTATATTGTCATCAAAAATGTTTTTGGAGGCTTAAGCCGAATTGGTTTTAAAAGTTGCGACCAAGGCAGAGAGAAATTTCAAGGGACAAGCCTTGATTTTGTTTGGTTTGATGAAGAACCTCCCTATGATATCTATCTTGAGTGCAGAATGAGGGTGTTGGATCGCAAAGGTCAAATTTTTGCAACCATGACTCCTCTGAAAGGACTTTCATGGGTCTATAACTTAATCTATCTCAATCCTGCCAATGATAAAGAGATTTGGACAATTCAAATGGAGTGGGCAGACAACCCGTATTTAGATGAAGAAGAGATTGAATTTATGTCCAGCGTTTTGTCAAAGGAAGAGTTAGAAAGCAGACGCTATGGAAAGTTTTTATCTGTTGGTGGAATGGTATATAGTGAGTTTGACCCACTTGTTCATGTGATTGAACCTTTTGATGTGCCAAAAGATTGGTTTGATACAATCTCCATTGACCCAGGGCTTCACAACCCGCTGTCTGCTCATTGGTATGCTGTGGACTATGACGGAAACATCTATGTTATTGCAGAACATTATTTTTCAAACAAGACAGTTGAATGGCATGCTGATAGAATAAGAGAAAAATGCCTTGAGCTTGGTTGGAAACAAAGAAATGGCTTTATTGATGCGCTTATTGATTCTGCGGCAAATCAAAAAACACTTGCAAGTGAAAAAAGCGTTGCTGAACTTTTTTATGATAACAAAATCAACGTTAACACCAAGGTTAATAAAGATTTATTTGCTGGCATTTCACGAGTGAAAAGTTATCTTAAAAATATAAAAGGAGAGGCAAGGCTGAAAATCTTTTCAACTTGCACAAATCTCATTCGTGAGATAAAAGGATATTTTTGGGGAAATGCAGACACGCCAATCAAAAAAGATGACCACGCACTTGATGAACTTAGGTATTACATAATGACCAGACCTGAGCCGACCAAACAATTTCAGCCTAAAAGCGAAATAACATTGCATAAAGACAGACTTATAAAAAAGGCAAGGGGTAAAAGAAAATTATGAATGAAGATAAAGATAAGTTGGCAACTGCGCTGATGAAAAAAGCAACAGGCTATGATTTTGACGAGGTAACAGAAGAGTTTTGTTTTGATGATGAAACTGGTGAAATGAAAAAATGCAAACAAAAGGTAAACAAAAAACATTCACCACCAGATGTGTCTGCTGTTCGTGCATATTTTGAACTTTTCAAAGAAGACATCAAATCAAAATATGACAGCATGACAGAAGAAGAACTTTTGCAGGAAAAACAAAGACTTCTAAATGAACTTAAAAATTCATAACTTGCAAAAATTATGCGCAAAAAAGTTAAAAAAACATTAAAAAAGTATTAAAAAACAGTTATTTTTTAAAAAAGGGGTTAATATGGAACAAAAATTAACAAAAAAACAACAAAAGGAATTGGTCTCTGATGTTTGGAAAGATTTTAAAAGAAGACAGGAAGAGCGCAAGCCGTTTGAAACGCAATGGCAACTTAACATCAATTTTTTAATTGGAAATCAATATTGCGACATCAATTCAAACAACATTTTAAAAGAAATTGACAAGCAGTTCTATTGGGAAGAGCGTGCTGTCTATAATCACATTGCTCCGCTTATTGAAACAAGGGTGGCAAAACTTGCAAATGTAAGACCATCTATGACCGTTCTTCCAGCAAGTGATGATGAGGACGATATCAGTAATGCAAAAGTGTGCAAAGATATTTTGAAATCAGTGAGCAACAAACTTGATTTCAGTCGGCTTGTATCTCAGGCGACAAGGTGGAGTGAGATTTGCGGAACGGCTTTCTATAAGGTTGTGTGGAATGACAGTGCGGGCTCGATTGTTGGTCTTTCTCCAATGGGAGAAAACATCTATGAAGGAGATGTCGATGTTTTGGTTTGTTCGCCTTTTGAAATATATCCAGACAGCAATTCTTGTTCGGACCTTAACCACTGTCAAAGTTTGATTCACGCACGAAGTTATGATACCAATGTGATTGAACAACTTTGGGGCGTAAAAGTGGAGGGGCAGGACATTGACAGTTATGCGCTTTCAAGTGTTCACAACAACGCAATTACTCTTGGAGGTTTTAACAAGGTTTCAAAAACAGCAAAGCACAATCAAGCGGTTGTTTTAGAAAAATATGAAATGCCGTCAAAAGAATTTCCAAACGGAAGACTTATTGTTGTTGTGGAAGATAAACTTGTGTTCTGTGGAGATTTGCCATATAAAAACTTAAAAGATGGCGAAAGAGGTTTTCCATTTATAAGACAAATTTCAGTTGAACAACCATCACTTTTCTGGGGTGGCAGTGTGATTGAAAGAACAATTCCAATTCAGCGTGCCTATAACGCAGTGAAGAACAGAAAGCATGAATTTATGAACAGGTCAACAGTTGGAGTTTTGGCTGTTGAAGATGGTTCAATTGATGTTGACAATCTTGAAGAAGAGGGTATGAGTCCAGGTAAAATCCTTGTCTATCGTCAAGGTTCCAGTATGCCAACACTCATGGGTTCAGAAAGCATTCCAGTGAGTTTCAGCGAGGAAGAGGAAAAACTTCTCAACGAATTTTTGAATGTCAGTGGAATCAGCGACCTTTTTGGAACAAACACAACCGAGTTAAACAACATGAGTGGAGTTGCTCTGCAACTTTTGATTGAACAAGAAAATGCAAGAATTTCAGCAAGCGGAGAAAACATAAGTTTTGCAATTAAACAAGTTGCCCAGCAGATTTTAAGACTGTATAAGCAGTTTGTAACTCATCAAAGAATGAGCAGGGTTGTTGGAATAAATGGTTCAACAAATTTCTTCTATTGGGACAGAGGCAACATCAGTTCAGATGATATTTCTTTTGACACTGAAAACGAATATGCTCAAACGGTTGCGCAAAAACGTTCCATGATTTTGGACATTTTGAAAGAAGGACTTTTGCATGACGAAAATGGAAAACTGTCAAACAGTATGCGTCATAAAATTTTGGAAATGCTTGGCTTTGGTGTTTGGGAAGACACCCTTGATGCAAACACTTTACAAATTCAAAACGCACGAAAGGAAAACATTGACCTTGCGACAAAAGGTAAACAGCCAGAGGTTTTGGAAATTCATGACCATGACCTGCACATAAGCACTCACACCGCTTTTATGCTTGGTGGTGAGTGGGAAAAACTGAAAGAAAAGAACAAAAACATTGAACAAATCATGCTTGAACACATACGAAAACACAAACAATATAAAGCCTTGGAACAACAAGCAAACAGGCTTTATGAAACACAAAATCAACAAAATTGATGAATTTAACACAAAAAACACAAAAAAATTAAGAAATTTTAACTATTTTTTTGCAAATGGAGGATTTATGAAAGAAAAAATTGAAGGGGAACAACCGCAAAGC
This sequence comes from uncultured Clostridia bacterium, assembly GCA_944381195.1. GTDB lineage: Bacteria > Bacillota > Clostridia > Christensenellales > UBA1242 > UBA7584. Next base: position 6,018 of record CALWKH010000010.1, read on the forward strand.
TTTGACGGCTCCCCATATGGAAAATTTGAAGATGTTGAAAGTTTAAGAAACGCCTATGAAAATCTTGAAAAGGAGTTCACAAGGAAAAGTCAACTTCTAAGCGATTTTCAAAAAAAGGCGAATGATACTTCTCTTGATAGCCAAAAGGAAGAAGAAAAGTCATTAACCGAGGTTGAAAACCTGAGTGAAGAAAACAAGATTGATAATTCCCTTCCTTTTTGGCAGCGAGAAGATTGGAATCAGCAGGTTGCAAATTTCTTAAAGGACAACCCGCTTGCAAAAAATCATGCAAAAGAACTTTCAAAAATGATTTTGGAGGATAAGGCTCTTGTGCAAAATGAGCGCCCCCTCTATGTTGCATGGGCAAAGTGGCTTGAAGCCAACTATAAAACGCCCGAGCAACTTTTGGAAGATGAGAACTTTTTAAAACAAGTTCAAAAAAATGACAAGGTTGTTAATGCTGTCATAAAAGACTATCTGTTAAAACTTAACAACCGAGAAAACACGCCACCAATTTTTGCTTCTTCTGATTTTGGCGTATCAACGAAAGTTACAAATAAGCCAAAAACTTTGGAAGAAGTGAAAGAGATGGCAAGAAAAATTTTTAATAAATAGGAGAGATGTTTATGGTAACAATGACAACTGCTCAAAACGCATTAAAAGATTTATATCTTGATGTTGTGAGCAATCAACTTAACACAAAAACAAATGTGCTTTTCAATCAAATCAAAAGTTCCACCAGTGATGTCTATGGTCGTGAAGTTCAAAAACTTGTGCCATATGGAGTGAATGGTGGAGTTGGTGCAGGAGATGAGGGTGGTGTTTTGCCAACAAGCAATGGAAATCCATATCTTGTTTTTACAAGCACTCTTAAAAATTTGTTTGGAAGCATTGAAATTTCTGACAAAGCTATTCGTGCTTCAAGTGATGATGCTGGCGCTTTTGTTTCCTTGCTGACCGCAGAAATGGAAGGACTGATTGAGGCAAGCAAGTTTAACCTTGGCAGAATGCTTTATGGTGATGGAACTGGAGCGCTGACAACAGTAACATCCGCTGACGATACTGGACAGACAATCACTGTCACATCAACAACAAACTTGATTGAAGGACTGATGATTGATGTCTATAATGGTTCAACTTTGGTGACTGGTTTTGGCGGAGTTAGAATTAAAAGCGTTGACAGAACAAACAGCAAAATAACAATTGATAAGACAATTGATTCAACTTTTGCCACCAGCGCAAGTTCCTACACCCTTTATGTTCAAGGGAGCAAGGACCAAGAAATCACAGGGCTTGAAGCAATCTTTAAAACAACAGGAACAATTTATGGACTAGACAGGTCAACATATCCATGGCTTAACAGTTACATAAAAACAAAAAGTTCCAGTGAAACTTTTGATGAAGATTTGCTTCAACAATGTCTTGACGAGGTTGAAAAAAGAACTGGCAACAAAATGAATTTCATCGTAACAACAAATGCGCTTAAACGCACTTTTGCATCAAAACTCAGTGCAATGACAAAGCATATTGACACACAAAACCTAAATGGTGGCTTCAAGGCGCTGTCTTTTAATGGAATTCCACTTTATGGCGACAAATTTGTTCCAAGTGGCGTTCTTTATATGCTTAACACCAACGACTTTGTAACTCACCAACTTTGTGATTGGGAGTGGCTTACAAATGAAGATGGTTCAATTCTAAAACAAAAACAAGGATATGCTAGTTATCTTGCAACGCTTGTAAAATATGCCGAACTTGTTTGTTCAAGACCAGGTGCGCAAGGTAAAATGGCAAGTCTTTCTTAATAAAGGGGGAAATATTATATGGTAACTTTAACATCGGCTAATTCAGCATTAAAAACAATGTATCTTGATGTTGTGGCAAATCAACTTAATTCAAACATTCATCCATTTTTGGCAAAGGTGGAAAAAACATCACAAGATGTTGTTGGAAAATTGGTTAAAAAACTTGTGCCTTATGGTGTAAATGGAGGAATTGGTGCTGGAACCGAGTCTGGTTCTTTGCCAAGCGTGGCAGAAAACAACTATGCACTTTTCGAAGTGGCTCTTAAAAATCTCTATGGCTCAATTGAGATAAGTGACAAGGCAATCAGAGCATCTTCAAACGAAGCGGGCGCATTTTTAAATCTTTTGTCTGCTGAAATGGAGGGGCTTGTTGAGGCAAGCAAGTTCAATCTTGCTCGTATGCTCTATGGAAACGGAAATGGACTTTTAGCAACAGGAACAGCAACTGCAAGCGGTGCATATACCTTCACAGTTGACAGCATGAAAAACCTTATGGTTGGACAAGTTGTCGACATCTATGTTGACGGAGTATACAAGGCAACCACCAGAATTGTTGGTTGGGACTATGCAACTAAAACCTTGACATTCAGCGATGCTTGCACAGCGGAAATGGTTGCAGAAAATGAAGAGGGAGATGGAGAAGATGCTGTTGTTGAACTTTATGTTCAAGGAAGTAAGGGAAAAGAAATCACTGGAATTGGTTCAATCTTTGATTCCAGCATAACAACTCTTTATGGACTTACAAAGGCGGACTATCCATTCTTAACTCCAATCACTCAATCAGTTGCAAGTGCAAGTTTCAGCGAAGCAGATTTGATGAGTGTGATTGACGCTTGCGAAGAGCAATCAGGTGGCGAGATAAACTTCATATGTGGTTCTTATGACGCAAGAAGAAGTTTTCAAAACCTTTTCAAAAACAACAGACTTAACCTTGATGTAACAAAACTTGAAGGTGGATACACAACAATTTCATTTAATGGCATACCTTTCATTGCGGAGCGTTTCATCGATGACGGAACAATTTACTTCCTCAACAGTGACAACTTCAAAATGCATCAACTTGGCGATTGGCAATGGATTGAAAACGATAAGGGTCAAATTTTAAGACAAAAAGAGGGCTATCCAATTCACACAGCAACCCTTGTGAAATATGCAGAACTTGTTTGTGACAAACCAGGTGCACAAGGCAAATTGACAATAACTGCTTCATAAATTTAAAAAAAATTAGCATTTTTCATTGATTTTTCATGAATTTTGCTAATTTTTTTGATAAATTTTCGCAAATTTAAAGGAATTATAAAAATGCTAATAAAAATTTTAGAAGATACCCACGACATAACAAGGCGTTTGAGAGAGATTGATAAAGATTATTTTATTGTGTATAACACAGACAGAAAATGTTATGAAGTTCATAACTATTCACAAAAAAACACTTTCTGCTTATCGATTCCATATGGTTCACTTGATGCAAGAACAATTTCTTTAACGCTTAAAACAAGGCGAGAATTTTTGGATAAAATTCTTGCTGAGATTGATAAAAACAATGAAAAACTTGAAAAAGATGCAAAAAAAGAAATACTGGATAAAACCAATTGGAAACTAAAAGAAATGTTTGACTTTGCATCAAGAAATGAAGCAGAAAATTTTGATGATGCCTATATCACAAAATGGGCTTAAAAGGAGGAGTCTATGACGGTTAAAGAAGTGTTAACTTTGGTTTTAAAAAATTTATCCCGAGAAGATATTTTAAGCACTTCGGCTTTTGACACAGACAGTCAAACCGAGTTAAGCGAAGAGCAACAAGAAACAATAGAAAACTTAATCAATTGTCTAAATGACACCATATTCAGCATTGCATACATCTATCTGCCTTTCAAAACAACAGAAGAAATCACTGTTACAAATGAGACTTTTGACTATAACGAACTTGATAAAATTTTAATAGACATAATAAAAATAAAAGATGAAAGCGGTGTTAACATAAAATTTACAACTTTTCCAACATTTTTTCGCTGTAAGAATGGCAATCACACCATAACATACACATATTCGCCACAGCAGGTAAGTGCCTTAACTGACACTCTGCCAATGCAAGAGGGAAAAATCGGTATAAGAACACTTGCTGTTGGGACAACTTCAAAGTTTTATCTCAGAAGAGGAATGTATCAAGATGCTAACGCTTGGGATTTAAGTTTTCAAAGATTGATGCTCATTGCTCAACGCCCAAAACATATGCCAAAAATTACTTCAAGGGGGTGGTTTTAATGTTTTACAGTGACCTTTTACCAATATCAGACCAAACGGTTGTAACTGTTAAACTCACCGATTTTTCAAGTGGAATGAACACAAAACTTGACACAAATGTAATGCCACTCAATCTTGCAAGAAACACATATAATTTCAATTTTTCAACAGGTGCTTTAACGACGGGAATGGGGTTTCAAGATTTAACTTTGCCAGATCCATATGGAGATATCAAAACAATGGAAGTTCCAACAAATGTAACAGACATAAAAAAACTTTGGGTTTACAAACGCTGGGTAGATGTTACGCAGACTTTCAGTCCACTGCTTCTGTTTTACAGTGAAGCAAGCGGAGATGAGGGTAATGATGAAATATACTGGGGTAGAGTGGAATCACCAAACACCGAATTCACATCACTTATTAACATCAATTTCACATCTTGCCCTGTTGGAATCAATCTAAGAACAGACGGTTCAGATAAATTTTTCTTCTGCCCAACAAACTCAACCGACAGTTTGACAACTTGGGACAGTCTTACTTCGCCAGAAGAGTGGCCAACAGCACCAGTGATAACCTCTCTTGCTTATCATGCAAACAGACTTTTTGCAACTATTGGTGGAGACAAGTCACAAATTTGGTTCAGTTCAGATGTTGACCCTACCAACTGGATTGTTAATGCCTTTGACGGCGGATATATTGAAATGACAGATGAAAGAGGAACGCTTAACTCTGTTATCAGTTACAATAACTATCTCTACATAATTCGTGAGTTTGGAATAACAAGATTAAGTGGTTCGGGTGACCAAAGTGAGTTTGTTGTTAGGCACTTGGCACTTTCAAGTTCACAAATTTTTGCAAACACTGCAGTTTTGTGTGGAGATGTTGTTGTGATGCTTTGCAGAGATGGAATATATCAGTTTGACGGTCTTGAAATGACAAAACTTACCCTTGGCTTTGAAAATCTTTTCAAAGAAATGGACAACTCATATGCTTGCGCGGCTTTCCTTGACGGAAAATATTACCTTGCTTGCAAAATGGACACCAAAGACTATAGGTTTTCAGATTACACCACAAACATGACCAATAATTGTTTGATTGAACTTGACCTTGAAACAGGTGAATACAGCATTCTTCGTGGCGTTGATATTTGTGCTCTTACAACAATTCAATATAAAAACATCAGCAAACTGGTTGCGTGTTTTGGAAGCACATATAAAAACAGACTTGGTGAACTTACATATAACGGAAAAGTTTTTGGAACTCCAACTCAAAAGGTTTGGGAATCGCCTTACACAGATATGGGATATCCAAGCAGAAACAAAATCATAAAAAGCATAACAATGCTTAACAAACATGACAGCCAAATTGGCGTTTTTGTTGACGGAAAAACTCATATTTTTGATGTGCCAGCATCCGAAAATAAGGCGGTAAAAGTTCCAATCAATTTGCGTGGAAATACCTTTGCCATTGCTTTTTACAGCACAGAAAATGATGCATATATATCTAATCCACAAATGGAAGTAAATTTGGAGTGAAAACTATGAAAGAAGAACAAAACTATGGCAAGCGAGCCTATAAAATGAGTTTGGAATTCGAAGAAGGTTTTGAAAACAGCGGTCAAATTTTGCAGGATGTGAAAAATCAATCTAACACAACTGCCCAAAATCTCAGTTTGGTGCAAACAAGTGTAGATTCACTTGAAACAAATGTAAGTTCGCTACAATCAAATGTAAGCACCCTTGAAACAAATATTGATTCTATTGAAAGCGATGTCAGTATAATTGAAACAGATATTGAAACAATTCAGCAAAATGTGAGTGATTTGCAAACTCAACTGTCATCAAATTCATCAGGCGTTACACTCACAAAGCGTGACTATGGTTCCTTATATATTTTTGAGTCAGAAGAAATATGCTATGCATATCTTGGTGAGTTCTCCTGTGATAATGATTGTGTGGGAGTTTTAACAATTGACTTTGATGTGTGTAATACCACAAGTGGACAAACAGGGAGTTGTGATTTAAAGATATTTGTAAATGACGAACTCAGTTTTCAAGAGGAAATAAGTTTTGGGGATATTGCAGTCAAACGACATCACAGCATATATTTCTTCGGTTCATCAACCCCACAATCTGTCTATATGCAAGGTGAGTGTTTAAGCAGTGGCATAAGTTGTGAAATAAAAAACATCAAACTTTGCCTTCTAGCACAAAAACCAGTTTTAATTGATAATGCATATGCCGAGATAGGTGAAGAAATTCCATCTAATTCTGGCACTTATCCTGGAAATCTCTATGTTATTTCTTGTGACGGAATTGGATATCATGCAAGGGAATATGTAAGTGGTTCAACCACATCAACATCTCTTGATGAAGATACACCAAGTGTTTTTGGTTTAACAAATAGCACTAAAATCATTGACATGAAATCGTCTTTGATTGTTGTTATAAGTGCTGGAAAGAAAATGGCATATCCGTCATTTTGCAGATTGCAAGAAGATGGAATTGTTGTTTCGGCTTCAGCACCAGCAGCAAGTTGCTATGTGTTAAATTCCTTAGGTAGCAGTCCAAAATTTAAGTTTATGAGCCCTTTGGAATTTTATAATCAAAATTCAAGAGGAAAAACAGGAATTAACAATAGCATATTAAATGTTTTTGGTGTCTTGTTGGGAGGATTTGATGAAAATAATGTGTTTTATGTGATTGGTGGCAACATCAGTTTTAACACAACAAACACTGTTCCATCAGAGGTAACAGCCACCGTAAGCAATGTTCAAGATTTAAGCAGTGTATCCAACATTTATGGCAATAGTTTTAACTATGCAGCAATGGTTATTTTTGAGGACACAGACAGCAAACTGTATTTTCAGCCCTATAAAGACAATCAAACAACTTCCGCAACAGACTTTTTAACAGCCGAGGGCGACCCTGTTGAGATTGGCGTTGGAAACACTTGCACGGCATATTACGATGAGGGTGAGATAAGATTTTACTATCACCGTGATGGCAAAATCTATAACACCACACTTGATTTATCAACAGGACAAAAATCTAGCGAAGTCTTTGTTACGAGTGGGGAATATTACAAAGAAACAGACACTGGTTTTATCATGCGTAACACAAACGGAGTTTTCTCATATGTTAAGAAATAATGGATATAAATCTTTAAACTATGTGCAATTTTTTATCACTCTTCAAAACAAAGAAGATTATTTTAGAAATGGAGGTGCCTATATGGCAACAACACAAAAAACAGAGCAACAAAAAGTTAAAACATCTTCCGCCAATGTATCTTTTCCAAGCGAATTATCACAAAAATTTGAGCAAATAAACAATAAATATCAAAGTGAACTTTCTACTTGGAGAAACAAACAACAAGAACTCACACTAACCGACCAAGAAGCAAAAAATCAAGCAACAGAAAATTTGAGTGAGTATTATAACACACAAACAAACAAAATAAATGATAACTATCAAACCAAGCAAGAAAAGTTGGACACAAACAGAATATCCAATCAAAATAAATACTATGACCAACTTGGCAAAGCAACTGATGATTATAATCAAGATGTGGAAGATTTACGCTTTGACTCAATAGATAAAGGTTGGCGTGTTTCCAGTATATATGATAATCAACTTGATTTAATCAGCAATGAATACAGTCAGCAAAAAGAGGCCCTTGACAATGAAAATAAAGCATATCTTGACAATCTTGCGTTTAAGCAGGCTATTTTGGAACAAGAAAGAGAAAGTGCTCTTGAAGAATTTAACCTCACATATGCCGACAAACTCACAACCGAAATTGAAAAAATTCAGCAAGAGTTTGAAAAGGCAAACGCAAGTGAAAGAGAAAATGTTGATGAGCAAATAGAAGACATTTTGCTTGATATCGGCAGAGAAAAGACTGCAGAGACATTAAGATATCTTCAAGGAAAATCAAAAGATGAGCAAATTGCTTTCATAAATGACAATCCTGGCTTAAAAGATGAACTTGGCAGATGGTATGATGTCTTCGTTGCTTGGGTAAACAGATGATTGAAAACATTCTTGAACTTGCTCTTAATAATGGGCTTTGGGCTGTGCTGTTTGTGCTTTTGTTTTTCTATCAACTCAGCGACAGCAAAAAGCGAGAAAGGAAATATATTGGTTTGATAAACCAACTTGCAACCGATGTAACAATCATAAAAAAGGTTGACAAACAACTTTCAGTGGTGTCGGGAAATGTTCTTGAAATAAAAAAAATGATTTTAAAAAGAGGAGGAAAAGTAAGTGAAGTTTGACTTAAAAGAAAGATGTAAATCATACAGTTTTTGGCTTGCAATTGCCAGTGCTGTTTTTCTTCTTATTCAAGCCATTGGCAAACCTTTGGGGCTTGAGGTAAGCGAAGAAGTCTACATGAGTATCATCAACGCTGTTCTTGGAATTTTTGTTGTTTTTGGTATAATTTCAGACCCAACAAAAAATATAGAGGAAGCTCAAACAGACACAGACAGCCAAGAAAATGCTCAAACCGAAGATGAAAATAATAACAATGCTTCGCAGGAAAAATAAAAATACATATGGTTTTCAGGAAGAAGAGAAGGGCAAGTTTGCTCTTCTTTTTTGTTGACAAAAATTTTTTTATGTGCTAAAATTTTCAAAGCAAAGTAAAATAATTTGAATTTTTTATATGAAATGATTTGATTTTATCTTCTTTTTTCTTATATAATATAAAGAAAAGGAAAAAGAATAGGTTAGTAACATGAATTATTTTAAATCAACAGCAGCATATTATTTCAAAAATTTTTGGTTTGTTATGTTGTTTTCAATTGTCCCAGCAATCTATATAGGATTGCTCTTGCATCCTTTTATGTTTGTTGAGTTTTTATACAACTATCCAAACAAAGAATTCAGTGGCTTTGCAAGTTTTATTTCGGCAATGCTTCCGCTTGATGTAATGACTTTGGTTCTTGGACTGATTGGGCTTATTTTTGTGACAATCTTAATCAGTATGTTGCTTGGCAAAGTTGAAGCACATTTCAGGCTTGGCAAAAAAAGTTTGGCCTTTAAAAGTTCGGGCGTGAACAACAACTTTTCAAGTGTGCTGATATCTTCACTGTTTTTGCTTGTTTCATTTCTTGTGCTAATGGTCATTTTGGCTCTTCTTATAATGCTTATGAATTTTATTTTTGCAAATAATGGAATGATTGTTGTAAGCACTGTTTTAAATTATGTTCTAACATTTTTTGCTTTGTTACTTTTTTCAAACTGTATAACATATTTTGGTTTGGTTTGTTGTGAGATGATGTTAATGGGTTCACCGCTTAAAACTGCACTTGCAAATGCAGGCTTAATATTTCACAAACACACTTTTCACACCGTTTGCACTTCATTTCTTCCATTCTTGCTTGCGTCTGTTTTGACAATAGTTGGTTGCCTGTTGGGTGTTGTGTGGCTCAGTAATTTCATAAGTGTGCTGATTGTTCTGCCTTTTTCTTGTGTTTTTGTTTTGACAGTGTTTTTTGACTATTATGGTCTAGAAAGGCGAGACATAAAAAAGATTATAAAATAAGAAGGTGTGTGCATGATTATAGATAACAGTTTGAAAATATCATTTAATAAAACGGGACTTATTTGGCGAGTTCTTGTATATCATGTTTTGTGCATAGTTTTTCTTTGCGGGCTTGCGCTTGCTTGCTGTTTTCCGCTTGTAAACTATATGATAGACAGTGGCTTTATGACCGAAGTTGAAAGTTTTATCAGCAACAATTTGTTTAATTTCAGAATTGACCAAATTTTGATTAGTGTTCAAGAACTCTTTGACGGATTTTTGGCTCTTATTTCAACTGATGTTTCACAAGTTCTATATTTTGTGTTGTTTATTGCAATTTTTGTGATTTTGGGCTCAATTCTTTTTGGACTTGCTGAAATCCCGCTTTATGAATGCGTATATGGCTATATGGGAAGCCTTGCCAAACTTAACTTTCTTGGCTATTTTGTAAGCGATTTTGGTCGCTCTTTAAAATTCAGGCTTTGCAAACTCATAACCACAGTTCCACTTGATTTTTGTATTATTGCAATCTTTTTCTTGATGCTAAAACTTTTCACACTGGGTGGCATTGTTTCACTTGTAGCACCATTTTTGATTATTTTAGCAATGATTATTCTAATCACAGTAAGGCAAAGCCTTTTTGCTCAGTGGGGCGCAAATGTTGTGGTTAATAACATGAAAATTTGGCAAGCATTAAAAGAGAACTTCAAAGGCTTTAAAAGAACTTTTAAGTCAATTTTTGCAAGCACACTCTTAACCACAGTGATTGGCTTTGCTATAAACTATGGCATAAGTGCTCTAACTTGCGGTGTCGGTCTTTTGATAACTGTTCCTGCAACAATCATCTATGTGGTAATACTTTATAGCGTTATACATTTTGAATATAATGGACTTAGATACTATGTTGACAAAGACAAAATAATTTCGCCAAGAAAAATAGAAGAGCGAGAAAGAATTAAAGATGTTAAAAATATAATTTAATTTTAAAAGATGTGAATTATTTTATATCTTGAATTTTAAGTTATTTTTATAATATAAAGAATTAAACAAACTAAAAGGAGAAAAAATGGAAAATAACACGACAAACAATGAAAATGCTGAAGTAATCTCCATTGCACCAAACATCAAAAAAAGAGTTTTTGCAAGAAAAGAGAAACCAGCAAAAAAGAATTATAACCAAGATTCAAGGGGAGCAAGAAACAAACTCAGAATAATGTTTTTTGGTGGAGTGGGTGAAGTTGGAAAGAACATGACCGCACTTTGCTATAATGATGACATCCTTGTCATAGACTGTGGAGTTGCCTTTCCAGACGAAGATATGCCAGGTGTTGACCTTGTGATTCCCGACATGACATATCTTAAAAACAATGCGCACAAAATCAAGGGAATTGTGATAACTCACGCACACGAAGACCACATTGGAAGCCTTCCATATTTTCTTGACACAGTGAAAGCACCAGTTTATGCCAGTCGCTTAACTTTGGCAATGATACAAGGCAAACTTCGTGAATTTCCAAAGGTAAAAATGACAGGCAAGGTGGTTAAACCTCACGATGTTGTCAAAATTGGGTGTTTTCAAGTTGAGTTCATTCATGTTAACCACTCAATTGCAGGCGCACACGCACTTGCAATCAAAACGCCAGTTGGAACCATTGTTCACTCTGGAGACTTTAAAATTGATTTCACTCCACTTCTTGAAGAAACAACTGACCTTTCACGCTTTGGTGAACTTGGGCAAAAAGGCGTTCTTATGTTTTTGGGCGAAAGCACAAACGCAGAGTTTGAGGGCTTTTCACTCAGTGAAAAAGTTGTTCGCGACACTTTAAAAGACCTTTTTGAAGAATTCAAAGAAAAGAGAATAATCATAACAGTTTTTGCATCAAATGTTCATCGTATGCAACAAATCATGAATCTTGCAAAACAATATGGCAGAAAAATTGCCTTTGCTGGAAGAAGCATGATTAACAACATGGAAATATCCATGAAAGTTGGCGAAGTTGCATACGACAAAAGCATAATTGTTGATATGGCTAAAATCAAAAACCTTAAAGATAGTGAGGCACTTGTTTTGGCAACAGGAAGTCAGGGGCAAGAAACAACTGCTCTTGCAAGAATGGCTCGTGGAGAGTTCCAAGGTTTAACCCTTTCGCCAAATGATGCTGTAATCTTTTCATCATCTCCAGTTCCAGGAAATGAAAAATCAGTTTCTGGAATTATAAACGACTTGGTTGAAAAGGGCATAACTGTGGTATATAACGACCTTGCCAGTGTTCACGCATCAGGGCACGCTTGCAAAGGTGAGTTTCGAATTATGCACAAACTCATAAAGCCAAAGTTTTTTGTTCCAGTTCATGGCGAGGCAAAACATCAACTTGCACACAAAAAACTTGCAATGGAAATGGGCATGAAAGAAAGCAACATTTTTGTGCCACACAATGGCTCTGTTTTGGAAGTAACACCACATCACGCACGTTTTGTTCAAGATGTTCAGGCAGGTGAGGCACTTGTTGACGGTTTGGGCATTGGACAGGCTGGAAGCAATGTTTTGAAGGAAAGAAAACAACTTGCAAACGATGGCTTCTGCGTGGTTGTTCTAAGTGTAAACTTGCAAAAAGGCGAAGTTCTTTCTGGTCCAGAAATGATTGCAAAGGGCTTTATCTATTCACACGAAGCAGAAAAAGTGCTTGATGAAGCAAAAGAGGCAGTTTTAAATTCGCTTTCAAAAATTAACTTGCAAAGCATTGATAAAAACGAACTTAAAAACAGCATAAAGCAAACTTTAACAAATCTTTTCTATCGCAGAATTGAAAGAAAACCAATCATAATTCCAATTGTAATGGACATAAAAAAATAAAATGAACAAAATTTTAGATGAAATGGAGCAGTTTGCAAAGGAAAAACGCATTTGCATCATTCAACCGCAAACCCGCGTTTTTCTTAAAGAACTGTGCGCAAAACATAAACCAAAGCACATTCTAGAAGTGGGAACAGCCATTGGCTATTCTGCTTCTTTCATGCTTTTAAACAGCACAGCAAACATCACTTGCTGTGAGGCAAGCAAACCAAACATCAAACTTGCAAAAGAGAATTTTAGTCGCCTAAATTTAAGCGAAAGAGTGCAAATTATTGAAGGCGATTGCTTAAAAACCCTACCAAACATAAAGGAAAAATTTGATTTAATTTTTCTTGATGGACCAAAAAAACAATATCGAGAAATTGGCAAGTTGCTTTTGCCACTTCTAGATGAAAACGGAGTTTTTGTTGCCGACAATGTTGAATTTAGGCACATGGTAAGCGAAAATGCACCAATAACAGAAAAACGCTTTGAAGAAACTGTTACAATTTTGCGTGAATTCATTCAAGACTTTAAAAATAATGAAAAACTTGAAACACAGGTTTTTGCAGACATTGGAGACGGGCTTTTGGTTGCAAAATGGAAAAAGGAGAAAAAAGAATGAAACTAGAATTGCTTGCTCCTGCGGGAGATAAAGAAAAATTGGAAACTGCACTATATTTTGGTGCAGATGCTTGCTATTTTGCTGGCAAAAGGTGGGGGCTTCGTGCTTTCGCTGAAAATTTTGAAGATGATGAACTTGAAAAATATGTTCAAATTGCACACAGCAAAGGAAAAAAAGCATATATAACAGTTAACATTCAAGCCCACAATCAAGATTTTGAAGGTCTAGCAGACTATTTGAAATTTATTGAAAAAATCAAGGCCGATGCAATCATTGTATCAGATGCTGGCATTTTAAGTCTTGCAAAACAGGTTGTGCCAAATCTTGACATACACCTGTCAACACAAGCCTGCGCTTCCAACAAATATTCAGCAAAATTTTGGGCTGACGCTGGTGCAAAGCGCATCATTCTTGCAAGGGAACTCAGCCTTGAAGAGATGAAAGAGATAAGAGACTATCTTCCAAAAGAAATTGAACTCGAAGCATTTGTTCATGGTGCAATGTGCATCAGTTATTCTGGACGCTGTTTGCTTTCAAACTATCTTGCAAACAGAGATAGCAACCGTGGAGAGTGCGTGCAAGCGTGCAGGTGGCAATATAAAATTCGTGAAGTTTCACGCACTGGCGAACTTGAAATAGAGGAAGATGACAAAGGCACCTACATTCTTAACAGCAAAGACCTTTGTTTGATTGAACATCTTGACAAACTTGCTAAGGCTGGAATCACAAGTTTCAAAATTGAGGGCAGAATGAAATCTCCTTTCTATGTTGCAACTGTTGTCAACGCATACAGGCGTGCACTTGACGAATACATAAAAAATCCAAACAACTTTAAAATTGATAAAAGTTTGGTTGCAGAACTTAAAAATTGCAGTCATAGAGAATTTACAACTGGCTTTTTGTTCAAGGGTGAAGAAAAAGAAAATATCAAAGAAAGTTTGCCAACAAGCGAAAGTGAATTTATTGCTGTTGTAAAAGACTATCAAGACGGTTTTGCTTTTGTCGAGCAACGCAACCGTTTCCAAGTTGGAGACACTTTGGAAATTTTGTCTCCAAGCGACAATTTTCAAAAAACTTTCAAAGTTGAAGAAATGTTTGCTGGTAATGAAAAGATTTCCGTTGCCGACAAGGTTCAGCAAATTGTAAAACTAAAAGTTCCCTTCACACTTTCACCA
>CALWKH010000011.1 GCA_944381195.1 uncultured Clostridia bacterium
ATTGCAAAAAATCAGCATAAAAAATTGACTTTTTTTGTGTTTTATTGTAAAAATACCAACCAATAAATAAAATCGCAAAAAAAACAAGTGTTGCAACTAATAGATTCATAACTCCCCTTTTTATTAAAATCAATTAAAAATTTCAATCAAAATAACTTACAAGATTAAAATTTTCATTAAAAACGCCTTCTAATGTTCCCGAACCTTTTCTGCCAGACAAGAGAACAATTCTAGTGAAAATTTTTAAATCTATGAGCCTTTGAAAGTTTGGCTTTCTTCTAAATTCTTCAATTGATGATGAGTGTGCTGTTGCCAAAACTTTTACGCCAGAACCGATTGCAAAATTTAACGCCTCAATATCATCAATAGTGGCAAGTTCATCCATAATGATAACTTCTGGAGCAAGTGTTCTTATTCCGTTTTCAAGAGCAAATTTTTTTGTTGAATTGGTGTAAATGTCTGTGGCAATTCCAACATCCATTTGTGCTTGTCCGTTTTGACAACTTGCAAGTTCCCCTCTTTCATCAACAAGTAAAACATTCTTAGCAATAAATTTGTTTGATATTTGGCAGCACAAATCACGCAAAAAAGTTGTTTTCCCACAGTTCGGCGGAGCAATAATTAAAGTGTTAAAAACTCCATTTTCATCATAAAGAAAAGGAAGTGCATTAAGACTGCAATTTTTGATTTGATGTGCAATTCGAATGCTGATTGATGAAAAGTTTTTGAATGTTTTAATTTTTCCGTTATCCACGACAATTTCGCCACATATTCCAACCCTCTGCCCACCAGACAAAGTTACAAATCCAGTTTTAAGTTCATCATTATGAGCATAGATGGAACATTCGCAACACTTGAAAACAATGTCTTGCATTTCAGTGAAAGAACAAACAAGCGCCCTTTCTTTTTGGTCAGTTAAACCATTTTCAGACAAATAGAAAAGTGAGCCAAAATCAATGATGATAGGTTGTCCAACTCTGATTCTTATTTCTCTTAAGCCCTTTTGATGAAGTAAGTCAAGAGCGCGACTTACTCTCTGTGGCAAAATATCATTAAACATTCTTCTCTCCGCCTTAAGTTATTTATATGCGCATTAAATTTTAATAGAACAAAAAATGCCCTTACATGTTGCAAAGGCATAATTTTTTAAGAAATATGAATATATAAATAAAACTTAAAAAATAAATTTTATTAAATCAAATGCCTAAATTGACAGACAAATAATAGCACACTTAATCAATAATAAATTTTAAACTAAAAAAGGACAGTGCAAATAAACACCATCCTCTATTTTAATATTCTTGTTATTAAAATTTTTTAAAAATCTTTATTGTTTTCTAGGTATTGCTTTATTATAGGTAAGTTTATCTCTAAAAACTTTAATTATTAAAACAATATTAAATTTAATAGACAAAAGTTTTAAGCTCTTTCAACATACTCACCAGTTCTGGTGTCAATTTTGATTTTATCACCAGTGTTGATGAAAAGCGGAACAGAAACGGCAAGCCCTGTTTCAACTTTTGCCGGTTTGAAAGAAGCCTTTGTTGTGTCACCTTGAAGACCTGGTTCACATTCTGTTACTTCCAATGTTACAAACAGTGGAGCAGAAACATTAAACACTTTATCTTTATAGAATTTTACTGTTGCGTTTGTCCCTTCCAAAAGATATGGCAAAGCGTCCTCCACCATTTCCTTGTCATATGGAAATTGTTCAAAAGTTTCTGGGTCCATAAAGTAATATAGATTTCCATCATTATAAAGATAAGTCATTTGCTTCTCTGTGAAAGATACTGGTGGAAATTTGTCTGTTGGGTTAAATGTGTCTTCAACAACAGCACCTGTTTGAATATTCTTCATTTTTATCCAAACGACAGCGCCACCACGACCATGTTTGTTGTGTTCAAAATCGGTAACAGAAAAAATTTGTCCATTACGCTCAAAGCACATTCCTTTTCTTAAATCACTTGCTGTAATCATTTTTTATCTCCTTTAATAATATAAATATAGCATATAAAATATTATATCATCAAAAAGCAAAAAAATCAACTCTTTTCTTTTACAACACAACAAACAAACTTGATTTGCAAAAATTTTCAATTTACTAAACATGAGTTTATGAGTTACAATTGTAATCAATTTTTTATATAAAAATTAAAAAAGTTAAAAATGAACACATTTTTTAACTTTTTTGAGACAATCTCACACTCATTTTTTACAAATAAAAAATTTTAAGCAAAAAAAAGAACTCAAAAACTTGAGTTCTTCATTTTTATTTTTAACAACAATTTTAAACAATATTATAATGAAATCAACTTTAAATTCAAACATAAACAAAAAATTTAAGATTATTTTAATTTATCATAATAATTTTTCATTATCAAAGCATCTGTTGCTTGTGTTCCTCTTGATTCACAAATTACAACAGGATTAATTTTCAATTCAATCAAACTTTCAATAAAGGGTTCAAAATTTGGACCATAGATTTTATCATCAAAAGTCAAGTGTTCAATCTCACCTTTTTCACCATATTTAATTTTTGAAAAATGAATGTGACAATTGTTTGTTTTTTCAAAACCAATTTTGTCTGTCGTCTTATTAAATATATCTAAAAAATCTTGTTTTGTTTTTAATGCTCCTTGGGTAATGCAATTTATATGACCAAAATCAAAACAAGGAATGATGTTTTTATCCCAACTGGAAATTTCCAAAATTTCATCAACTGTTCCAATGTATGAAAATTTTCCCATAGTCTCTGGAGCAATGAAAAGTCCGTCTAGATTATTTTTATAATAGATGTCCAAAAAACTTTTAAGTCCACTTTCTAAATTTTTAAAAGCAACACTTCTTTCATTTTTCATTTGAGAGCCCATGTGAACAACACAAGTCTTTCCACCAAGTTTTTTCAGCCCCAATAAACTGTTAAGTAAAAATTTTTCATTATTCTCTTTTGATTTTTCTGAATCATTACAAAAATTTATATAATATGGAGCATGAACACTAATTTGAATGTTTTGCTTTTCTGCCTCCGACTTTATTTTGCTTGATTTTTCATCTGTTATAAATCTGCCAAGAGTAAAACTATATTCATATGCAGAAAGTCCAAGTGAAGCAAGCCATTGTGGAGCCTGCTCGCTTTCTTTGTATCCTTCTTCATAAAATAAATCACTGTTTCCTGATGGACCAAATCTTACCATGGTTTTCTCCTTTAATTAATTTTGGTAATATAATTTTTTATGATATGAATTTTTAGAATATAAGAAATTAAATTTAAAAAATTTAAAATAATTTTTTGTAATTTTTATTTAATTAGAATTTACAAGCGTGAATTGACAATATTAAAAAATTGATATAGTAAATTTATAAAAATTTATATTTATATAGTCATAGTATAAATTTATTATTTTATATTTTATTATTTTCAGTTCTTATTTTTTTGTTTTATTTTTTATTTGTTTTATCTTTTATTTTATATTTTTGAATCATACTCTTAATATTAAATTTTAAAAAAATTTTAACAATAAAAAATCAAGAATAAAATTTAGTTTATTTATTTTAATTTTATACAAGTTTTGTTTTATTTTGTATTTTTATATTTTTTATTCATATACTTAATTTTAAATTTAAAAAAATTTTTAGCAATGAAAATAAAATAATAATGATAAAAATTCATTTATTTGTTTTATTTGATTATTCGTCTTTATTTTATACAAGCCATGTTTTCATTTTAATTATTGAATCTTCACCTATCTCAGCAATACCCATGGCTTTATTTTCAGAAAAAATTGCAAATATTCCTATGCTATTTTTTAAAATAATTTTTTTGCCATCTCGTATGTCTTTTAAAATTTTTGGTTCGAGATTGATTTTTTCCATATGCTGTAACGCAAAATCAACTGGAACGATATCACTCTCTTTCACCTTTTCAATTTCAATGCTATTAAAAATTTCAAAATCTCCACACTTTGTTCTTTTTAGGTTTGTCATTGTAGCAACAGAATCAACGCATTTTGCTAAATCTTGACAAAGACTTCTTATGTATGTTCCACCGCTACATTCTATTTCAAAAACAAAAGTGTCGTTTGATTTTTGCTCTTTTAAATCAAATTTAAAAATTTCAATTTCATGAGCCTTTATGTCAGCAACTTTTCCCTGACGGGCAAGTTTATATGCCCTTACCCCACCAATACTTTTCGCTGAAAATATTGGTGCTGTTTGTTGCTGTTTTCCCAAAAACGATGGCAAAACTTCAATTATTTCGTTTTTTGATGGTATTTTTTCACTTTTTTTTACTATTTCATCACTTTCTAAATCTAATGTGGCAGTTTCATATCCAAAAGTAAACTCTGCAAGATATGTTTTCCTTTTTTTCAGCATAACATCAAAAAGCCTGTTTGCTCTTCCTACACCAACAACCAAAACACCGCTTGCAAGTGGGTCCAAAGTTCCCATATGCCCAATTTTATCTTTGATATTTAATTTCTTTTTAAGCAGATATACCGCCTTTGCAGAAGAAATGTTTGCTGGTTTTAGAATATTAAAAAAACCATTCATTTTTCAAGTTCCTTTTTACATTCACTAATTAAAGCGTTAATTACTTTTTTAATATCACCTTTAAGTGTGCAACCAGAAGCACGTTTATGTCCTCCACCGTGAAAGCGATGCGCAATATTTGACAAGTCAACTTTATCGTTTGTGGTTCTTAGGCTTATGCGCCATTCATTTTTACCGTCTTCACTGATATTGATTGAAATTTTTACACCTGCAACATTTTGAAGATATGATACAATAAATTTGCCCTTTTCTCTTGGAACGCCACATTCTTGAAAATCTTTTGTTGTTAAAACGGAAACAGCAACTTGATTGCTAAGAAAGAACTTAACAGACTGAAAAGCACGCTGTGTAATTAAAAACTCTTCTTGTCCCAATACGCCAAAACACGCAAAAAATTGCTCTTTGATTTTTGGAGAGAATTTTAAAAGTTCACTTGCACACTTGTGTGTTTTATCTGTTGTTGAGGAATACGTAAAGGCACCGCAGTCCATAAACAGCCCCGTGTATAAAGTTGATGCCAAATATTTATTTAGTTTTATTACATCTTTAAAAAGAGAATATAAAACCTCACAGCAACTGGACCAACCTTTTTTAACTTGATTAAAATTTGTAAAAAAGGTGTTATCTTGTTTATTGTCAATGTTAAAAGTTTCTTTTGCTGATGAAAATATTTTTAAATTATCATCACTTAAACGCTTAATACTGGAACAGTCAACACAAATTGCAACATCAAATTTTTCATCAGTTGTGGTTAAAAATTTTTCTTTTGGAACAAATTTTAAAATGCTTTCACTTGGTTTCTTATCAACAAAAATAACACTTTTCTTTCCCATTTGTTTTATAATTTCTTTTAGCGCAACAGCGGAACAAATGGTGTCGTGGTCACTATCTTTATGAGTAAAAATTGCAATTTTATTTGCTTTTTTTATGTTTTTTATGAAATTTTGCAGAAAATTCATTCTTCCTCCTGTGGAATGTGAAGGCTGTCTATCAGTTCTTCCATTTTACGTGCTTCATCAAATGTGTTATCTAAAAAGAAATGAATTTGTGGAGTTAAACGCATATTAAGCTTATTTGCCAAACTTTTTCTTATATAGCCTTCGCTGTTTTTTAAGATGTCAAAAGTTGTTTGTTTTTCTTTTTCATTTTTTGCTAAAATTGTTATAAAAACTTTTGCGTGGCTTAAATCTGCGCTGACCTCAGTTTTTACAATTGTGATAAGCCCAGTTATTCTTGGGTCTTTTAATTCATTTGATAATATGTTTGATAACGCCCTGTGCACTTCAGTGTTTACTCGTTCTATTCTGCTCATTATTTTCCCCTTTTAACGCAAAGACTTGCTTTAAAAAATTAAAGCAAGTTTTTAGTC
Organism: uncultured Clostridia bacterium; assembly: GCA_944381195.1. GTDB lineage: Bacteria > Bacillota > Clostridia > Christensenellales > UBA1242 > UBA7584. The sequence continues at coordinate 5,921 of CALWKH010000011.1, forward strand.
TCTTTCTATTTGTTCGATAACATATGATTCAATGGTATCGCCAACCAAAATGTCATTATGACCTTCAAGTTTCATTCCGCATTCCATTCCAGCGGAAACCTCTTTGATGTCATTTTTATCTTTTTGCAAAGTGGTTATGCTGGTGTCAACAAGAAGTTTTCCATCTCTAAATAATCTGATTTTAGAATTTTTAGTTATTCTTCCATCTTTTACAACACAACCCGCAATTGTTCCAATTCGGCTGATTTTAAAGATTCGAATAACTTCTGCGTGTCCAATAACTTGCTCTTGGAAAACTGGCTTCCTCATTGACTTGATAACTTTTTCAACATACTCAATGATTTGATAGATGATTTTTGACATAAATATTGGCATTTTATTATGTTCAATTATTGTTGCCGCCTTGCTGTCTGGCTTTGTGTTAAAACCAATAAGCAGTGCATCAGCCGATTTAGCAAGAAGAACATCATTTTCATTTATCTCGCCAACTCCACCGTGAATACACTCAACTTTTACTTCATCATTTTGAACTTTGTTAAGCATATCGACAAGCGCTTCAAATGCACCTTGAACATCGGCTTTGACAATTACATTAAGAATTTTCTTTTCACTGCCTGCTTCTTTTGATAAGAATTCTTCCATTGAGAAGTTGTTTTTAGCATTTATTTTTTCAGTTTGCGCTTTTCTCTTTCGCTCAGCAAGAACTTGCTTGCTCATTTTTTCATCAACTGCATACATATGGTCACCAACATCTGGCAAACCGTCAAGACCCAAAATCAGCACTGGGGTGCTTGGCTCTGCTTTTCGGATGTTTGCTCCCTTGTCATTTATGAGAGCACGGACCTTTCCAGCATGAACACCAGAGATAATTGTATCTCCAACTTTAAGTGTTCCATTAAGAATGATTGCAGTTGCAATTGGTCCTTTACCCTTGTCTAGTTTTGATTCAATGACCATTCCAAGTGCCCTTGCATCAAAGTCTGCTTTTAACTCTTGCATATCAGCAACAAGCAAAATCATTTCAATCAGTTTGTCAACACCCTCACCAGTTACAGCAGAAATTGGAACAACAATGGTATCTCCACCCCATTCTTCTGGAACAATGTTTTGTTCTGTTAGTTGTTGTTTAACTCTCTCCAAATTAAACTCTGGTTTATCCATTTTGTTAACAGCAACAATCATTGGAACATTTGCCTTTTTTATGTGATTGATTGCTTCTATTGTTTGAGGTTTTATCCCGTCATCACCAGCAACAACCAAAATGGCAATGTCGGTTACGCTTGCTCCACGTTCACGCATTGCGCTGAATGCTTCATGCCCTGGTGTGTCTATGAATGTGATTTTCTTTCCGTCTTTGTCAATTTGGTATGCAGAGATGTGCTGAGTTATTCCACCTGCTTCACCTGTTGCAATGTGTGAATGACGAATATAATCAAGAAGTGAGGTTTTTCCATGGTCAACATGCCCCAAAACTGCAACAATTGGGCAACGAGTCTTTAAGTTCTTTGGGTCACTGCTGTTCTGCATTGAAAACGCATCTTCAAGTTTTTGCTCATATGTTTTTTCAAGTTTTTGCTCTAAAACGACACCAAGTTCACTTGCAACAAGTTCTGCTGTTGTGAAATCAATGGAACTGTTAACATTGCTGACAATACCTAGCACCATTAATTGTTTTAAGATGTCTGATACAGAGCGTCCTGTTTTTTCTGAAAGGTTTTTAACTGTTATATTCTCAGTTGTAATCACAGCGTGGTCAATTGGCGCCGACACAACGGTTTCTTGTGGTTTTGCTTTCTTTGTTTTTATTTTTCTGCTTCCCATTATTCGTTCAGTGATTGAAAACTCTTCCATTAAGCCTTGTCTCATTGCCTTTCTGGAACGATTGTTAAGTTTATCAAAATCACGATTGCGCTTATCATTATCTTTCTTTTTATCAAAAACTCGCTTTTGAGATGATGCCATGTTGTTTTTAGCAAAGTCAGCATTTTCTCGGTGAGAGTTTGAAGAGAAAGAAGGTTTGTTTTGTCTTTGTTGCTGCTGCTGAGGTTTCCTGTCTGTTAGTTTTGAATTTGATTGTCTATTATAATCTTTCTTTTCTGGGCGTTGCCAACTTTTTGTTGCAGAAGTTTTCTTTTCTGACTCAACAGAAACACTGGGCTGTTTATTAACAACCTTTGCTTCTTCTTGTTTTTGCTCAACCTTTTTCTGTTCGCCCTTCATTCTTTCTCTAATGTTACGGTTGATGCCTTCAAGTTCTGTTAACATACTCTTTATGTCTTTGTCCATCTTTATAAGGTCTTTATTGTTAATGCCTGACAATGTTCTCAAATTTTCAAAACTTACTGCTTGCTTTGCTTTATTCTCCAAAATCTCACTCCCCACTTTCTAAAATCGCTTTTGATAAATTTTCATTTGTTAATGCTATTACTTTACAATTATTTGTGTGTAAAATATCATCAATGGTTACATCTTTCAATACTTTCAATTTTATTTTTCTTGTTTCACAAATATGATTTATTTGCGTTTTTAATTTTTCATTTGCTGATGAACATAACAAAACGAAAAAAATTTGCTTTTTTTCTTTTTTAATGTTGTCAAAGCCATATATTATTGTGTTTGATTTCTTACAAAAACCAAGATATTTCTCTATTTTGTGCATAACGAACGAACCTTTTGATAAATATCATCATTTATTTCGCATTTAAAAGCACGATTTAGACACTTGCTTTTTTCTAGGTTCTTTAAAATTTCTAGGTCTCTGCTTAGCCAAACCCCTCTGCCAGACATTTTTTGCTTTTCATCAACAATGATTTGTCCATCTTTTTTAACAAGACGAATTAACTCAGTTTTTGGTTTCATCTGTCTTGTTAAGATGCACATTCTTTCTGGAACTTTCATTTTTCACCTATTCTATATCTTGAATTTCGCCAAAAATATCGTCTTCTTCGTTTTCTTTTTCGCCATCAAAACTGCTTTCAACGTGCGTTGGTTGGCTGATGCTTTCCTGCTGCGCTTTTTCTGCCTTTGATTCACTTGTTACATCAATTTTCCAACCAGTTAGTCTTGCAGCCAAGCGAACATTAACACCCTCTTTTCCAATTGCCAATGAAAGTTTGTCATCTGGAACAATAACCTTGCTTGATTTTTCTTCCTCATTGATTTCAACACTGACAACTTCTGCTGGACTTAGTGATGATGCAATATATTCAAAAATGTCATCAGAATAAGGAACTATGTCTACTTTTTCGCCCTTTAATTCGTCCAAAATGGAGTTTATTCTTGAACCACGATTTCCAACACAAACTCCAACAGGGTCAACATTTTTATCCTTACTCATAACAGCAATCTTTGTTCTTAAACCAGCCTCTCGAACAATGTTTTTAATCTCAATGTCGCCGTTTTCTATTTCTGGAATTTCCAGTTCAAAAAGTTTGCGAACAAAATTAACATTAGTTCTTGACACTTGAACTTGAGATCCAAAAGTTGTTTCTTTTACCTTTTTTATGTAGACTTTAATTTTATCCCCTGGATTAAGGCTTTCATTTGGAATTTGGTCTGATTCTGGCAAAACGCCCTCAACATCAATTCCGCTGAGTTCAACATATGCATTTTTTGCGTCCACTCTTCTTACAATTGCACTTGTGAGTTGGTCACCCTTTTCATTTAATTCTTGCGCCAAATTGTCTCGTTCTGCTTCACGAAGTTTTTGCATAACAACCTGCCTTGCAGTTTGTGCTGCAATTCTTCCAAATGATTTTGGTGTTACCTCTTCACTGATGATATCGCCAACTTGATATGAACTTTTGATTTGCTTTGCATCTGCAAGAGAAATTTCTTTGTCTGGGTCCTCAACCTCTTCAACAACTGTTTTATATGCCAAAACTTTGATTGTGTTTTTCTCTGGGTTAAGTTTTACTGTTGCGGACTTTGCCTCTCCAAAATTTTTCTTATATGCACTTGTAAGCGCACTTTCGAGCGCAGAAATAAAATATTCTTTCTTTATCTTTTTTTCTTTCTCCAAAAGGTCAAGCGCTATGAAAAAGTCTTTGCTGTTAATCATTTTTATCTCCTTTTAAAAATTATGAGTGGGCGAAAAACCCACTCATACTAGCATACGGTGATATTATAACACATATTTTTATAAATATCAAGACATTTTATCAAAAAATTGATAATCTTCTGCAAAAGAAAGACTATAAAATCACACCATTGTCATGGCATTGGTTTGCTTATTCTTTTTGCTCATCATTTTTATGTTTTTTTGACGCCAAGAAATAGTTTGCTCCAAAAGTTTAATTTGACTTGCGCGCAAAGTTGCAAAGTATGAAGATACTTTATTTTTTTGTTTCATCGCAAACCCTCCCTAAACTATTATTTACTATAAGTATTCTAACAAAAAAGAGTGGCAAAGTCAAGCAAATTAGATAAGTTTTATGAATACCTTAGCCGTTGCTATGGCATCATTAAGGGCTCGGTGAGCGTCTACAAGAGAAATGTTTAATGCTTTTACAACCGTTGAAAGTTTATAGTTTGAAAGTGAGGCAATTTTATTTCTTGCCAGTTCCAAAGTGTCAATCTGTTCATTATTGAAGTTATAGCGATATTTGAGCCCAGCATTCTTTAAGAATTTTATGTCAAATCCAATATTATATGCACTTAAAACGGAACCTTTTGTAAATTTATAGAAATCTGCAATTACATCTTCAAGAGATGGAGCAAAAACCAACATTTCATTTGTGATTCCTGTTATGTTTGTGATTTCTTGTGAGAGTTTTTGTTTTGGGTTAATAAGTGTTGAAAAAGTTTCAACGCAGACTCCGTTCTTTACTTTGACTGCACCTATTTCAATTATTTCACAAGTATCAGCATTTAAACCTGTTGTTTCAAAGTCAAAAACAACAACAGATTTGCCGTCTTGCCAATATTCCTTTGGTGCTTCAAGTGCAGAGAAAAGGTCCATTTGATGTAAATCAACCATTTCTTTTGGAAAAACTTTTTTATAACTGCTGTGTTCATCTCGCCATAGATATTGAACTTCTTTTGTCAAAATTTTACAAACCGAAAGATTGTTTGCTCTGATGTTATAGGCATTGCCAAATTCACTGAAAGAGCCAGAAACAACAACTTCACAGCCTTCTATCAAACGGTCAAGTTTTTCAAGGTCGGCATCACTTGGAAACATTACGACATCAATGCTTCCGCTTGCATCTTCCAAAACAAAGGAAAATTTGTGTTTTTCTGTTGGGTTTTCCTGCCCCTTTTGGTTTTTTGGTATGAAGGCTTTAATGTTTTTTGCAAGCATTTTTCCAGCAACAACAATTTCTTCATTCTTTTTGATGTCTTTAATGAATTTTATTGGGCTGGTGATTGATTTTCCCACAACAACAGCCATTTCGCTTACTTCAACGGTGTTTAGAGCCGCCTCTTTTTCAAAAATTTGCAAAAGTTCCACAGCATCACTGGCTTCTTCTTGCTCTTTTTTTATGGCAGGTGCTTTGCATGGGTTTAGCACAACTTTTACTGGCTCAAAAAATTGTTTGGACAAAAAGTTTGAAAAAGCATCGCAATATTTCTGTTGCTCCAAAATGTCTTTCACTTCATTATCACAATCGATTGTGATTAAAATTTGGTCATCTTGATTTTCAACCTTTAAATCTTCTTTTTTTATTATGCTCTTTAAATATGGAAATTGCTTTTTCTCAAAATCTAATAGGTCTTTAAAAACAATATCTTGGTCAGCATAACTTGGTTTGAACTTCACACTGCATTTGCCAAGGTCAAAAGAAGTTAAAATTTTGTTTTTAAGTTCATCTTTCAACTCATCTGTTGGTTTATTTTTTTTGGAATAAAGAAAAGTTATTGTTGTGGTGTCTGTTGTTTGGTCATATTCGGCACCAGAAAGTTTGAAACATGAAAATTTTTCGTCACTTATTATTTCATTTATTGTCATTTGTGTTAACCTCGCTAGGTGAAAATATTAAAAATATCAACAAAAATCACAAAGGCAAACAACACAACAAGCCCCACCATGTGAATATAGCCCTCGACTTGTCTGTTGATTGGTTTGCGCCGTATCCATTCAATCACAGTAAAGACAATTCTAGCACCGTCAAGTGCAGGAATTGGTAAAATGTTAAATACTGCCAAGTTGACAGCAATGAAAGGCAAAAATACAAACAGGTTTGCAATGCTTTGCTGTGAATATTCAGCAATTGTGCCAATGGTTGTCAGTGGTCCACCAATGTCGCTTATGGACATTCCACCCGTGATTAGCATATAGAGGAAAACCAAAATTTGCCAAGCCATTTCAAGTGTTAAAGGAACACAGCCAGCAAGCGCCTCCCAAAAATTATAGCGATATGCTGAAATGTTGATTCCCAAAACACCACTTGTGGAGTCTTCACTTTCAAACTTGACCATTTGAATGTCAACCCATTCACTTTCGCCTTGCCTTTGCACTGTGAGTGTGAAGATTTCGTTCACATCATAGCGTGACATAAGTTCATTAAAGGTGTTGCCACCAAAAAAACTTATGGTCGTTCCATCAACCTTTCTTATGATATCACCCTCTTGAAGATATCCAAGTTGTTCGTCCAAACTTGCGCTTTGGTTGTATTCATCAACATATTGCTGATTTAAATTAGCATTTGTTACCTGAGGAATGTCATAGCCAAAACTTACAAGCAAAATAAAGGCAAAAACTATGGCTGACAAAAAGTTGAAAAACACCCCACCAAAAAGAACAATAATTCTTTTCCAAGGCGCTTGATTATTGAAGGCGTTTGGGTCTTTGTCATCCTCATCTTCGCCAGCAAAGGCACAATATCCACCAAGAGGCAAAAGCCTTATGCTGAATTTTTCGCCATTCTTTTTCGTTTTAGTATAAATTGCTTTTCCAAAACCAATGGAAAATTCATTGATTTTGAATTTTAGCATTTTACCAAAGGTGTAGTGTCCAAGTTCGTGAATTGTTATCATTAAAAGCAAAACAACAACTGCTAGAAGTATATATCCAACAGTTGTCATAATACTGGCAAAAGATGCTCCTAGCATGAATAAAAACAAAGCCGACACCCCTTTTTAGATAGAATATTCACAAAATTTCTGGTCTATGCTAGAAATAACAAAACCATAAAAACAAAAACTATAACACAGTTAAAAACAAGACCATTGATTCTGTCCATTATTCCACCGTGTCCCGGAATGAAGTCGCCGAAATCTTTTACTTCTGCTCTTCTTTTAATATAAGATGCAATGATATCACCTGTCATGTTGACAAGTCCAAAAATCACACCCAGCACTAAAAATTGCCACCACTGAACATTATGCTCAGCAAAGAATGTTGCATATCCTGCTGCATTGAAAATGAAATAGATAATGATTGCACCAATCATTGCACCAACAATGCCACCAACAAAACCAGACCAAGATTTTCCTTTGCCCAGTTTTTCAAGGTTGATTTTTTTGCTTTTTATAAGTCTGCCAGTGAGCATTGCACAAGTATCTGCAAAAAATGTAGTAACAAAAAGTAAAATTATGCCCAAAAGCCCAACATCTGCGCTTAAATCAACATCTGTGAACAATTCAAAGTGGTTGATTAAAAACAAAAAGCAAAGCAAAAATGTTGGATAAATGCATCCTAAAACGGTGTTTAGACTTTTGTCAAACACATATCTTGTTCTTGATGTCTCATAGCCATCAAGATACATATTTTTTATTGTGGTTTTCTTTGCTAAAATGCCAAACAAAAATAGTCCCAAAAATGTTAAAACAAGTCCAGCCAAGCAAAGAAGTAAAAAATAGATGTATGATAAATTTGTTAATATGCTTATGATAAGCACAGCAAAACAAACAACTGGATAAAGCCCCAGACCAGCGTTATATACAGGCCTGTCCATTTTTCGCAAAACGCCTTCAACTTCAAATGTCCCAAGAATCATAAGAAAGCCAATTAAAATATCAAACAAGAAAATTGTGCTTTCCGAAATCTGTCTCAAGCCAATAAAAGCGCCAAGAACAATCACAATTATTATTGCGGAAATAATTCTTTCACCCATGTTTGCAGGATTGTTTGTTTGATTTAAATTTTCCATAAAAACCTCTTTTGTTAGTTTTAAATTATTTTATATTCCCAAATCTGCGTTTTCTTTTTTGAAAATTTATTAAGGCATGTTGCAAGTCTTTATTATTAAAACTTGGCCAATAGGTTTTTGTGAAATATAGTTCACTGTATGCCATTTGATAGAGCATAAAGTTTGAAATTCGCATTTCACCACTGGTTCTAATCACAAAGTCTGGGTCTGGAAGATTTCGAGTGTATAAAAGTTCTTCAAAACCATTGAAATCCAGTTCTTTTCTGCCCTTTATTGCCTTATTCACTGCACGCAAAATTTCACTTCTGCCACCATAGTTAACAGCAAAATTAACTGTCATTTTTTTGCAATTTTTTGTTTTTTCCATTATGTCTTCCATTGCTTTAGTTAAATCTTGTGGCAAATCTTTTAACTCTCCAAAAAACATAACTTTTACATCTTTTTCAAGATATTCATCTTTATATTCGTTCATATAGTCGCGAATAAGATTAAATATTCCATCAATTTCATCTTTTGGTCGTTTCCAATTTTCCGTGCTAAACGCAAAAAAGGTTACCATCTCGATACCCAAGTCATAGATATTTTGAGTTATCCGTTTAATGTTTTCACACCCAGCCTTATGCCCCATGTTTCTTGGCAAACCACGCTTGGTTGCCCACCTTCCATTTCCATCCATAATGATTGCTAGATGCTTTGGTAAACGAGATAAATCTAATTTTCGATATATTTTAGTGCTACTGTTATTCATTTTTCCCTCTTAATATTATACGCTGCGTCTAGACTTTATGATATACGAAAAATTAGTTTTTAAACCAAAAATTATGCTTAAACTTCCATTATTTCTTTTTCTTTTTGCGCTAAGGTTTGGTCAACCTTGTCGGTATAGGAGTTCAAAATCTTTTGAACCTCTTTTTCAGCAACAGCCAAATCGTCCTCAGTGATAATTGACTTTTTCTTTAAATCTTTGAATTGGTCAAGCGCTTCACGACGCCCATTTCTCATGTTGATTCTGGTGTCTTCTGCAAACTTACGAACCATTTTAACAAGTTCCAAACGGCGTTCTTCGGTTGGCGCTGGAACATAGAGTCTTATCACTTTTCCATCATCACTTGGATTAAAGCCAAGATCACTTGTTTGAATTGCTTTCAAAACTTCTCGAAGCATACTGATATCCCAAAGACTTATGAGAATTGTTCTTGGGTCTGGCGCTGATATGTTTGCCATTTTGTTAAGTGGAGTGAGTGTGCCGTAGTAGTCAATCATAATTTTATCCAAAAGTCTTGGATTTGCTCTTCCAGCCCTAACAGAACCAAGCTCACTTAGAAAATGGTCATAGTTGCCATCAAGATGCTTTTTTAAATTTTCATAAAGCGTTTTATCTTCCTGATTTGTAAACATTTTTTCACCTCTTTATAATGTAATAAATATTATTTTACAATAATTTTCTCATTTTGGCAAATAAAAAATGCCTATTAATAGGCATTTTTTGTTTTTTTATGCAGAAGCCTTTTGTTTGTCAATCTGTTTTTGAATTTCATCTGCAAAATTCTCTTCTTTTTTCTGCAATCCTTCGCCCATTTCATAGCGAACAAAGCGTCTTATTGTTATCTTTTCCCCAATCTTCCCAATGGTTTCTTTAAGGTAGTCATTTATTGTTTTTGTTCCTTCCCGAAAATAAACTTGGTCAAGAAGACAAACTTCTTGCAAATATTTCTTAATTCTGCCTTCAACGATTTTTTCTGCAACGTTTGCTGGTTTTCCTTCGTTTTGTGTTTGAGCAAGGAAAATTTTACGCTCTGCTTCAAGTGATTTTTGGTCAACATCTGCTTCGCTTATAAAAAGTGGTTTGCTTGCTGCAATTTGAAGTGCAATGTTGTGAACAAACTCGTTAAAAGCATCACTTTTTGCAACAAAGTCTGTTTCACAGTTAACTTCAACCAAAACACCAATTTTCCCGCCAAGGTGAATGTAACTTTCAACTTTACCCTCCGCAGCAATTCTTCCCTCTTTTTTTGCCGCTGAAGCCATTCCTTTCTCTCTTAGCCATTCTGCTGCCTTGTCCATGTCTCCGTTTGTTGCTTCCAAAGCGTTCTTACAATCAAGCATTCCTGCCTGAGTTCTTTGTCTTAATTCGGTTATGTCTTTTGCTGTTACAGCCATTTTCAATCTCCTTTTTTTATAAATTATTCAGATTTTGTGGTCTTTGCTTTTGCCACTTTTTTCTTTGTTTCTTTCTTTTCTTCTGTCTTTTCCTCTGTTGGAGCCTCAGCCTCTTTTGCTTCTTCTGCTGGCTTTTCTTCTTTTACTTCTTCTTTTTGTTCAGCCTCTTTGTCTTGTTTCTTGAAAACTCTTTTTGTTTCCTTTTGTCCCATTGCTGCTTGAAGTTCTTCTGGTGTTATGTCATCTTCTTCGGCAACAGAGAAACTTTCTCCTGTCTTTGCTTCAATTACTGCATTTGCAATAAGTTGTGCAATAAGTTTTACAGAACGAATTGCGTCATCGTTTCCTGGAATTACAACATCAACAAGTTCTGGGTCGCAGTTGGTGTCAACAAGTCCAACAATTGGAATTCCAAGTGTTCTTGCCTCTTTGAGAGCAATGTGTTCTTTCTTGAGGTCAACAACAAAAATTATTCCTGGAAGTGAAGTCATGTCTTTGATTCCACCAAGGTTGCGTTCAAGTTTGTCACGCTCAGCACGAAGTTTGATTACTTCTTTCTTTGGGAAAAACTCAAACTCACCTGTCTTTTCCATTTGATTAAGTTTGTTAAGTCTTTCAATTCTTTGACGAATTGTCTTAAAGTTTGTAAGTGTTCCACCAAGCCAACGGGTGTTCACATAGAACATTCCACAGCGTTCAGCCTCTTCTTTGATTGCTTCACTTGCTTGTTTCTTTGTTCCAACAAACAAAACTGTTTTTCCTTGTTTAACATTTTCGCAAACAAAGTTGTATGCCTTTTCAGCAAGAACAACAGTTTGTTCAAGGTCAATGATATGAGTGTCATTGCGCGCTATAAAGATGTATTGCTTCATTTTAGGGTTCCATTGTCTTGTTGGATGACCAAATTGAACGCCTGCTTCGAGCAATTGTTTTATTGAAATTACTGACATTTTTTGATTCTCCTTTTCTGTTATTTTGTTAGTCCTCCCACTGATGTTAAAACTCATTGTGCAACCTTAAAATTTAAGGCAACTACACGCAAATAACCAGTGGTGCGTATTTCAACGAAAAGATTTTATCACTTTTTCAAACAAATTGCAAGTCTTAATGCAGATATTTTTCATATTTTTTAAGTAAAAAGAAAAAACACCACATTTGTGGTGCTTTGATGAAGACTAGCCCTAATGTCCCGGTCTTCTTCATCTGGAACCTACTGCAATGCGGTTCTGTCATTTAAGACCTCGAGGGGACAATTCTATTATAATTGAAGGTGGTGCAAATGTCAAGAAATTTTCAAAATAAAAATAAGGATTTAGTAAATTTAAAGGTTGTTTCTAATGAAAGCCCTTTTTGTTAACGATAAAAATAAAAAGTATTGAAAAAAACGCACAATGTGTGCGCTTTTAAAAACTTTTTATTTCTTTGCTGTGGTCTTTTTGGCCGCTGGCTTGCTTTCAGCCTTTTTTGTTGAAGTTTTCTTTTCAGCAGGTTTCTTTGCTGTGGTTTTCTTTTCAGCTGATTTTGCAGTTGATTTTGAAGCAGATTTTTTTGCTTTGCTTTCGTCTGCTGGCTTTTCTTCCTCTTCTTCATGCTCATGTGGTTGTTGCTCTTCTTTTATAAGGTCAAGATAGATTGCAAACACTTCGTCAATGATTTTATCATCATTAACAACACGCAAAAATTGGTCACCACCATTTGAGTCATCTTCGAAGACAAAAATCACAGCCTCATCATCTGCAACGCCTTCCATTTTGTCAATTGGCTTTAACATTGCATAAAGTTTTTCTTGATATGGAATCAAAGCAATTTGCTCAAATTTTACCCCATTATCCTGCTCATCATAAAGAGTAATTGGCTCGTTGTCGTCAACATCTAAAAGCCTTTCAATTGAATTTTCTTCTTTACTCATTTTATATCTCCTTTAATTTTATTTCCTATCTAAAAAGTTTTGCAAAATAACAGTTGCAGCAACCTTATCGATAACTTTTTTTCGGTCTTCACGCCTAACATTGTTTGAAATCAGCATTTTTTCAGCCATAACCGTTGTCAATCTTTCATCACTGTAGACAATTTTTATGTCTGTTTTCTTAGATAACTCTGCGCAAAACTCTTTTGTGCGCTCAACACGGTCGCCACTTGTTCCATCCATATTAAGCGGAAGCCCAACAACAAGAGTATCAACATTATATTCTTCAATTAAAGAACAAATATGCGCAATATCTTGCTCTAGGTTTTTTCGCTTATAGGTTTCAATGCCACTTGCAAAAATTCCCAAAGGGTCGCTGATTGCAAAACCAATTTTTGAATCACCAAAATCCATACCCAGTTTTCGCATATCCCTTCCCCTTTCAAAAGAGTATAGCACAATTATTTTCTTTTAGCAAACGAAATTAACTAGAAAAAATAAATTTATTTAAAATAAAAAGTTATTGATAAAAAACTTGATTTTATTGCAAAGTTGGACAAAGCAGAATTTAATACAAAATTCATAATAAAATGACAAAATAATGTATGGGGTGAACTTCAAAAGTTAGACTCTTTTGGAGGTGCAAATTTAAAGCTTTTTTATTTGATAAAATTTATTTTCATAGGCAATTTAAAACCATCTTCAAATAAAGAATTGTCATTTACAAGTTAAAGATTAAATAAACTTTTAAGTTTCCCTTTTCCCCTGCTTTTTTCAAGGCTTTTTATCTCTTTATCAAAATTTTGCGCATAGTTTTCCACAATTTCACGCTTGTTTCCAAGATTAAGATATTCTGCCACCTGCTGTTCATCCCACTCTTTATTGTGCTTGATGAGTGTTTTTAACTGCTCTACCATATGCTCTGGTTCTTGCTCAAAGCGAATTTGCATTTGCTGAGCAATCATTTCTGGAAAAAGATAGGAAATTTCACGCATTATTGTTGGTTTGTTGTCCCTGTTAAACTTATGTGCGCTGGAAAGGAAAAAATCTGGATATTTTTTAATTAAATCTTTGTTATCTTTTAATGCGTCTTCAAGGCTTTGACTCCCAGACAAAACATTCACAAGCACGCCATCAGCCACACATTCAACCGCTTTTCTTACCTGTTGGACATTTTTAAAAACTCTGTTTTCAATTAAATTTTTCTTTATTGCTGGGTGCTTATCTGCTAAATAAATTGGTGAAATTCGGTCTAAAATTAAAGTTGGAATTTCAGTGGTTCTTTGATTATTCACAACACTTGGCGCAAGAGTATCACAAAAAGAGTGCCCAAATTCATGAATCATGTTTGGCAGATCACCTATTCTATCTTCGCAGTTAACATATATCTTTTGAACCAAATTTCCATTTTCATCAGTGTGAGCCGAACAGTAAGAACGCCTGCCATCAGGGTTTTTGTCCATTTCAAGAAACTGCAAATTTTTTTGATAAAGTTTTGCTAATGAAAAATCTTTTGGATAAAGGCTGTCTAGATATTCAAAAAACTGTCCTCCCTCTTTTTTCATCTGCTCTTGAGAAAAAGGTCTTTGGTTTGCAATCAAAGATTTGTCAACTTTTATTTTTGAAATATCTATTTTAGAAATTTCCAAAGCAACATCAAAATCTTCGTCAAAAAACTTACTTCTTTTAACTTTTTTGCAATATTCAATGAGTTCTTCATTTTCTAAAAGAGATTGAATTTCACTTATAAACTCGCTTAAAAATTCTTGCTTTGTCATAAAAATCTCCTTGTGAGCATTATATAAAAATGAAAAGTGATTGTCAAGTTGTTGTGGCTGGCGAGTTAATGTTTTAAAAAATTTATATAAAAACGCTTTTTTATTTTGACTTATAGCAACTGGCTTCAATATGCACACTAATAATGTATTAAGTATTTATTCATTTTTTTTAAAAAAATTTTTACTCTAAAAATAATTTACTTTTTTAAGATTATATTATTCTTTAATAACAAAAAGCACCTCAAAAATATCTAACTTTTGATGTTAGTTCATTTTTAAAGTGCTTTTTAATAGAAAATTAAATTTATTTTTCTTTTAATTTCTTCTTCATTTTTTCAACTT
>CALWKH010000012.1 GCA_944381195.1 uncultured Clostridia bacterium
GCAAGCAAATGAAGGCACACTCTATGGTTTTGTGAACGGAGCGTTGTATTCCGACTGGTCAAATGATATATATAACAGTTATTATCAAATAAATTATCCAACAAACATGTATGGGACAAGTTATATCAACGCAGTAACCTTAAATAATGGTGGAAGTTATGTAACATCAGTATCAGGAACAAGTAGCACATCAACGGCAACATTAACAAGCAATGTAGGACAAAACAGCAACAGTGTTTTTGCAATCTATACCATGGATAGCGTAGCAGGGAGTGTAACAGACTATCTAGTAAAACCAAATGTGGTATCATGGCAAGAAACAGAGAATGCTTATGCACAAGGCTGTTCATACACATACGGAAATGATGCATGGGGAACACCAGCAGGAACAACGAATTGGTATACAACATCAACCTACGGAAGTGCATCAACCTTATCAAGCAAAGGGCATTACACAGACTGGGCTAATAACTACATATGGCTACCAAGTATGGCAGAAGCAGGGAATGGAACAGACGGAACAGGCTTATGGGAAGTATCATCTTATCAAAGACAAAATAATTCTGGCACCGATGATCAGATAAACACTGGCGTGGGCAGCAGCAATAGTAACTACGGAACATATGTTCGGGATCGTTCCTGGCTGCGTTCCGGCTACTTCAATTTTGCCGACAATGCATATGCTCTTGCTGCGTCGGGCTCCGGCAGCCTTTATGGCAATGTTCGCAGTTCTTACGCCGTGCGTCCTGCGCTTCACCTTAATCTAAACTCTGCCGCGCAGGCGGCAACAAGTGGGTCTGAACCAACACTTCAAGACAGCACCAAGCCAAACAGCCAAGATAACCCATATATTATCGACACGGCGGCAAAGTTGGCGTGGCTTAGCGCAAATGCCGAAGCCGCCGCTGGAAAATTTTATTTGCAAACTGAAAACATAGACATGGCAGACACTGAATTTGCGCCAATCAACATGACATCCACCGCACAAGTCTATTTCTATGACGGAGGCGGACACACAATAACGAACATAAATTATTCAGGTGGCGCATATGTGGGGCTGTTTGGCAATATCACAAACTCAATTTTGAAAAACATCAACATTTCTGCCAGCATGAGTGGCACGAATGCTGGCTTGCTTGCGGGAAGTGCAAACTTCACGCAAATCACCGCTTGCACCGCATCGGGAACAGTGACTGGCACAAATGCAGGTGGAATGATTGGAACAGGGGACTATAACCAAATTTCAAACTCCAATATCACAAGCGGAACAATCACTGGCTCAACCTATGCTGGCGGAATGATTGGAAACGGAAGTTTTAACAACATCATTTCAAGTTATAACAGTGCAAACATCAGCGGAGGCACAAGTGGAGGACTTGCGGGCTCTCTTGAAACTTCGTCAATCACAAATGCCTATAACACAGGTTCTGTGTCTGGAACAACCCTTGCAGGCGGAATTGTTGGGCAGACAAATCAAAGAACAATCATTTCAAGTGTGTTCTCAACTGGTGCAATTTCTGGCAACGGGACACGTGGCGGAGCCTTTGGAAACCTTGACTTATCGTCAAGCGCAATGTTCTGCTATTACAACAACACCACCTCAGGAGTTTTGATAACAGGTGGAACAGGTGGGCAGGGCTATCAGTGCTATGGCTTAAGCACCGCACAAATGCAAGGCACAACCCCAAGCATGAACCTATCAAGCACATGGTGGAACTTTGCAAGTGGGCAATACCCAACTTTAAAGTATGTTGCAAAGCCCGCATAAAATTAATGATTTAAAATTAATATAAAAATAAAATAAAATCAAAAAAGGAGCAAATGCTCCTTTTTGTGTTCATAATTTATAATTTTTATATAAATAAAAATTTTTTCATTTGGCACCGTTCAATTTTTTGAAATATATTTTTAAAATAAATTTTTTTGCTATTGCTGTTCAATTTTTTGTTGGTTCGTTGTTTTATATGTGGGTTCCACCCACTCCCGCAAGGAGCAAAGCCCCTTGACTCATTCATGGCTCCAAACAGGTTGGAGAGTGAAAAATAATAAAGCCCTTTAACCCAACTGTTGCTCCAAAAAAGTTGGAAGAACAAAAAACATGAAATTCTTTGACCTGCTTTGTTGCTGTAAATTAAGTTGAGAGTATTTCTGTTCTTGACCTATCTTGGCACCATGTGGACTTAAAAAGAGAGATGAATAATAAACTGACAAAATTATGAACATATTAGAAAAAATATAAGGAAACAGATAAAATATCTTATATAAGTTAGGCAATTTTTTTGATTTTTTGATATTATAATATACTTAATAAAAATGGTAGAACAACCAAAAATATTAAGTGAGTGTGTTACAGAGTGAGAAAAGGTGCAGGGGCTTTGCGAACGGGTGTTCGCAATGTGCATTTTGGAAAAATGCACATTGGCACGCTTTAAAAGCGTGCAAGCCCCTGCACCAATTTTGCCCACAAAGGTTGTTCGATGCTGAGATATATCAATGACTCCTTATAAAAAATTGTTCATTTTTATCTATAAAGATTTTTTTGCACTTAAAACACAGATAAACTGATAGAATTATATCACTTTTATATCTTCAATTTTAACAGAGATGCAATCTCCAAAAAAATTTCCATTTTCGTCTATGCCAGAAAAATCAACTTCAATAAAATCTTGCACAGCATTATTTTCCATCACACAACCTGTGTCGCCCTTGTGAATTCCAAATCTAGCATATTTTTCATCTTCAACCAAAAGTTCAACCAAATCATATTCTTTCACTAAAACTGGGCTAAGTTTATCTTTTGCTTTATGCATAAGCATTTCAGTTTTTTGAGAAATTTCAGTTATAATTTCATTTGGAAGTCTGTAATCTTCCTGTTTTAAATCTTTCAATTTAACTTTAATTAAAGCAAATTCACCAACATTTTGTGGGTTAAAAAACATCACATCTGCAAATTCAAAATCAAGGTTCATAATAATTCCTGTCATGCCTTTTTGCAGGTTTTTGTCCAAATGGTCTTGACCATTAACAAGTTCCACTACATCATATCTTTTCATTAAATTTATTCCTTTTTGGTTGATTGTTTAAAATCAGTTAAATTATTTTTATATAAACTTTAAAATTATAAAATAGAAGATTTTAAAAAAGCAAACTCTTGCAAGTTTGCTTTTTAACCCAAAACGCTGACTTTTTCTTTTTTTGCACCATTGATTTGTGTGTTCAGCGTGATTGCAGACTCTTTGCTTCTACTAAGCACATTTGCCGAAGCATCATAGAAAGTTTGCTCAACTCGTTCTCTTTTATCAAATTCATTCTTTTTAATAAAGCCAGAAACCGCTCTGCTTATGCCTTGTTTAACTTTTTGGTAACTTTGCCCACCAAAATGCTCAGTTCCTTTTTCAAGGTCATCTTCAATGTTTTTTAAGTCTGTTCCCTCTTCACTGTATCGCACAATTCGGTCTGCCACCCAAGAGTTATAGTTTCCATAGAGTTGATGCATAAATTTCCTGATTTTTTCTTGGTTATTCTCTCCAAGTGGCTTTGCGCCAGTGTTAAATTCCTCCAACTTTCCTTGCAGTTTGTCATAGTTTGTTCCAATTACCTTTGCAATTTCTTCATAATCTTCTCTCATAACCTTATCTCCTAAACATTAAATTTAAAAAGCATAACATCGCCGTCTTGCACAACATAGTCTTTTCCTTCAAGTCTAACTTTTCCTTGCTCTTTTGCAACCAAATAGTTCTGTGCATCAATCAAATCTTGATATTTCACAACCTCTGCCTTGATAAAGCCTTTTTCAAAGTCGGTGTGAATAACTCCCGCAGCCTGTGGTGCTTTTGTGCCTTTTTTGATTGTCCAAGCACGCACTTCTTTCTCGCCAGCGGTCAGAAAACTGATTAGCCCCAAAAGTTTGTAACTTTCTTTTATAAGGCGAGGCAAACCAAGTTCTTCAATGCCAAACTCTTTTTTAAACTCTTCAAGTTCTTCGCCACTAAGCGAAGCAAGTTCTTCTTCAACCTCGGCGCAAAGTTTTAAAACTGTTGCATTTTCTTTGTTTGCAAGTTCCCTGATTTTTGCAATGTTTTCATCATTTTCTTTCAATCCTTCAGGCGAACAGTTGCAAAGATATATAACTGGCTTGTTGCTTAACAAAAAGCACTCGTCAACAACTTGTTTTCCGTCTTTGTCCGTTTCAAAGGTGCGGGCAGGCTGATTTTTCAAAAGATGGTCTTTCAGTTGATGAAGAACATCATTTTGCAGTTTTGCCTGTTTGTCTCCCGAACGAGCCTGTCTTTCAACCTTTGCAATGCGCTTTTCAACTGTTTCAATGTCGGCAAGGATGAGTTCAAGATTGATTGTTTCAATGTCTCGAAGTGGGTTGACACTTCCTTCAACATGAATGATGTTTGGGTTTTCAAAACACCTTACAACATGAATGATTGCATCAACTTCTCGAATATGGCTTAAAAACTTGTTTCCAAGCCCCTCGCCAGCGGAAGCGCCTTTGACAAGCCCTGCAATATCAACAAATTCAATGGTAGCAGGCGTGATTTTTTGCGTGTGATACATTTCTGCCAACTTTTCAAGCCTTTCATCTGGAACGCTTACCATTCCAACATTTGGCTCAATGGTGCAAAATGGATAGTTTGCACTTTGCGCTCCTGCGTTTGTTAGCGCATTAAACAAAGTGCTTTTTCCAACATTTGGCAGACCAACAACTCCTAATTTCATTTTTTAAGTCCTTTTTTTAGTATATTAAAATTATAAAACAAGGATAATTTTTTGTCTAGCAAAATAAAAGCAATTTTTTTAAAAATTATGCCTCATTTTTATTGTAATTTTTAGTAAAATTTTGTTATAATAAACTATTATGAAGAAAACAACCGAAAAAAAAGCTCCAGAAAAGCCAAAAGAGAACAATTTTGCGCCTTATACCATGAGCATTCCTCAGGTTTTTTCCTTGCTTCAAACAGGTAAAGACGGATTAACTGACCAAGAGGCAAAAAAGAGGCTGAACAAATATGGCAAAAACGAACTTGAAAAAACAAAGAAAAACAGCAAACTTAAAATGTTTTTCAAGCAGTTTTGCGATTTGATGATAATCATTTTGCTGGTTGCAGGAATTGTCAGCGCAGTGGTTGCGATTGTTGAAAAAAACTATGCTGACTTGATTGATGTTGCAATAATTCTTTTAATTGTTCTTTTAAACGCAATCATTGGCTTTGTGCAGGAAGACAAGGCGGAAACTTCACTTGAAAAACTTAAAAAAAGCAGTGAGCCATATGTCAAGGTCATCCGCGGGGGCGTTGTTTGCAAGGTTTTAACAACCGAGGTTGTTGTTGGCGACATTGTGATGCTGGAAGCGGGCGACATTGCTTGTGCTGATATGCTTTTGATTGAAAGCGCAAGCCTTAAATGTGACGAAAGTTCGCTTACTGGTGAAACCACTGAAATAATCAAGATTGCAGACGAAAAACTTGCAAAAGAAACTTTAATTGCTGACCGCACAAACATGGTTCACTCAAACTCGGTAATAACCTATGGGCGTGGCTTGGGTGTGGTTGTTGCCACAGGAATGAGCACCGAAATTGGAAAAATTGCTGGGCTTCTTAATAAGTCTGAGGATGAAAAAACGCCACTTCAAGAAAAACTTGGCTGGCTTGGAAAGTTCATCACTGTCTGCGTGCTTGTTGTTGCTGTTGTGATTTTTATAATCAACATCTGCACTGACCCAAATCACGATTTTGTCAAACCACTGATGATTGCAATTGCAATTGCCGTTGCTGCAATTCCAGAAAGTTTGCCAGCGGTTATAACAATCATCATGGCACTGGGTGTTTCTCGCATGAGCAAGAAAAATGCAATCATAAGAAAACTTCATGCTGTTGAAACACTGGGTTCTTGTGAGGTTATTTGCAGTGATAAAACTGGAACACTCACACAAAACAAAATGCAGGTGCAAGGTATTTGGCTTAACGGAAAAATTTTGCATAGCATTGCCGATGCTGTTGAAAATAAACACTTTATGAATTGCTTGCAACTTTGCAACGATTGTGCAATAAAGAAAGATGCTGTTCTTGGAGACCCAACCGAAGTTGCATTGGTGGAATATTGCATGGAATTTTCTTTTAATAAAATCAATGCAGAAAAGCAATTTCCACGAGTTGCCGAACTTCCGTTTGACTCAAACAGAAAACTTATGACAACTTTTAACAAGGTTGGAAAAGAAGTCATTGCCTACACAAAAGGTGCGCACGATGTTTTGCTTTCAAGATGTTCACGCATTTTAATTGACGGCAAGGTGAAAAAACTTACCGATGAAATAAAGCAAGACATCTTAAAAGCAGTCAACAAAATGGCGGGTAAGGGTTGGCGTGTGCTTGCAATGAGTTACAAGGAAAAGAAGAACGAAAAATATACCTTTGACGATGAGCAAGACATGATTTTTCTTGGCTTTGTTGGAATGCAAGACCCACCAAGAGAATCAACCTATAAGGCGGTTAAAGTGTGCCGAAATGCTGGCATGATTCCTGTTATGATAACGGGCGACCACGCAATCACAGCAAAACAAATTGCAAAAGAGGTTGGTATTTGGACAAAAGATTCCATGATTTTAACAGGAAAAGAACTTGACAGAATGACAGACAAACAGTTTTTGAAAATCATTGACAAAGTGTCTGTATATGCAAGAGTTAGCCCAGAAAACAAGGTTCGAATTGTAGAAACTTGGCAGAAACTTGGAAAAGTTGTTGCCATGACTGGTGATGGTGTTAATGATGCACCAAGCATCAAGCGTGCTGATATTGGTGTTGGAATGGGCATAACTGGAACCGAGGTTACCAAGAATGTTGCAGATATGGTGCTCACTGACGACAATTTTGCAACCATTATTGTTGCGGTAAAAGAAGGGCGTAAGATATATCAAAACATTCAAAAAGTTATTCAGTTCTTGTTTGGAACAAACTTTGTTGAAGTGATGAGTTTACTTATTGCAACCATTGCTTTCCCACATCTTTCCTTCTTGCTTCCACTGCAAATTCTGTTCATAAACCTAATAAGCGACTCACTTCCTGCAATTGCTCTCAGCGTGGAGGAAAGCGAAAAAGACATCATGGACAGAAAGCCACGGAAGAAAAAAGAGAACATTTTTGCTGGAGGAATTTGGCAGAGCATGGTGGTGCAAATCATCACCCAAACCATAATTGTTGTTGGAACTTTTGCAATCACTATGAATTTAACAGGTGATAACACCCTTGCAACCACAATGGCATTTTCGGTGCTTTCGGTGTCACAACTGTTTCACATCTTCAATGTTCGAACATCACACTCAATTTTCAGGTCAAACCCATTTAAGAACTATCTCATTTGGGTGGCATTCTTGGTTGGGCTTGCGCTGAACATTCTTGTGATATCAATTCCAGCAGTTGCTGGCGTGTTTGGGCTTACACCTTTAAACGTAAATCAGTGGCTGATTGTTCTGGGCTTAAGCCTCATCATAATTCCAGTTATGGAAATCTATAAGGCAATTCTTTATGCAGTTAAAAAAAAAAAAGAAAAAAATAAAAAAAGTTAATTTTTTAAATGCTGATTTTGTTATACAAAAAAATGATTATGTAAAGAATAAAAGCAGTTATGATTTGTTGTATAATAGAAAAGTTGTATCATTATAGAAAACAATCTGAAAGTTATATCATTACAAAAAAGTTTATAAACAAAAAAACTAAAAAGTAATATCATTACAAAAATAAAAAAACTGTATCATAAAAAACAAAAAAGTTATTTAATTATAGAAAACAAAAAAGTTATAAACAATATGCGAGGAAAACTCACAGGAGATAATATGGAAAACAAAGTTTGGGAAGAAGAACAAAACTATCTTCAAAAAACACTTGAAGCAATTGACAGCAGAATTTCGGGGCTTAAAGATAATGTTGAGAAACAGCAAAAATGGGCAACCGAACTTAAAAAGCAATATATTCGTGATTTAAGAGAGTTTGATGAAGTTGAGTTTATTGATAACTACAGCAAACTTAATGAACTTCTTGATTTTACCGATGACCAAATCGTTTTGATGCAAAAACTGAGGCGAGTGAGAGACAAACCATATTTTGGTCGCATTGATTTCAAGGCGGAAGATGATGACGAGCCAATGAAACTCTATATTGGCATCATGTCTGTTGACAACAATAACAGGCTGTTTGTGATTGACTGGCGTGCCCCAATAAGTGAACTTTTCTATGAGGCGGGCAAAGGGCAGGCAAGTTATCTTGCACCTAATGGCGAAATCAAAGGAGATGTGCTTTTAAAAAGGCAATATGACATTGAAAACGCAGAACTTAGAAATATTTTTGATGTTGACCTCAACATCTTTGATTCCTTTTTGCAAGAAGTTTTAGCAAGGGCAAAAGGTCAGCAACTTGCAAACATTGCAAGCACCATTCAAAAAGAACAAAATCAAATCATCAGAAACCTAAAAGACGATATCATTGTTGTGCAGGGCTATGCTGGGTGCGGAAAAACAACCATTGCATTGCACCGTGTTGCATATGCACTTTACAGGCTTCCAAACCTAAGTTCAGCAAATGTTTTGCTGTTTTCTCCAAACGATGCTTTTTCAACATATATAAGTCAAGTTCTTCCAGAACTTGGCGAAGAAAACACCAGAAATGCAACTTTTCCAAAGTTTATTAAAAGATTTTTGAAAACATATCAGGCAATTGAATCTGGTGATGAATTTGTCACAAGATATGTTATGCTTGAAGAAAAACAGAGAAAGGACATCGAAACCAAACTTGCTTTTTCTATGCGCGAAAAAATGCAAACTTGGCTTGATGAAATCAATGCAAACCTAGAATTCAAAGACGGCTTTGATGTTGAGGGACAAACTTTTGATAAAGATAGTTTAAACAAACTTTTAAAAGAAGATTTTAAGCACGCAAAACTGAAAGAAAAGGCACTTTTGATTGTGAATCATATTTGCCAAAAATGCAGAATTGATGGCTTTGATAAAAAAGAAATGGTTATTGCCCAAGTTTATGAAAAACTTAACAGTCCCGTTCGTCTTGAAAACCTTTATGATAAGTTCTTAAAAGATTTCAAGTTTAAATCACTTGACATAGACGAAAAAATTCCTTTTGAAGATGCTGTTTTGATGTGTGTTTTAAAGGAAATGTGCCAAAATGTTGTCATAAAACTTGATGTAAGACACATTGTGCTTGACGAGGCGCAGGACTATCCACTTATATTTATTGATTTTCTTTTAAGAATTTTCAAGCATGCAACTTTCTCAATTTTTGGTGATATAAATCAAAAAACAGTTTTTGGCGAACTTAACAGTTTGCAAGATATTTGTAACCTTGAAATTGCAAAGGGTAAAGCAAAATATTTTGAACTTGATAAAACCTATCGAAGCAGTGAAGAGATTGTTGAATACACCAGCGGGCTGGTGGGAAATCCAAGGCACAATGCATTCAGACTTAAAAATAATAATCCAGTTGAAGAAATGCAAATTGCAGACAATAATAATGCAATTGCAGGGCAAATTTTAAGCATTTTGGAAGAAAATATTGCAAGAGGAGCAACAATAGGAATAATAACAGGAGACACCAGTGTTGCTCGTGACATCTATGATGAACTCATAAAGGTTATTTCACCAGAAAAATTGACCTTTGTTAAGAACGCATATGTCACCGCTGGTTCTCAAGTGCAAGTTGTTCCTGTTGCGCTCTCTAAGGGGCTGGAATTTGACACCGTGATTGCTGTCAAAAAAGGAGAACTTTTTGATTTTGATAAAGATAATCACTTCATGTTTATTGCAACAACTCGTGCAATTAACAAACTTATAATTCTAAAAAACAAACAAGAGGAAGAAAAATGAGCATAAAAGATTATGTTGTTTCAATAATAAAAATTGACAAAGTAGAGCAGGCGGAAGTTGAAAAATTGCTTGCCGTTCCTCCAAGCAAAGAGATGGGAGATTTTGCTCTTCCTTGTTTTGTATTTGCAAAAACCTTCAGAAAAAGTCCAAACATAATCGCCGAAGAAATAGTCAGCACGCTTAAACATGATTGCATTAAAAAAGCAGAGGCAGTGAATGGCTATGTGAACATCTATCTTAATGAAGATTTCTTTACTTCAAAAATTCTAACCGAAATTTTTAATGATCTAGATAATTACGGAAAGCAAAACATTGGACAAGGAAAACTGGCACTCATTGAATTTAGTTCCATCAATGTTGCGAAAAATCCACATGTTGGGCATCTTGGAAGCACCCTTTTTGGAGAATGTTTTTCAAGGCTTCATGAAAACTTTGGCTTTAATGTAAAACGCCTCAACTATCTTGGTGACTATGGCACTCAGTTTGGCAAAATGATAACGGCATATCTCAAATGGGGGAATAAAGAAGATGTTGAGTTGCGGGGAGTTGATGCTCTTCAAGAACTTTATATAAGAGTAAACAAAGAATGTGAAGAAAATGAAGAACTCTTGGATGAATGTAGAAACACCTTTTTGCGCCTTGAACAAGGGGACAAGCAAATAAAGGAACTTTATGATTGGTTCGTTAAAATCAGTCTTGATGAAGCAAATAAAATCTATGAGCAATTGGAAGTTAAGTTTGACGACTATCGTGGCGAAAGTTATTATGCGCAGTTTAACGACAAAACTTTAAAGATGCTTGAAGAAAAAGGAATCACAAAAGAAGACCAAGGTGCGCTTATTGTTGACCTTAATAAGTATAATCTTGGCGTTGTGATTGTTAAGCAAAAAAATGGTGCAAGCCTTTATGCAACCAGAGATATAAGTTTATTGATTGAAAGATATAACGAATATAGATATGACAAACTTATCTATGTGACAGCAGTTCAGCAAAAGCAACATTTTTCACAAATTTTTCAAATTGGAAGGCTTTTGGGACTTGATTATATGGACAAGGTTCATCACGCCAGTTATGGCATGATTTCTTTGCCAGGCGGCAAAATTTCTTCCAGAAAAGGTGCTGTTGCACTGATTAAAGACCTTTTTGCAGAATCAACCAGTGTCGCAACAGAAGTTTTAAAAGAAAGGCAAACCATTGCGGACAACATTGACGAACTTGCAAAAAGCGTTGGAATTGGTGCTTTGACCTTTTCAGTGCTTAAAACCACGGCAAATAAAGATTGCGTTTTTGACTTTAAGTCTGCAATCAACTTTGACGGTGAAACGGGGCCATATTTGCAATACACGCACGCAAGATGCAGAAGTGTTGTTGAAAAGGCAAATATTGAATTAAATGATGTTGACTTTTCTTTGATTAAAAATGCTTTTGAACTAACAAAGGAACTTGAAAAATTTCCACAAGTTTTAGTTGATGCCTTTAATGACCTTGAACCAAGTTACATTGCTCGTTATGCAATTTCTTTGGCTGGGGAATATAACAAGTTTTATAATAACAACAGAATTATAACAGATGATGCAAAACTAACAAAAGCACAAGTTGCTCTTACAAAAATTGTGAAAGAAATTTTGAGAAAGTGTTTAACTCTTCTTGTTATAAAAACGCCAGATAAAATGTAGCATAAAAAACATGATATCAAAACATATTTTAAAGATAGTAAAAGAATAGTGGAGATAAATTTCTTCCACTATTTTTATTTTAATTTAAAAATAATTTATTAAGGTTGCAATCGTTTGAAACCAACAGAAAACAAGAAAAGGAACTTTACAAAAACAGCAAAGTTCCTTTTATATTAGTTTTAAAAATTGTGGACTAAAAGCATGCCTTTTATTGTTAAATATTTTATAAATTTTATTTTTTCAAAAATTGCCACTAAAAAATCAAAAATTTTGTGAAAAACAGTGTTCAAAAATGGAAAATTTGCATTTTTTATTAAAATATTTAATAAAAAATAAAATGATAAAAATAAGCAGTCAAAAAATATAATAAATAAAAAATGAAATAATCAGAACAATAAGCCAATACAAAATTAAGCAATTAAAAAATATAATAAATAAAAAAATTAAACATGCAAAAGATAAACAAACAAAAAATATATAAAGCAAAAAATTTAAAAAATTAAGCAAGTAAGAAATTTTTAAAAAATAAGCAGATAAAAAACATAATAAAAAATAAAACAAATGAACAAAAATTTTTCTATTAATTGTTTTATCGGTCAATTTTTTAACAATAAAAAAAGATAGTGTTTTAACTTTATGGGTAAATTATTTCACTATCTTTTATTTTTCTGTTTTAAAAATTTTATTTCAAAGTTGTTTGTTTGAGATTATATTGATTATGTATGTTTTTATTATAAATAGATATTTGTATAAACTTAAAAAATTTATAATTTTTTAACATCGTTTATAAACTTTTCAATCAGTCCACTTTGTGCAAAGGAATAATAGTCATCATTTTTGCCAATGATAACATGTTCAACAACATCAATGCCAGAAAAATATAGAACTTGGCATACACGTTTCGTGAAATTGATATCTTCCAAACTTGGCAAAACCTTTCCGCTTGGATGATTATGTGCGAAAACCACAAGTGATGCCTTGCTGTCGTTTGCGCGCAAAACAATTTCGTTCACCGAAAGTTTGACACACGCATCTTCACCTTCGCCAAGCACAATTTCTTTGATGAGTTTTCCAGTTTTATTTATGCAGAACATATAAAGGCGTTCAAAGGTGAGACCACTCAAAAAACTTTTTGCCAGTTGCACACAGTGTTGCGGACAGGTGATAAAATTTGTTTCTAACTTTGCGTTTGATACATTATAAAAGTTGATAATTTTTGGAAGCAAAACAATTTTCTCGGCAACCGTTTCTCCAATGCCTTTGATTTTCATCAGTTCACTTTTTGATGCGTTTAAAACTTTTGCATAACTTTTGAACTCTGCTAAAAGGCGAGAGGCAATTTCATTGACATCACCTCGTGTGAAAATATATTGCAATGTTAGTTCAAGCATTTCTTTATCTGTAAACTTTGCGGTGTCGGTTGCAAGCGCTCTGTCTCTCACTCGTTGCCAGTGACCTGCGTGCAGTTTGCTGTCTTTCTCCATTTTTTATCTCTCTTTTGTTTTAACTTTATTAAATTATAATAAAAATTATATTTTAAAGCAAATAAAAACTGCTATATTTTAAAAATTGTATAACATAATGAAAGGTGTATAAACAAAATTTATAATAATGCTAAAAAATTTATATATATCACAAAATCTTTTAAAAAATATGCATAAAAACTTTTGCTTAAAACTTTAAAAATACTTCATTTTTTTATTTTTTACTTTATATACTTTTATATCTATACATATATTTACTATATTTACTGTATTTATATTTATTTAATGTTTTCCAAATTTAATGCCTGCCAATTAAATCATCAATAGAACCATTAAGATTTTTCGCTATAAAATAAATCACATCAAGTCTTGGAACAGAGCCAGCCTTCCAGTGCCTTAATATGCTTTCATCAAAATTGATGTCTTTGATGAATGTATAATGGCTGATTTTATTTTTACCTAGCAATGCAAAATATCTATCAACAAATTTAGACATATCTTTATCATAGGTTTTATATTTTTTGCTATTTTTAACATCGGTTAATCCAAACAAAAAATCTAATGAGCAATCAAAATATTTCGCAATTTTCAGTGTTATATCCACAGTTGGAACAAAGCCCCTAAGATATCTGCTAAGTTGCATGGCAGACACTCCACTTTCTTTTGCAAGTTCTCTTAGTGAAAGACCCGATTTAAAAATTAAGTCCTTTAAGTTATCTATAAAGGCTTCCATACATTTCCCCTTAAAGTTAATTTTTAAAAATTAAATTATTTTTAAACATTTTACAGGAAAATGTGTTACAACATATTCATGTAACAAATATGCCTAGTATTTTAGTTGGTTCTTTAATAAAAAATTCTCATACTTTAAATTGAGCGTCGAAAGAGATTGTTTTGAGCATTTTTAGTTACTAAATGAGTTTATAATAAAATTGTAAAATATTATAGAAAAAATGTTATAAGAAGTTTGGTCAAATAAATCTTATTACTTTGAGTAAATACTTATTATCTTAAATAAACATCTGTTACTTTGAGTAAATTCTTATTATTTGAAAAATATATATTAACTTGATTTTATTCATATTACCTTAAATAAAAAAAGAGTTTAAAAATAAATTAAACCCTTTTAAAAATAAATAAAACTCTTTTTGTTTTTCACTTTGATTTAGAAGACAAAAGATATTATTTTTTTAACTTTTCCTTTAAAGACTTATATTATTTTTTAACTTCAATTTTTGTTTTGCCACCCATATATTTTTGAAGCACTGGTGGAATATTGATTGAACCATCTTGGTTAAGGTGGTTTTCAACAAATGCAATCAGCATACGAGGGGAGGCAAGCATGGTGTTGTTAAGGGTGTGTGCAAAGATGTTGCCTTTTTCTGTTTTAATTCTTATGCCAAGCCTTCTTGCTTGCGCATCGGTAAGGTTACTGCAACTGCCAACCTCAAAATATTTTTTCTGTCTTGGACTCCACGCCTCAACATCAACGCTTTTGTATTTCAAATCTGCAAGGTCGCCAGAACAACATTCAAGTGTTCTAACAGGAATTTCAAGGCTAACAAACATATCAACAGTGAGTCTCCAAAGTTTGTCATACCACATTTTGCTTTCTTCTGGTTTGCAAATTACAATCATCTCTTGCTTTTCAAATTGGTGAACACGATATGTTCCTCTTTCCTCAATTCCGTGTGCGCCTTTTTCCTTTCTGAAACAAGGGGAGTAACTTGTGAGAAGAAGTGGCATTTCCTTTTCATCCAAAATGGTGTCCGCAAATCTTCCAATCATGCTGTGCTCACTTGTTCCAATAAGATAAAGGTCTTCGCCCTCAATTTTATACATCATGGCGTCCATTTCTTCAAAACTCATAACACCTTTTACAACATCACTTCTAATCATAAAAGGTGGAATAACATAGGTGAACCCGTGGTCAATCATAAAGTCTCTGGCATAACTTAGGCAAGCAGAGTGAAGTCTTGCAAGGTCGCCAGTTAAATAGTAAAAGCCTTGACCAGAAGTTTTTCTTGCGCTGTCAATGTCAATTCCGCCAATCTTTTCCATGATTTCAACATGATATGGCACTTCATATGGATATTCCGTTTGTTTTAAGAATTGCTCTCTTTCCACATTTTCGCTGTCATCTTTTCCAATTGGAACATCATCTGCCATGATGTTTGGAATGACCATCATTTTTTCTTTTATGCTTTCTTCAAGATTGTTATATTCATTTTCAAGTTCTTCAATTTTTTGGTTTGTGTTTTTAACTTGGTTTTTGATGTTTTCCGCTTCTTGTTTGTTGCCTTCACGCATAAGAGCGCCAATTTTGTCGCTTAAAGTGTTGCGGTTAAATCTAAGGCTGTCAATCTGCTGTTTTAAATCTTTTGCTCGTTTGTCTTCTTCATAAATTTCATCAACAAGTTTCAACTTGTGGTCTTGAAATTTCTTTTTGATGTTTTCTTTCACAAGTTCACGGTTGTTTCTAATTAAATTTATATCAATCATAATTGCTCCAATTTTATTTTCATTAAATATTTAAAATTTGTTTTTATTTGCAAAAATTACATTAAAATTTTGCAAAAAATTTGTGTTTTTAGTGTTAAAATTTAAAATTTTGCGTGTTTTTATTCAAAATCTAAAAGTTTTAAAATTTGCTTTCTGTCAACAGCGGTCAAGAATAAATAGAGTCTTGGTCCTTTTTCCTTTCCAATCAAAAGATTATAGACTGTTTCAAAAAAGAGTTTTTGTCTTGCTTTGTCTGGTTGACCGTCAATTTTTGGAATGTCATAAAGAAGAGTTTGCATCTCCTCAATGCTCATTTCTTTTTGCATAGCACTTTTAAGTTCCCGCACCCAAGACTTTTGCTCATCACTGACGCTGTTATAATATTCAACATTCTTTTCTTCAAGAAGGTGAACAATCTGTTCTGGGCAATAGTGCTCCATCCAATATTTGATTCTTTCAAACCTGTCTTTCACGCGCTCAACAGTTACATTTTCACCACACTTGTTCATCACATCAACCAAAAGGTCAATATCAAAGTTAACAATAGGTGCAAACGATGCAATCAAACTTGCTGAAACAGGTTCAAAGTCTGCTGGTCTTCCTGCCAAAGAAAGTTCCATAATTCGCTTTTCAATTTCATCAGCCGAACCATTGCGATATTTTTCATACATTCTGTCAAACTCGTGATAAACACGAAGAACATCACTGTCAAGAGCCAGGTCAAACGATTTTTCTGGCAAAAATCTGGTGTAAAGCCAAAGAATGATTTCAGGGGAATATACTTTCAGCATAATTTCTGGAAGCATTTCAGTTCCCTTGCTGCTGCTGATTTTTGTGGTTTGCCCTTTCAGGCGGACAAAGTCATACATCTGATAGGTTGGAGGTTCAATGCCAAAAATTTTGCGGGCAATCACACTGGACACTTGATAACTGCCACCTTCACTTGAATGGTCTCTGCCACCTGGTTCAAAAACAACGCCCTCTTCTCTCCAACGCATTGGCCAGTCAACCTTCCAAGGAAGTTTGCAGTTGTGGTCCTTGTGCAAATCAATTTTTCCTTGATGTCCGCACTTGCAGGAATATTCAAGCACAGTGGCATCTTCGTTTTGTGAGGTTACTGTTGTTGTGTCTTTGCCACACTTTTCGCAATAGATGTTGATTGGATAATAATGTTCACGGTCTTCTTCGTTTGCCTCTTGTGTTTTGAAGCTGTATTGAATGTCATATATCTCTTTGCGCTTTTGCTGTGCTTCAATGATTCCTTTGGAGTAATCACCACGGGTGTAACGCTTTGTTTGATATAAAAATTCAACCTCAATTCCAAGTTCTTTCAAGGCATCCAAGAATGGCGCTTCAAAATGTTCAGCGTAACTTTTGTGACAGCCAAATGGGTCTGGAACGCTGGTATATGGCATTCCAATATATTTTGAAAAACTTTCATCAACTCCGTTTGGAACTTTTCTAAGGCGATCATAGTCGTCCCAACTGTAAATAAATCTAACTTTTTTGCCTAAGTCACGCAGTCCCTTTGCCACAAAAAATGTTGTGATAACTTCTCTTAAGTTTCCCATGTGAACAGGTCCCGATGGACTTATTCCGCTTGCACAGGTAAAGCATTCAAGGTCTGGGTGCTTTTCAACAAGCCTGTGTGCTATTTCATCTGCCCAATGCATTTTAAAAATCTCCTTTTGTGTTAATTAGATAACTTAACAGATGTTTTTTAATAAGTTAACACTCAATTTTAACCTTTTAAAGCGGAAAAGTCAAGGTGTTAAAGGCTTTGTTGTGCTGTTTTTTGCTTGTTTTAACGCTTTTTGCTTGTTAAGGCGAAAGTTTTATATAGTTTATAGAAATAATTTTCCTGTTAAATAATTTATAAAATTTTTAGAAAAAGTATAGCAAAAGAGTTTTTTTTGTGATACAATGTTTCAAAATGGGAGAACAAGATGACCAGAAAAGAACTCAATAGTTACGCAAAAAAATATGGAATTGCCGTTTTGGTTGCAATCCCAGTTCTTGTGGCAATCAATGTTTTGCTTAATAATATTTTGTCCATGCCTGTTTTGATTGTTATAAACTGCCTTGTTTTGATTGCAATCTATGTCATCACGCTGTATGTAGATTATCTAATAAAGCAAAGAACAGCCAAAAAGCGTGAAGAATTTGTGAAGCAGAAAGAAGACGAGGCAATCAAGGCACGCCAAGAAAGTTTTGAAGAAAAGCAGGAACAAGAAGAAGATAAGCAAGAACAGCCACAGGTTAAAAAAATTACAAAGATAAAGAAGAATTACCCAAAAAATAGAAGAAAAAAATAAAATAAGAAGGTGAACATAATGCCAAAGGAAATTGCACCAAGAAAACTTCCACACAGCCTTGAAGCAGAACAAGCGGTTCTTGGTTGTGTGCTTATTGACCAAGATGCACCTGTTACCATTTTAAATGAAATGACGGTGGACGATTTCTACACCGATTCACACAAAAGCATTTTCAGTGCAATGCAGAATTTGTTTCTGGCAGGGCAGACAATTGACTATGTTTCTTTGCCTGACGAACTTGAAAGAAGCGGGCTTTTGGAAAGCGTTGGGGGGCTAAGTTATATTTCAAGCCTTACAAACATTGTTCCCAGTGCTGCAAATTTTGTGCAATATATGAACATAGTTAAGCGCAATTCAACGCTTCGAAAACTTATCAGTTCCAGCCAAAAAATCATTGATAAAGCCTATGATGCAGACAGCAGTGAAAATGTGCTTGCTTTTGCTGAAAGTGAAATCTATGGAGTTGCCGAGAAAAACGACAAAAGCAAACTGGAACACATCAAGGGCAGTCTAACTGAGGTTATTGACAAGTTTAACAAACTTGTGAAAAATCCCGAAGCACTTCAAGGGCTTTCAACTGGTTTTGCCGCACTTGACCGAATTACAAACGGACTGCAAAATAGTGACCTCATTTTGCTTGCTGCTCGTCCAGGTGTTGGTAAAACTTCGCTTGCAATGAACATTGTTTTAAACATTGCCTTAAAGGAAAAGAAAAGTTGTGCCGTGTTTTCACTTGAAATGCCACGAGTGCAACTTGCCCAGCGTGCCCTTTGTTCTGCTTCACGAGTTAGCATGGAGCGTGCTTTGAAAGCTGAACTTGATGACAAAGAGTGGCGCAGACTTTTTGAACAAGTTAAAAATCTAAGTGAAGCACGCATCTTCATTGATGACTCTTCAATGAAC